>NC_014306.1:4800157-5100167 GCF_000196615.1 Erwinia billingiae Eb661
ATCTGGCTCAGCTTTACCGATGCCGCGCTAATCGGCACCGGTGGCGAAATCAATTACGTGGGTATCGAGAACTATCTCTATGCCCTCACCGATCCCGATTTCCTTGCCTCTATCCTGCGTACGCTCTATTTCACCGTGGTGTCGGTGGCGCTGGAAGGGATTATTGGCGTGCTGGTCGCCTTGCTGCTCAATCAAAAGTTTTATGGCCGAAGCGTGCTGCGCGTGCTGGTGATTTTGCCGTGGGCGCTGCCGACCATCGTTAACGCCATGATGTGGCGACTGAATTTCAATCCTGACTACGGCAGCATTAACGCCCTGCTGACCCAACTGGGCATTATTGACGGCTACCGCAGCTGGCTGGGTTCACCGGATTCCGCGCTGAATGCGGTGATGCTGGCGGACGTCTGGAAAAACTACCCGCTGGTCACCCTGATGACGCTGGCCGCAATGCAGTCGATTCCGGAGGATCTGTTTGAAGCCGCCCGGCTGGATGGCGCGTCCGCCTTTCGCCGCTTCCGCGCCATTACCTTCCCGGCCATTGTCGGGCCGCTCAGCGTGGCGCTAATCCTGCGCACCATCGATGCCTTTAAAATCTTCGACATCATCTATGTGATGACGCGCGGTGGGCCGGTCGACAGCACCAAAACCCTCAGCTTCTTCGTCTATCAGGAGTCGTTCAGCTATCTCCGTGCCGGCAGCGGTGCGGCCTACGCCATTCTGATGACGCTGATGTGCAGCATCCTGATTGCCCTTTATATGGCGATGCTCTATCGCCAACGCCGCAGGAGCGTAGTCAATGAAGCGTAAACTCCGGCTGGTTCTGCGTTATCTGGCCGCGCTGCTGGTTGCGGTCAGCATCCTTGGCCCGATGCTGTGGCTGTTCCTGATGAGCGTCAGCTCGAATAACGATCTGGCGCGCATTCCGCTGGAGTGGTTACCGCGCAAATGGGATTTCAGTCGCTACGCGGCGTTGGTGTCACTTGAGCCCGGTCAGCCGGGGGCGTTATTCCTGCATGCGCTGGGTAACAGTATTCTGGTGGCCACCAGCGCCACGCTAATTTCGCTGCTGTTGGCGATCCCGGCGGCATTCAGCTTTTCCCGCTATCCGGGCCGTGACGGCTGGTTGTTTGGCAGCCTGGCAATTTATATGGTGCCGCCGGTGGCCTTCGTACTGCCGCTCTATTTCGTGCTGCAACAGCTCAATCTGCTGAACACCCACCTTGGCCTGGTGCTGGTTTACTGCTCGCTGATCCTGCCGTTTCTCACCTGGATGCTGAAAAACCAGTTTGATGCCCTGCCAAGGGACATCGAACAGGCGGCGCGTCTGGATGGGCTGCGCTTCTGGCAGGTACTGCTGCGCATCACGCTGCCGCTGGCGAAACCGGTGCTGGGCGCGTCGGCGCTTTTTGGCTGGCTGCTGGCCTGGGATGAATTCTTTTATGCCTTGCTGTTTACCAGCAATATCAGTGCCCAGACGCTGCCCGTGACCATTGCGGGCTTTACCGCAGGCCGCGCCACCGATGACGGGCTGATTGCCGCCGTCGGCATTCTGGCCTCGGTTCCGCCGTTGTTTATTGCCATCTGGCTGCAAAAAAGCCTGGTTAACGGGTTGGCCAGTGGCGGCAGTAAAGGCTAGCCGTCGCCCTTTTATGGAGAGAACGCTGAATTATGGCTCGTGTTGAACTGGTGAAAGTGGCCAAGCGCTACGGTAAACAAACGGTGCTCAGCCCGCTGGATTTAACCATTCCGGACGGCAGCTTTACCGTGCTGGTCGGCCCGTCAGGCTGTGGCAAATCCACGCTGCTCAGGCTGCTGGCCGGGCTGGATACGCTGTCAGAAGGGGCGATCCTGCTGGATGCCAAACAGATCAACGATCTGGATCCGGCAGATCGCGATATTGCGATGGTTTTTCAAAGCTACGCGCTCTATCCCCATCTGACGGTGGCGGAAAACCTCGGCTTCCATATGAAGGTCAAGCGGGTCAAACGCGAAGAGCAGGAGAGCAAAATCGCCCGCGTGGCGGAGATCCTCGGCATCAGCAAACTGCTAAACCGCTTTCCCCGTGCGCTGTCTGGCGGCCAGCGCCAGCGCGTGGCAATGGGTCGGGCGATGGTGCGCAACCCGCAGGTTTTCCTGTTTGATGAGCCGCTGTCCAACCTCGATGCCCAGCTGCGTATGGAGTTGCGGGCGGAAATCAAAGCGCTGCATCAGCGATTCAAAACCACCATGGTGTATGTCACGCACGACCAGGTTGAGGCTATGACGCTGGCTGACCAGATAGTGGTGATGCGGGATGGCGTTATCGTCCAGCAGGGCAAACCGCTGGAGATATATGACTTTCCGGTGAACACCTTTGTGGCCCGCTTTATTGGCTCGCCGCCGATGAACCTGCTTGAGGGCCAGCTGGACATCCAGCAAGGTCAACCGGGCGTGCTGTGCAATGGCTTGAGGTTTACCCTGCCTGCGCGCTGGCATGACGCCGCCCGCCGTCAGGGAAACAAACCGGTGCTGGTGGGTGTGCGCGCGCAGGATTTCATCCTCGATCCCACGTCGGCGCAGCCAACCGCCACCGTCAAACTGATCGAAGTGACCGGCGAATCAAGCCTGCTGCACATTGACTGGCAGGGCTTTTCCTTACATGTGCAGTTCGCGGGTCGGGTAGATGCCCAGCCAGAACAGGCCATTGCGCTGGCCATTAACAGTGAAAAAATGCACCTGTTCGATGCGCAGAGCGGCAACCGACTCAGTTAAACCGATAATGAGCGTTCACTGGATTGTTTCCAAACTGGAAAGAGTTTTTACGATTTTTCCGGGATAATAATCCCGCTAAAACCGGTGTAGCCTTGTGGTCAAAGCAACATCAACATCCGACGACAACAGAAATAACGAGGCTAAGATGGCAACAGGACTGGTAATTTTACTGCACGGCGTTGGCAGCAACGGAGAGGATTTGGCCGGTCTTGGCGCCCACTGGTCTGGCGATCTGCCGGGTGTGAGCTTTGCCAGCCCCAATGCCCCTTTCCGTTTTGACCATGGGCCTGGCTATCAGTGGTTCAGCCTGAACGGAATCACCCCGGATAATCGCCCGGCACGCGTGGAAGCCGCGCGCGACGCCTTCGACCGGCAGCTCAGCGCAATCCTGACCGAACATCAGATGGAAAATCAGCTGGATAAAGTGGTGCTGGTGGGCTTTTCGCAGGGCTCGATTATGGGGCTGGACGCGATTGTTTCTGGCCGCTGGCCCGTCGCCGGACTGGTCTCTTTCTCCGGTCGCCTCGCCTCACCAACGCCGTATCATCCGGCGGTGAATACGCCGGTGCTGATGATCCATGGTATGGCAGACAGCGTGATCCCTTATGGCGAAACGGAAACCGCCGCCGCCGCGCTGCGCGAAGCCGGCGTTACCGTCAGCACCCAATTTGATGCTTCCATTGGCCACACCATTTCCGCGCAGGGCGCGCGGTCAGCGGCCGAATTTATCGCCCGCTGCCTGGCTTAAACCTGCAAAACGGTGGGAATTTGCGCTGGCATAGCGCAGTCTCAACAGCAAAGCTCCTGCGGGAGCTTTTTTATTGCCTTTATATTCATTCACTTAATACATCCCTTCCGCCCGCGCCACCTAACCCCGCAGAGAAAGTGTGATTAAGATCGCACTTATTGTTAATCGACTAATAATTACCTGGGTTATTATTACACCCATCGAAGGCACACAGTCTTCACCTGCAAAACATGCAAACCATAAAGAAGGATTTTAACCATGAAAACCATCAAAACACTGTCTGTCGCCGCTATTGCCGCCCTGTCACTGGTTTCTTTCGGTAGCTTCGCTGCCCAGAGCATCTCTGCACACGGTGCAACCCTTGACGGCGCACAGGCCAAAATCGAAGCTCAGGCGAAAGCATCCGGCGCTGATTCTTACAAAATCACCAGTGCCCGTGCAGATAACGGCGTGTATATGACCGCTGAACTGTACAAATAAGGAATGGTGCATAAGGACGTGCCAGAAGAAGCTGCCTCCGGGCGGCTTTTTTTGTGCCTGCTCACTGGTACTCTTCAATCACCGGCGGCTCTTTGACCGGCAGGGTGATAATAAAGCGCGCACCGCCTTCCGCCCGGTTCTCGGCGCGAATTTTGCCCTCGTGAATGCTGACGATGGCCTGACAGATGGCCAGGCCCAGCCCGACGCCCGGCACCGCCGACTCTTTGTTGCCACGCGAAAACTTCTCAAAAATCTGCGTTTCCTGGCCGCCAGGAATCCCCGGCCCGCTGTCCCATACTTCAATTTCCAGTCGCTGCGCCTGCACACCGGCGCGAATGCCTATCTGCGCATCGTCACCGGCATATTTCAGCGCGTTCTCCAGCAGGTTAGTCAGCACCCGCTCCATTAGCGGCCCGTCAACGTGGATCAACAGCATCTCTTGCGGTAACGCCAGCGCCACTTTTCTGTTGCCCAGCGACGGTGCCATCATCTTCAGCGTGCTGCCGATCAACTCTTCCAGCGCCATCCACTCGGCACGCAGGCTAAATCCGCCGGACTGCAGGCGAGCCATATCCAGCAGATTATTGACCAGCCGGATGGTATTCAGCGTTTGCTCGCGCATCTCGCTGGCCTGGATGGCGTGTTTTGAGCCTTCCGTCGCCAGATCCAGCGTCAGAATTTCCGCCTGGCCAAACAGCACCGTCAGCGGCGTGCGCAAATCGTGCGACAACGCCGACAGCAGCGCATTGCGCAACTGCTCGCGTTCTGCAGCCAGGCGGGAAACCGCTTCGCGCTGGCTTAGCGCAATACGTTCCAGCGCGTTGGCAATCAGCACCGTAAAGGTCTCCACCAGCCGCTGCTGTTCCGGGATCATCAGCTGACGCAGATTCAGCGGCTCCAGCACCAGCAGGCCCAGGGTCTCATTCCCGCTTTTCAGCGGCAGGATCTGCCAGGGCACACCCGGCAAGGTGTCGGTGCCGGCACCGGCGGGCTGGCCTTTATCGAAGCTCCAGCGCGCGATGGCGTTATCCGGCACGTTGTTCAGCCGCGATTCGCCAACCGCCACCAGTTCGCCCTGCTCGTCCGGCAACAGCAGTTCGCTGCGGGCCTGCAACGTGGTGTCCAGACTTCGCGGTAACGCCTGCGCAATGTCCTGCTGGCTGAGCGCGCGGCTCAGGGTCTTCGCCATCTCATAAAGATGCCGCGCGCGCTGTTCACGGTAACGGGCAACGCGGGCCTGATAGCGCACGCCCGCCGTCAGGTTGCCGACAATCACCCCCACCGCCAGCATCACGCCGAAGGTGACCAGATACTGCACATCCGACACCGCGATGGTGCCGGTCGGCATCACAAACACCAGGTCAAAGGCGACAATATTCAGCACGGTAGCAACGACAGACGGCCAGCGACCATAGCGCAGCGCCACCACCACCACCGCCAGCAGATAGACCATCACCAGGTTCACGGAGTCGACGCCCGGCAGCAGCCAGCGCCCGGCCAGCGTTACCAGCGAACATAAAATCAGGCTGGCCAGGCAACCGCGCAACGGATTTCGCCATTTGTCGCCGCCGGGACGGTTATCGGCCAGCGCGCTGGCCGGTGCCGAAACCGGCTCATCCAGCGCGACAATCACCATATCCAGATCCGGGCCGAGTTTGCCCAGCCGTTCAGCAAAGCTGTCGCGCCGCCAGCGGCGGGCAGACCGGCGACCGAGGATAATTTTGCCGAGGTTATGTTCACGTGCGTAACGCAGCACCGCGTTGGCATCGTCAGGATCGGAGAGCGTGGCGGTTTCCGCCCCTAAATCCTGCGCCAGCTGTAAGGTGCGCAGAATGCCCCGGCGTCGGGCTTCAGAAAGCCGGTGCAGCCGGGGCGTTTCAACGTAGACCGCGTGCCAGACGCTATCCAGCCGCGCCGCCAGCCGGGCTGCGGTACGCACCAGTTTTTCGCTGCCGGTGTTATCGCCAATGCACAGCAGGATTGCATCGCGCGTATGCCAGACTTTCTCCCGACCCTGGCTGTCCCGCCAGGCCCGCATCTGATCGTCAACCCGATCGGCGGTGCGGCGCAGCGCCAGTTCACGCAGGGCAAACAGGTTGCCCTTACGAAAGAAGTTCTCAATGGCGCGTTCGGCCCGGTCGCCAATATAGACCTTGCCCTCTTTCAGCCGCTGACGTAAATCGTCGGCCGGCAAATCCACCAGCACCACTTCGTCGGCCGCATCGAAAAAGGGATCCGGCACGGTTTCCCTCACGCGGATCCCGGTCACGCCGCCGACCACATCATTCAGGCTTTCCAGATGCTGAACATTGACGGTGGTCATCACGTCCATCCCGGCGTCCAGCAGCTCTTCAATATCCTGCCAGCGTTTAGGATGCCGGGAGCCTGGCGCATTGGTGTGCGCCAGTTCGTCCATCAGGATCACCGCCGGATGACGCGCCAGTGCCGCATCCAGATCGAATTCCGGATGGCGGTTTTGTCCAGTCGCCTTACGCGGCAGAACCGTCAGGCCGTCCAGCAGCGCCGCCGTCTCCTCACGCCCATGGGTTTCCACCACACCGACCAGCACCTCCAGCCCTTGCGCCCGCAGGCGACGCGCTTCCTGCAGCATCGCCCAGGTTTTCCCCACCCCGGCACAGGCACCGAAGTAGATTTTCAGCTTGCCGCGCCCGCTTTCCGTCGCCTGCAGCAGCAGGGAATCCGGGTCCGGTCGGTGCAGTTCATCGTTCATGGACGCTCCCTGTTAAAATCAAAAGTCAGTTATTGCAGTGCATCCAACGCCAGGTTCAGCGTCACCACGTTGACGCCAGGTTCGCCAATAAAGCCGGGGAATGGCGTATGGGTATTATCCTCAATCAGCCTTTTCACCTCTTCCAGCGGCAGCTGACGCGCCGCCGCCACGCGCGGTGCCTGCCAGAAGGCCGCTTCCGGTGAAATCTGCGGATCCAGGCCACTGCCCGATGCCGTCACCAAATCGACCGGCACCGCCGCGCTGGCCTGCGGATTGGCTTTACGCAATGCCGCCACCCGCTGTTTTACCGCGTCATCGAGCGCCGGGTTGCTGCCCGCCAGGTTGCTGCCCGACGACGCCAGCGGATTATAAGGTGAATCGCCGGTGGCGGAAGGACGGCCCCAAAAATAGTTCGGCTGCGTGAAGTTCTGCCCAATCAACGCCGATCCCTGCGTTTTCCCGTCAGTTATCAACAGTGAACCGTTGGCCTGCGACGGGAACCACCACTGGGCCAGCGTGGTGGTGAGTAAAGGATAAATCAGCCCGGTGATTAACGTTAGTAACAGCAGCAAAATCACCGCAGGACGTAATTGACTCATGATGTTCACTCCTTACAACCAACCGGTCAGGGTCAGTAACATATCGATCAGCTTGATGCCGGCAAACGGCACCAGCAGGCCACCAAAACCATAAATCCACAGATTACGACGCAGCAGCGCGGCGGCACTCAGCGGACGGTAGCTGACCCCGCGCAACGCCAGCGGGATCAGGAACACAATCACCAGCGCGTTAAAGATCACCGCCGACAGAATGGCGGAGTCCGGCGAGTGCAGGCGCATCACGTTCAGCGCATTCAGCTGCGGGTAGGTCACCGCAAACGCGGCCGGAATGATGGCGAAATACTTGGCCACGTCATTGGCGATACTGAAGGTGGTGAGCGATCCCCGCGTCATCAGCATCTGCTTACCGATGTGCACCACTTCCAGCAATTTGGTCGGGTTGGAATCCAGATCCACCATATTCCCCGCTTCTTTCGCTGCCTGGGTGCCCGAGTTCATCGCCACCGCCACGTCCGCCTGCGCCAGCGCCGGAGCATCGTTGGTGCCATCGCCGGTCATCGCCACCAGTCGTCCTTCCGCCTGATACTGACGGATCAGCGCCAGCTTGGCTTCCGGGGTCGCTTCTGACAGGAAATCGTCCACACCTGCTTCAGCGGCAATCGCCGCCGCCGTCAGCGGGTTATCGCCGGTGATCATGATGGTTTTGATGCCCATTTTGCGCAGCTCGGCAAAACGCTCTTTGATGCCGCCTTTCACAATGTCTTTCAGCGCCACCACGCCCATCACTTTGGCGCCATCACAGACCACTAACGGCGTGCCGCCGCTGCGAGCCACGTCCTCCACCAGCTTGTTCACTTCTGCCGGGAAAGTGCCGCCATTGCTGTCGATATGGCGGCGAACGGCGTCGACTGCCCCTTTCCGCACCATGCGATCCTGGACGTTAACGCCGCTCATTCGCGTCTGGGCCGAGAACGGAATAAAGGTCGCGCCCATGCTGTTGAGATCGCGCTCGCGCAGGTTAAATTTCTGCTTGGCCAGCACCACGATGCTGCGCCCTTCCGGCGTCTCATCGGCCAGCGACGCCAGCTGTGCTGCGTCGGCCAGCTGCTCTTCGCTGACGCCCGGCGCAGGCATAAACTGGGTGGCCTGGCGGTTGCCGAGGGTGATGGTGCCGGTTTTATCCAGCATCAGCACATCGACATCGCCCGCGGCTTCCACCGCACGCCCGCTGGTGGCGATGACGTTAGCGGCCAGCATCCGGCTCATCCCTGCCACGCCAATCGCGGACAGCAGGCCGCCAATGGTGGTCGGTATCAGGCAGACCAGTAGCGCCACCAGCACGGTGATACTGACCGGATTCCCGCCCCAGACCGTGAACGGATAGAGCGTGGCCGTCGCCAGCAGAAAGACGATGGTCAGCGCCACCAGCAGGATGGTCAGCGCAATTTCGTTCGGCGTTTTGCGCCTTGTTGCACCTTCCACCATGGCGATCATCCGGTCGAGGAAGGTTTCGCCAGGGTTAACGCTGCACTGGATCACCAGCCAGTCCGAGAGGATGCGCGTCCCGCCGGTGACCGACGCAAAGTCGCCGCCCGATTCGCGGATCACCGGTGCAGATTCGCCGGTTATCGCGCTCTCATCGACGGATGCGCCCCCTTCCAGCACTTCGCCATCGCAGGGAATGATGTCACCGGCTTCCACCAGCACCACATCGCCTTTGCGCAGCGAATCTGCCGCGACCTGCTGATGCGCTGACCCGTATTTTGCCGCCGCCATTTTTTTGGCATAGCTGGTTTTCTGGATGCCTTTCAGGCTGTTGGCCTGCGCTTTACTGCGCCCTTCGGCCAGCGCTTCGGCAAAGTTTGCGAACAGCACGGTGAACCACAGCCACAGCGAAATCGCCCCGGTAAAGCCGGCGCTGCCCGGCGTTTTTCCTGCCAGCATGGCCAGCGCCAGCAGCGTGGTGAGCACGCTGCCCAGCCAGACAACAAACATCACCGGGTTGCGGAACTGCACGCGCGGGCTCATTTTTTTCAGGGCATCGCCCAGGGCAACCCTTATCAGCGCACCGTCAAACAGCGCCTGTTGATTACGACTCATGATCCTTCTCTCCGGCGATTAATGTGCAAACATGATCAGGTGTTCCGCCACTGGCCCCAGAGCCAGAGCAGGGATAAACGTCAGTGCGCCCACCAGCAGCACCGTGCCAATCAGCAGAGCGATAAACAGCACCCCGTGGGTCGGCAGCGTGCCGTTGCCCACCGGCTGCACTTTTTTCATCGCCAGCGATCCGGCAATCGCCATCACCGGAATGATGATGCCAAAGCGGCCGACCAGCATGCAGAACGCCAGCAGCAGGTTCCAGAACGGGGTATTGGCGCTCAGGCCGGCAAAGGCACTGCCGTTGTTGTTCGCGGCCGACGACACCGCATACAGCACTTCGCTGAAGCCGTGAATACCGGGGTTGGCCATACCGCTGCGTCCGGCGTCGGTCATCATCGCCAGCGCGGTGCCGAGCAGAACCAGCGTCGGCGTGATCAGGATCGCCAGCGCGGTCATTTTCATTTCCCAGACGTCGATTTTTTTGCCGAGGTACTCCGGGGTGCGACCGATCATCAGGCCGGCGATAAACACCGCCAGCAGGACAAACAGCAGCATGCCGTACAGCCCGGCACCGACGCCGCCAAACACCACTTCGCCAATCTGCATCAGCCACATCGGCACCATGCCGCCGAGCGCGGTAAAGGAGTCATGCATCGCGTTGACCGCGCCGCACGAGGCGGCGGTAGTGATCACCGCGAACAGGCTGGAGTTGAGAATGCCAAAGCGGGTTTCTTTGCCTTCCATATTGATAGCGCTGTCGGCACCCAGGCTGAGGAAGTGCGGATTGCCTTTCAGTTCGGCCCACATCACCACCACCACCGCGCCGATAAACATCAGCGACATCGCCCACAGCAGCGCATGGCCCTGACGGCGGTCTTTCACCACATCGCCGAAGGCAAAGCACAATGCGGCCGGGATCAGGAATATCGCCAGCATCTGCACGACGTTGCTTAACGCGGTCGGGTTTTCAAACGGATGCGCCGAGTTAGCGTTAAAGAAACCGCCGCCGTTGGTGCCAAGCATTTTGATCGCTTCCTGCGAGGCGACCGGACCCATCGGCAGCGTCTGTTTCACCCCTTCCAGCGTGGTGAGATCCAGATAGCCGTTAACGTTTTGCAGCGTACCCTGGCTGACAAAGAACAGCGCAATCAGCAGGGAAAGTGGCAGCAACACATACAGCGTGATGCGGGTCATATCCCGCCAGGCGTTGCCCAGCGTGCCCAGTGAGCGGTTAGCAAAGCCGCGGATCAGCGCGAAGGCCACCGCAATCCCGGTCGCTGCCGAGAGGAAGTTCTGCACGGTCAGGCCCACCATCTGGCTAAAGTAGCTGAGCGTGCTTTCGCCGGCATAGGCCTGCCAGTTGGTGTTGGTGACAAAGCTGACGGCGGTATTCAGCGCCAGATGCCAGCTGAGATTCGGCAGGTGCTGCGGGTTAAGCGGCAGGCTGGCCTGGGTCATCAGCATCACTGTCAGCAGGATCAGGCCGCCGAGGTTAAACAGCAGAATAGCGAGCAAGTAGCTGCGCCAGCTCATGGATTCAGCCGCCACGCCGCTGGCGCGCCAGAGCAGGCGTTCGAAGCCGGCAACGCCGGCCAGCGGACGATCGTCAATCAGGCGAGCAAGACCGCTACCCAGCGGACGGGCGAGGATCATCAACAGCAGCAGATAGCTGGCGATCAGTAAAAATGCGCTGGCGGCCATCAGAACGCCTCCGCATTAATCAGGGCATATACCAGATAGCCCAACAACAGGAACACCAGCACAATGCCGGTAATTAAGGCCATGCTCACAACACACCTCCAGAGGCGCTTTCGAAGGCCTTTATTGTTGCGAGCGGGGTGCAAAGTTGATGTAAAAATGCAGGGGCGGGGTGTAAAAAAAGTATAAAAAAAGGCTGGGGTGCCTATATTAATTACTGCGAGGCCAGTTCCCGAAAAAATGCGGGATTGGCATGAATAGCGGCCAACACTTTAGCCGCCAGACCGGTGGGATTACGCCTTTTACTTTCCCAGCTTTTAATTGTATCAACGCTGGTACCCAGAGCCCTGGCCATTTCACTTTGCGAAACGTTAAGCTGCTCCCGGATCGCCCTGACATCGGCAATCTCAAAGCGGGTAACATTGCCAGGCGCTTTATCGCCATTCCTGATATCCACAGCCTCTTCTAAAGACGCTTTAAGATCGTCAAAAATGTTCATATCACACCTCACTTTTCAATAATTTAGTTAACTTTTTCAGCTGGACTTTTTCCGCATCAGTCAGGCTAACCTTAACGTTTTTCGGATAGGCCATGACAAGATAAATAACCCTTTTTTTGGTTGACTATGTACACCTTTATACCACCAAAGCCGCAGGTAAAAAGCGGCTTTTACCCTGTCAGGATATACGCCCGCGCGCAGTGTAGCGCACAATATCACCTTCCCTGCGTAGCACTTATTTAAACTTAAAACTGGATCTAAATTTTGTGCAAGCGGCTTGAAATCAGGTAGCAACTATCTGCATTTCCCCACAAATAATCATCCTGCCTAGAAATAAAAAAGGCAGCGCCTTTAAAGCGCTGCCTTTATTTACTGACTCAGTCGTTAGTCCACGGCATCGACAATCGGGTCGCGGACGATAAACAGGTAAGAGAGCGCGCCGAGTACGGTGACGCAGGCACAGACCATTAACGCCATATTGAACGAGCCGGTTTTATCAAGGATAAAGCCGGTTAAAACCGGGGCGAACGAGGCGAAGATAAAGCTCGCGAAGTTCTGGATGCTGCCAACTGACGCCGTCATACGCGAGGTGACGTTCACGTGGATCAGGCCCCAGCAGGAGGTGCCGGCAAAGTGGATGCAGAACAGCGCCATACCGATCAGCACCACCGCCGCGTAAGTGGTGGTTGCCTGCACCACCACGGCAGTAAAGGCCGCGGAGAACAGCATACCGGCAACGATACAGATTTTACGGGTTTTGACCGGCTGCATGCCGCGGCGCACCAGCGCATCAACCACATAGCCATTCAGTAACATCCCCGCCGCACCGAACAGGAACGGGATCGCCGTCAGCCAGCCGGTCGCTTTCAAATCCAGATGATAGGTGGTTTGCAGGTAGCCCGGCAGCCAGGCCAGATACAGCCACGCGGTGTAGTTGATGCCGCTGAAGCCAATCATCATGCCCCACATGGTGCGGTTCTTGAACAGGCCGCGCCACTCTTTCATGCTCATCGGCTCTTTGCGTGCGACGACGCTGCCGGCTTCCAGATAGTTCACTTCTTCTTTGGTCAGCGTTTTATTATCGCGGTTGCGGTACAGCATGTACCAGCCGGCAGAGAGGAAAATGCCCAAGATACCGATCGTAACGAACATGCCGCGCCAGCCCATGGTCAGCATCATCGCCGCCAGAATCGGTGGGCTGATCGCCAGGCCAATCATCGAGGCGGCGTTAAAGAAGCCCATCGGCATCCCGCGCTCTTTGATATTGAACCAGTCGTTGATTACCTTCACGCCGCACGGGTTCATCGGCGCTTCGCCAATCCCCAGGCCAATACGCACCAGAATAAACTGGGTGAAGCTCTGCACCAGCCCGGACAGGGCCTGGAAGCAGGACCAGACGAACATGCCGATCCCCAGCATAATGCGCGGGCCTTTACGGTCCAGCAGCGTGCCGCAAGGCAGCTGGGCGATACCGTACGCCAGTGAGAAGGCCGACAACAGCATGCCGATTTCGGTGGCGCTCAGCCCCATATCGCCGCGGATGGTCATGTTAGCCACCGAAAGCGAGCTGCGGTCGAGGTAGTTGATCACGGCGGCGAGGAACAGCAGGATCATCGCGGTGGTTTGCACGCGTTTGATGCGTGCTGAACGTACCAGTTTGCCGTGCGCCGGGACGATTTCTACCGTCTCTTTGTCAGAGCCAAGTTGATGGCCGCTGCCAGTCACAATCGGGCTGTTTTCCATAAAGCATTCCCCAGTGTCAGGTGTTCTTGTAATCCGCGCTCGGCGGTGAAGATGTCCTGATCAGAGTAAATGCCCTGTTAATTACCTGGGGTAATCATGTTGCGGTTCCGTGCTACAGATTGGGCTTTGCCGTTTTTTAATGGTTTTTTATCCCGCTGCCCCGGCGCAAAGCGAGATCCCAGTCACTTTATCCGCCCGCACGGAGGTGTGCATAACGCCGTACAGGCATCAACACACCCGGCTTCGTCAGTCGCTGTACTGCTTGATCGAGCGGATCATCGACTGTTTCGCGGTGGTCAGATGGCGGTGTAATTCACAGCTCGCCTCAACGTCATTGCGGCTGATGATCGCGGTGAGGATCGCCATATGCTCCTCCAGCGCGACGATATTGCGCTGCTTTAAATCGCTTTCATCCCACTGATAATGCGAATGGAAAATCACCGAAATGATCTCCAGCGACTGATCAATAAACGGGTTATCCGCCGCGGAGAGGATCAGCTGATGCATTTCGCGATCCAGCTGGGCAAACATCCGGTAACTGCTGGCGATGGTGTCGCGCATCTCGCGGTGGCGGCTGAGCAGGTCACGCGCTTTTATCCAGCGTTCATCATCGGCAGGAAGATTGAGAAAACGGTTCAGGGCGTGCGTCTCCAGCATTTCCCGCAGCTCAAACAGTTTTTCTGCATAACGCCGGTCGAACTTCTTCATCAGCCAGTGGCCGCGACGGGTGCTTTCAATCAGGTTATAGCGGCTGAAGCGCAGCAAAAACTCCCTTACCACTACCGGACTGACCCCCACCTGCTGCGCCAGCTGCAGTTCGGTAAAGCTTTCGCCGGCTGACAAGGTTTTCTGGTTGATCATCTGGAAAAACGCCTGCTCGAACTGCCGGGCCTGTTCATCCAGCGAGGTGCTGACCGCATCAAAGCCGTCGTCCTGGCTGGGCTGACGCACGATCAGATACTGGTCTTCCACCTTATCCAGCACGCCACGTTCATGCAGATGCGCCAGCGTATGGCGAACCGTGGTGCGGCTGACGTTAAACATCTCCGCCAATGCTGCCTGCGGTGGCAACGGCGAGCGGATATGCTGGCTGGCGATGCCTTCCAGCATCTGATTGACCACGTTGTGGCGAAGGTTTTGCGTGCGGCTCATGGCTTCTCCTGATTTTTATCCATTAAAAACCAATTCAGGCCCGATAAAGGCGCGTTCAGTCACAAATCCGGTTGTGCACCCTGCGCGGCGGCCCGGTTTTATTCCATAACTCAGGCCAGACAACGGAGAAAAACCCATGACCATGATGACCACGCTGGTGATCCAGCAGCCGAAAGAGATGTCCTACCAGCAGCGCGCGAAACCCCATGCCGCGCCGGGTGAAGCCCTGCTGAAGATTGTGACTGCCGGCATCTGCGGCACCGATATCCACGCCTGGGCAGGCAATCAGCCCTTCTTCAGTTATCCCCGCGTACTCGGCCACGAGCTGTGCGGTGAGGTTGTGGCGCTGGGTGCCGGCGCACACCGCTTCCGCGTCGGTCAGAAAGTCTCGGTGATCCCTTACCTCTCCTGCGGCAGCTGTGGCGCCTGCGAAAGCGGCAAAACCAACTGCTGTGAGAAAATTTCAGTGATTGGTGTCCATCAGGACGGCGGTTTTTGTGACTACCTCAGCGTGCCGGAAAGTAATCTGCTGGATGTCACCGGCGTCGATGCGGAAGCCGCGGCATTAATCGAACCCTTTGCCATCAGTGCTCATGCCGTTCGCCGTGCGGCGATTCAGCCCGACGAAAGCGTACTGGTGGTCGGTGCCGGTCCGATCGGACTGGGCGTAGCCGCCATCGCCAATGCCGCTGGCGCGCGGGTGGTGGTTGCCGATACCAGCCCGTTCCGCCGCTCCCACGTCGAAAAAAATCTGGCACTGCCGGCGCTGGATGCTGCCGCCGCTGATTTCGAACAGCAGCTGCGGGGGCAGTTCTCCGGCCGCCTGCCGGGCAAGGTGATTGATGCCACCGGTAACCCGCACGCCATGAACAACTGTGTCTCGCTGATTGCCCACGGCGGCAGCATCGTGTTTGTCGGTCTGCACAAAGGCGACATCCAGATCCCGGATACCGATTTCCATAAGAAAGAGACCACGCTGATGGGCAGCCGTAATGCCACTCAGGAAGATTTTGAGAAGGTCGCGCAGTTAATGGCCGCAGGCAAAATCAGCGCAGAGATGATGTTGAATAAACGCTTTGAGTTTGCCGATCTGGCGGAGGTGTTTGAAGCGGACGTGATTAACAATCGGGAATTAATTAAAGGTGTGATTCATTTCTGAGAGCATTGCTGACAGCGCGGGGAAAACGGTGGTTCCCCCGCGTTGCCGGTCAGGTGGTTAACAGCGTATGCAGCGCCTGCAAATCCCGCTTTACCCACTCAATATCCTGCGCAAACTTATCTTCAGACATTAGTGACTGTCGAAACACGGTGATAAACACCGTCGCCCCGGCTTCATTCCCCACCACGCGCATCGGCACATACACTTCCTTGCCAAAACCGCTATCGACGTAATGATCCATCACGCCCCAGGGGTTGTGCTCGGTAAAACGCAGTTTCACCACGCCGTTCGGGCCGTTGGCTTTCCAGTGCGTGCTTTCCCTGACCAGCGATGACTGGCTAAGGCCGGAGGCCCACTTCGGGAAGAATTCGGGTTTCCAGATGGTTTCGTACAGGTCTACCCAGTTACGGGGGATGGTCACATTGACGGTTTGCGATGGCAGCACAGCTCCTCCTGCATCTTTTTAAGCGACAGCAGATTTAAGCACCCGCAGCGGGAGAGAGAAAGCGGCAGAGCGCCGATCTGTTAACTCCATCGGACATTCGTTGACGGCTGCGGCAAAAACCGCCAATCGTTTGCGCAGCGCGGCGCAGTTCGGTCAGATGCCGGCTCAGTGTTCGGCGTGAATTTGCGCCTCACACTGGCGCGCCAGCTCCCACAGCCTGGTGCGGATCACCTGCTTAAGTTGCAGCGTCGACTGCGATTGTGGCCGGTCGCGGCGGCTGATCAGCATCACCTCAAACGGTAACGGCTGGGCGATCGGCAACACCCGCAGCTGATCGGCATAGCGGCGGCCGGTAAACAGGTCGGCAATCCCCACGCCACCGCCGGCCAGCACCATATCGGCGATCACCGAATAGGTCTTGATATACAGCGAATTGGCCGGTTGCAGCGCCTTATCCCGCAGCGCACGGTGCAGCACATGGCCCAGCGGATCTTCCTGCTGCATCATCAGCAAATTGTTCTGGCATAGCCATTCGAGCGTGACCGCCGAGGTCTGCTCTGAATCCGCCGGCAACAGGGCCACCATTGACGAGTGAAACAGCGGCTCTGATACCAGTTCTCCCGGCACCTGCTGACCAAACACCAGCGCAAAATCAAGCCGATCCTCCAGCAAGTTCTGGCACAGTGTACTGAAATGCTCGGTCACCAGGTCGACGTTGACGAAGCCGTTTTGTCGGCGATATTCCACCATCGCCGGGGCGAGGATCATCTGGCCAAAAGCATGGGCCGCGCCCACCCGCACCGTCTGGCCTTCACCGCGTCGCAGCTGCTCCGTTAACACGCCGATCGCCTGCAGACGGCCATACAGCTCGCGGATCTCCGGGATCAACCGTTGCGCCTCCAGCGTCGGGATCATTCCCTGGCTGTGCCGTTCAAACAGGGTAAAGCCGAGCTGTTGCTCGGCATGGTTCAGCACCCGACTGACGTTCGGCTGTGAGACGTTAAGCTGCCGCGCCGCCGCACTGATGCTGCCGGCCTCCACAATCGCCTGGAAAACCTCAATATGGCGCAGGCGCATGGTTATTCACCCCAGGTGGCTTCCAGCACGCGGATCCAGTTGCCGTAGCAAATTTTTTCCAGCAATGGCCGGTCGTAGCCGTGCTCGCTTAACGCCCTGACCAGCAACGGCAATCCCGCCACGTCTTTCATGTCCGGTGGCAGCGTGGTGCCGTCAAAATCCGATCCAAAACCGACGTTATCTTCACCTACCTTTTCAACCAGATAATCCACGTGGCGGACGATTTCCAGCACCGTGGCATCGTCGGCTTTTTTACCGTCGCCGCGCAGGAAGCTGGTGCCAAAATTCACCCCGACAAAACCGTTGGTTTCGCGGATGGCCGCCAGCTGGCGATCGGTCAGATTACGCGACTGCGGGCACAACGCATGGGCGTTGGAATGGCTGGCCACCAGCGGCGCGTCGCTGATTTTCGCCGTTTGCCAGAAGCCCTTCTCATCCATGTGCGACAAATCCACCATGATGCGCTTGTGATTACAGGCGCGAACCAGCCTTAATCCCGCGTCCGTCAGGCCGTTGCCGATATCCGGCGATGAAGGGAAACGGAACGGCACGCCGTCACCAAAAATATTTGGCCGGCTCCACAGCGGGCCCAGCGTGCGCAAACCGGCGGCATACAGCACCTCCAGCAACGCCAGGTCTTCATCCAGCGCTTCTGCTCCCTCGATGTGCATCACCATGGCGATTGCACTGTCCTGCATGCATTGACGAATATCTTTCGCCGTGCGGCAGATGCGTGCCGCGCCGCCCGACTGCTGCTCAATGCGCAATAAGGTGGCAATCATCGACAGGGTGATTTCCAGCGCCTCTTCCCGCGATGGCGTCGGTTCTATCTCATTGTATTCCGGCACCGATCGGTTTTTTCTGACAGCTGGCGCGCTTCTTGCACTGGATCCAGCCGAAGGCACATACGCCGCGAATAAACCGCCTGCAAAACCGCCCTGCTTCATGCGTGGCAGGTCCATCTGGCCCGCAGCCGGACCGTTGAGAAAAGCGGAAGCGGGATCGTCCTGATGGGACAGCCACAGGCGCATCAGGAGATCGTTATGGCCGTCAAAGACGGGCACGGTCACGGCATCAGAACGCAGTTGTTGCATGGGGGAATTCCGCTCTCAGGTTAGGGGATTAACGGTGCGCCATGCTGAAGCAGGTTGCACCAGCAAAGCGCAGGCTGCTTCGCGCAGCAAAAAAAGGCTTCTCCTTTCAGTACTACCCGAGATCGTCGGTAGCTGTCAAGACAGAAAGCACAATAAAATTCATTATTTTTCTTTAATTTCAATATGTTGGAGATACCATGGTTACCAGAAGACGTTTTCTTGCAGGATGCAGTGCGGTTCCTTTTCTCTCTTACCTCTCTCTGAACAGCGCCTTTGCCGCCACCCCACCTTCGATGCTGGTGATGGCGATGCAGCTCGACAACATGACCAGCCTGGATCCGGCCGAAAGCTTTGAAGCCATCGGCTCTGAAGTCTGCGGTAACCTCTATCAACGCCTGGTGATGCCAAATCCGGCTAAGCCGAATGAAGTGATGGGCGAACTGGCGAAAAGCTGGGACGTTAGCAGCGACAGCAAGACCTTCACCTTCCATCTCGACCCGGCGGTTAAATTCGCCGACGGCAGCCCGATGACCGCCGATGATGCCGCCTTCTCGCTGCAACGCGTGGTGAAGCTGGATAAGAGCCCGGCCTTTATCATCAACCAGTTCGGCTTTACCAAAGACAACGTTGACCAGATGATTGTGGCGAAAGATGCCCACACGCTGGTGCTGAACCTGGCGGAACCCGCCGCCGAAACCTTCCTGCTGTACTGCCTGTCCGCGCCGGTGGGCAGCATCGTGCAGAAGAAAACCGCGCTGGCAAATCAGGCCGGCGACGATCAGGGCAATGCCTGGATCAAGCAGCACAGCGCCGGCAGCGGCCCGTTCACCCTGCGCGCGTGGAAAGCCAGCGAGAGCATTATTCTGGAGAAAAACGACAACCATCCGTCAACAAGCACCATTAAACGGGTGATCGCCAAACATATTATCGACCCGTCCGCCCAGCTGCTGATGCTGCAAAAAGGCGATGTGGATATCGCCCGCGACCTGACCACCGAGCAGCTTAAGCCGCTGATGGGCGACACGAATTTCCACGTGGTGCAGCAGATGGTCGGCACCCTGATGCTGATGTCCTGCAACACCAAAAACGAACATTTGCAGAAGCCGCAGGTCTGGCAGGCGCTGAAGTGGGCGATTGATTACGACAGCATCCAGAAAAATATCATTCCGCTGACCTACAAAGTCCATCAGAGCCTGCTGCCAGCCGGTTTCCCGGCAGCATTGAACGACCAGCCGTTTAAGGTGGATGTGGCAAAAGCGAAGGCGTTGCTGGCCGAAGCGGGTTACCCGGACGGGTTTGAGCTGACGCTGGATCACTACTCCGCCCAGCCTTTCCCGGACATTGCCCAGGCTATCCAGACGCAGCTGGGCGCTATCGGCATCAAAGTTCAGCTGATTTCCGCCGAAAACCGCCAGGTCCTGACCAAAATGCGCGCCCGTCAGCATCAGTTGGCGATCACCGCCTGGGGCGCTGACTATTTTGATCCGAACTCCAACACCGAAGCCTTCAGCGTCAATACCGATAACAGCGACACCGCCCGCGTGCGTTCCCTGGCCTGGCGTTGCAGCTGGTCCGACGAAGACTTCAACAAAATGACCGCAGCGGCCCTGCACGAAAAAGACCCGGCGAAACGTATCGCCCTCTATGAGCAGATCCAGACCATGCACCGCGAGAAGAGCCCGTTCATTTTCATGTTCCAGAAACTGAACACCTACGCCAGCACCAAAGGCGTCACCGGCATGCACATCACCGTGCTGAATGACAACCCTTACGAGTTGGTGAAAAAAGCCTGATGTCGTGGTTAACCCGTATTGCCAGCACGCTGGGAAGCCTGCTGCTGACGCTGTTTGGTCTGTCGGTTTTAACGTTCTTTATCGGTCGGGTGATGCCGACCGATCCGGTGCTGGCCGCGGTAGGCGATAACGCTCCGCAGGCCGTCATCGAGCGCGTTCGACAGGAAATGGGGCTGGATCAGCCCCTGTACATTCAGTTCTGGCACTATCTGACCCAAATCCTTCATGGCGACTTTGGTCGCTCCATTCTGACCTCTAACCCGGTCAGCCAGGACATCGCCCGCTTTTTCCCGGCCACGCTGGAACTGGCAACGGCGGCGATTATTGTCGCGGCGATTATCGGCATCCCGTTGGGCGTCTGGGCCGCCGTGCGTCAGGGGAAATGGATCGATCAGGTGATCCGCGTGGTGTGCCTGGCCGGTCACTCCCTGCCGGTATTTGTCCTCGCGCTCCTCAGCCTGCTGGTGTTCTACGCGGTGTTGGGCATTGCGCCTGGCCCTGGCCGTCAGGACATCATTTATCAGGATATGGTGCCGCAGGTTACCGGCCTGCTGACGGTGGATTCCCTGCTGGCGAAAGATTATGACGCCTTCTGGGATGCGCTGGCGCATATGGCCCAGCCGGTGCTGATCCTCGCCTATTTCAGCATGGCGTACATCACCCGTATGACCCGCACCTTTATGCTGAACGCGCTGAGCGGCGAGTTTGTTATCACCGCCCGCGCCAAAGGGCTCTCTTCACGTCGGGTCATCTGGCGTCACGCCTTTCCGACCGTGGCGGTTCAGCTGGTGACCGTGCTGGCATTGACCTATGCCGGGCTGCTGGAAGGCGCGGTAGTCACCGAAAACGTCTTCTCCTGGCCGGGGCTGGGGCAATACCTCACCACCTCGCTGATGAATGCCGATATGAACCCGGTCGTCGGCGCGACGCTGCTGGTGGGCACCGCCTATGTGCTGCTGAATCTGTGCGCTGATATTCTCTACCGACTTATGGACCCACGCGTAAAATGACAAACTTATCAAGAGCCTGGCTGCTTAACGAGACGCCAACCACCCGCAGTCAGGCGGTGTGGGGCAGACGTTATCGCCTGTGGCTGGGACTGAAGCGCCATCCGCTGGCGATGAGCGGCCTGCTGGTGGTGCTGCTGATGCTGCTGCTGTCACTCGCCGCACCGCTGCTGACGCCGTACGATCCCGGTTTTCAGGATCTGGCCAACCGCCTGGCCCGCCCTTCCACGCTGCACTGGCTGGGTACCGATGAGCTGGGACGCGACATTTTCACCCGCATCCTGTTTGGCGGCAGAACCACCTTAGGCATGGTGATTGCGGTGGTGTTGATCACCGCGCCCATCGGCCTGTTTATCGGCTGTATCGCCGGTTATGCCGGTGGCCTGCTGGATAAAACGCTGATGCGCATCACCGATATCTTTCTGGCCTTTCCCCGGCTGATTCTGGCGCTGGCGTTTGTCGCTGCCTTAACCCCCGGCGTCGAGAGCGCCATTCTGGCGATTGCCCTCACCGCCTGGCCGCCTTACGCACGCCTTGCCCGCGCTGAAACGCTGCAGTTCCGCCACAGTGATTTTATCGCTGCCAGCCGGATTAGCGGCGCGTCGCCCCTGCGCATCGTGTTGCGCCATATCATGCCGCTGTGCGTGCCCAGCCTGATTGTGCGGGTGACGCTGGATATGAGCTCCATCATTATCACCGCGGCCAGCCTTGGCTTTCTCGGCATGGGCGCGCAGCCGCCGTCGCCAGAGTGGGGAACGATGATCGCCACCGCGCGCCGCTTCCTGTTCAGCGAATGGTGGGTGCCGCTGATGCCCTGCATCGCCATCTTTTTAACCTCGCTGGCCTTCAACTTCCTCGGCGATGGCCTGCGTGACGTGCTGGATCCTAAGGAGCAGTAAATGCTGGTTGAAATTGAAAACTTACGAATTGGCTTCACCAGCGGCACGGAGACCTTTGAAGCGGTGCGCGGCGTCTCATTCAGCGTCGGCAAAGAGAAGTTTGCCATCGTCGGTGAGAGTGGCTCAGGCAAGTCGCTGACCGCGCGCTGCCTGATGCAGCTGCTGCCCGGCAACGCGAAGGTCACGGCGGATAAGCTGAGCTTCGACGGTATCGATCTGCGGGGTGCCAGTGAAAAAGTCATGCGTCAGGTGCGCGGCAAACGCGTGGGCTTTATTTTGCAGGACCCTAAATACTCGCTGAATCCGGTGATGACCATTGGTCAGCAGATTGCCGAGGCCTGGCGTGAGCATAAAGGCGGCAGCAAACGCGACGCGCTGAAGGCCGCCGTCGATCTGCTTTCTCAGGTGAAAATCCGCGACCCGGAGTTAGTGGCGAAACGCTATCCGCATGAGGTTTCGGGCGGCATGGGCCAGCGGGTGATGATTGCGATGATGCTGGCACCGGATCCTGAACTGCTGATCGCCGATGAACCGACCAGCGCGCTGGATGCCACCGTGCAGGCGGAGATCTTAAGGCTGATTGACGATCTGGTTTCGCAGCGCGGCATGGGATTGATCCTGATCAGTCACGATCTGCCGCTGGTTTCGCATTTTTGCGATCGCGTGGCGGTGATGTACAGCGGACGCATTGTCGAGATGCTGGCGGCGGGCGATTTGCAGCAGGCTCAGCATCCCTACACCAAGGGTCTGCTGGCGTGCCTGCCTTCGCTGCGCCATCCGCGCGCCCGTCTGCCCGTGATGCAGCGTGAAGCCGCGTGGCGGGAGGAGTAACCATGATTAAAATTAAAGACTTACGCATTGCTTTTGGATCGCTTGAGGTCGTAAAGGGCGTGTCATTCGACGTCGCCAACGGTGCCAGCTTCGGTATCGTCGGCGAAAGTGGCTCAGGCAAATCGACCATCCTGCGCGCGCTGGCCGGGCTGAACAATGACTGGCGCGGCGAAATGACCTTCGGCGGCATGGCGCTGTCTGCCAACCGTGGACGCAACTTTTTCCGCCAGGTGCAGATGGTATTTCAGGATCCGTACGGATCGCTGCATCCGCGCCAGACAATCGATCGCATTCTGCATGAGCCGCTGCTGATCCACCGGATCGATCGCGCGGAGCAACGTATCGCTCAGGTATTGTCAGACGTTGGCCTGCCAGCCAGCGTGCGCTTCCGTTTTCCGCATCAGCTGTCTGGTGGTCAACGCCAGCGCGTGGCGATTGCCCGGGCCTTGATAGCCGAACCGGAAGTGCTGCTGCTGGATGAACCGACTTCGGCACTGGACGTCTCGGTGCAGGCGGAAATTCTGAATCTGCTCAGTGATTTGCGGGAAGAACGCAAACTCACCTACATTATGGTGACGCACAATCTGGCGGTGGTGACCCACCTGTGTGCGCATATTGGGGTGATGCAACAGGGTGAAATGGTTGAGATGTTAAGCGCCGACGACCTGCGCGCACGACGCATTCAGCACCCGCACACCCTGCAACTGTTTGATTTAAGTATGACGCTGGAGGAACCGGCATGACCCTTAACTGGCAGCAGGCGAAACAGGTTGCGGATGAGATTACCGCCGGCTGGGGACAACCCGGCGCACCGGGCGGGGCTATCGCGCTGTTCGACAGTGAGAAAATGCACAGCATCAGCGCCGGTGGCCTGGCGGATCTGGCGCAGGGCCGCGCGTTCGATGGTGATACCGTGGTGCGCTATGCCTCGGTGACCAAGCATATTTTCGCGTCGTTAGTGACCGGCGCCGCCAGCCAGCATCTGGGGCTGGACGACCAGCTGGTGCAGCATCTGCCGCAGCTGACCGGGGAAAATGGCCAGGTGACCGTCGGTCGCGCGCTGGATATGACCTCCGGCCTGCCGGACGTGCGCGAAACCCTCTCGCTGCTGGGCCTGTCGGTTTACAACGCCACCAGCGCCGCGGCCTTACTGGCTTTGCTGGCCGAGATGGGCGATCTGAGTTATCCGCCGGGCAGCGAAGTGTCCTATTCCAATACCGGTTATCGCCTGGTTGAGGAAGCGCTGAAGGCCAAAGGCGTGCTGTTCTCTGAGCTTATCGCCGGGCAGATTAACCGGCCGCTGGGCATCCAGTTTAGCGCACCGGAAACCTGGTTCGATGTCGTGCCGGGCCTGGTGCCGGGCTACTGGCAGCACAACCAGCAGTGGCTGCTCGCCAGCGCCGGACTGCACCTTTCGGCGTCCGGCTGTATTACCGGCAGCGTGACCGACCTCAGCCGCTGGCTTCAGCACCTGTTGCGTGAGGAGCAGACGCTGAACAGGCTGGCTGCCCCGCGTCAGCTGGCTGATGGCCGGGTGACCGGCTACGGTCTGGGGATCGCCCACTCGTCGGCAGGCAAGGTTAAACTTGTCGGTCATGGCGGTTCGCATGCCGGTTATAAAAGCTATTTCCTGCTCGACCCGCAGCAAAAAGTGGGTCTGGCATTGGTCGCCAACCGCGAAGATGTCGCCAGCTTCGATTCGGCGCTGGCGATCATGGCAGCGCTGCAAGGGGAATCACTGCCACAACGGGGTCACAGCCTGACGCCCGGTCTGTATGTGGCGGAGGAAGGCAGCGACTGGCTGGAGGTGAATGCCGACAGCATCAACTGGCTGGGCAATGCCGAGAATCTCTATCACAGCGACGTGCCGGGTGAAGCAGTGTCGCTGTCCAGCACCTTCCCGGTCCGTTTGCGCCAGCAGGGCAGCACCATCAGCGGTGAGATTGGCCTTGCCGCGCGTCAGTTTGTGCCGGTGGAAGCGGACAGCACCACCCTGTCGGCGGTGCAGGGACGCTGGCACATTCCGGCCGTGCGCAGTGAACTGGTCATCAACGGTGACAAGATGGTGATGGGCATCGGCCCGGCGGCCATTCACGCCACGCTGGTGCCGCTCGGCAAAGGCCGCCTGCTGGCCACCGCGCAGGATGGTCTGTGGCAGAAGCGCTTTGCCGTGCAGGTCGATGGCGACAGCCTGACGCTGGTGCTTAATCGCAGCCGGATGGTGAAGTACCGGCGTTAACCACAGGCGGTGATAGCGATATAACGGGCGCAGTGTTTGATGATGTTGCCATCATTGGTGATCAGATTCATCTTGCGCATAGATCCCCCGCAAACAGGTCAGCACAAGCCACAAAGTTGACCTGTTTGACCTGTTTGACCTGTTTGACCTGTTTGACCTGTTTGACCTGTTTGACCAGACTACTCGCACAATTTTGGTCGATCAATAATTAACCGCATCGACAATGCGCTGCTGGAAACACGTTTGCACAGGTCAGGTTCAGTTCTGCGTCGAGGCCAGATAGGAGAACGCGCTCAGCAGGCTGACGAGGGTCGCCATATTTTGGGCGCTGTATCCGACGGTGACGGCATCCAGCCGCGTGACGCCGGGGACCAGGCAGAACAGATCGCCGAGCACCGGTTTAGTGACCATCAGTTCCAGCTGGTAAGGCGCGGTAACGCGGGTGGTGCTGACTTTTCTGCCGCGCCTCACTGCTTTTTCAGCGGCCTGACGAATGGCGGTGCGGGCGGCGTCCGGGCTGAGTGATTCGGCGCAGGTTTGTGAAATCGCCCGTTTTACGCAGACGTAATCGGCCGACGGATAGTAATCCGCCATCCACTGTTGCAGCCTGTCATCTCCGGTCACCAGCCACAATGGCGCATTCTGCTCCGCGCCGGCGGCGGCATAAATATCGCTTTCGCCCATCACTTCGCCGTTGATTTTGACCCGGTAAAACGCCCGACCGTTGATGGTATGCGCCAGCACGCCAAACTCGCCTGCGGCGCTGTGAAAGCCGACGAACATCATGCCGTCGTAAGGCTGATGCTCCAGCCCTTCCACCATCGATAACCCGCGCGGTTTACCCTGCACCAGACGCGCGCGCGGGTCGATATTTTCCGCCCGCAGATTGGTCATCTGTGCATGACTGTCGGCGACCACCACTTCCGTTGCGCCTCCGGCAAAGGCGCCGTCGATGGCGGCATTCACTTCCTGCTCCATCAGACCACGTGCCAGCTGATACTCGGCGTGACCCGGACTGCACTGTTCCGGGCGCATTACGCCTGCGATGCCTTCAATATCGGCGGAGATAAAAATTTTCATCGGGGAAGACCTTCAGCAGAAACCAGGGAGTTGCAGCGCGGCCAGCTTGCGCCGCGCCAGGGATACGTCAGGCGTCAGGGCCTGCAGCCAGTCGATCTAATAGTTCGCTTAATGCCGGGCGATGATGCCCACGGAATCCGGTGACCGCTTCGGCGCTCAGCAGCGCATCCAGCACCGCATGCTCCGTGGCATCGGCAGCGGCGGATAACAGCGGTTCCAGCGCGGACTCCTCCGGCGGCTGCGGCACCCGGTGGGTGGAGAAGGCCACCGCGATATCGCCGGATCCATGGCCCCAGTAACTGCCAAGCCTGCCCAGACCGGCACCGGCGCGCTTCGCAATCCGCTTTAACTGCCGGGCATCCAGCGGCGCATCGGTGGCCATAATAATGATAATCGAACCGGCATCGCGCTGCGGCGTCAGCTCGGGCAGCAGCGGTTCTATCGCTTCACCCACTCTGACCCCGTCCAGCGTCAGCGCAGTTAAGGCGCCAAAGTTGGCCAGCACCAGCACACCCAGCGTGGCATTCAGTGTCGGGAGGCTGCGTGAGGCGGTGCCAATGCCGCCCTTCATGCTAAAGCAGCTCATGCCGCGCCCGGCACCGACGCTGCCACGGGAAAACGCAGCGGAGGCAGACTCCAACGCCTGCTGCGCCATCTGTTCGGTCACCGCCAGCGCCTGAATGTCATTCAGCCAGCCATCGTTGCACTCCAGCGCCAGCGGATTCACCGTCGGCAGCGAGCGCCCCAGCTCCGGATTATGGCTAATCGCCTCGCGCACCAGGGTGGTAAACAGCGTGCCCACCGCCAGCGTGTTGCTCAGCAGGATCGGCGTTTGCAGCACGCCCAGCTCTTCAATCTGTACCAGCCCGACCGGCTTGGCGAAGCCGTTTAACACCGCCGCACCGCAGGGTAACGGCTGGGTAAACAGGTTGTCGCCCGGCGGCACAATCGCCGTCACCCCGGTCTGGCGTTCGCCCTCGTCCAGCGTGGCGTGCCCGACCCGAACGCCCGGCACATCGCTCAGGCTGTTGGTGGCACCACAGATGCCGCGAGGATTGCCTAACCGGCGCGTCTCTCGCCAGCGCTGCAATAACAGGTCGAGCGCGGCCTGACGATAGTCCATCTGCTTACCCTTTCAATTTCGGATCTAAGGTGTCGCGCAGCGCATCACCCAACAGGTTAAACGCCAGCACGGTAATAAAAATCGCCAGCCCGGGGAACACGCTGACGTGCCACTCTCCGGCCATCATCATATTGCGGCTCATCGCCAGAATATTGCCCCACTCCGGCACATCCGGCTCCGGGCCAAGACCGATAAAGCTCAGGCCGGCTGCGGTCAGAATACTGGTGCCGATACGCATGGTGAAATAGACAATCACGTTCGACAGCGTGCCCGGCAGAATATGGCGGATCAAAATCACCCGATCCGGCGCACCGGCACAGCGCACCGCTTCAACGTAGGCCGCCTGCTTTAACGACAGCGTCGAGGCACGCACGATGCGGGCGAATACCGGCACGCTGAACACCGCGACGGCGATAATGACGTTATTTAAGCCTGGACCTAAAATCGCCACCACCGCAATCGCCAGCAGCATGCCTGGGAAGGCAAACAGCACGTCAGAGCCGCGCATAATCAGCATATCCACCCAGCGGCCGTAATAGCCCGCCAGCAGTCCCAGCACGATGCCGACCATCATCCCAAGGGTGACCGACAGCACGCCGACATACAGCGAGATGCGCGCGCCGTAGATAATGCGGCTAAGCACATCGCGACCCAGATCGTCGGTGCCCATCCAGTGCGCGGCAGAAGGCGGTGCCGACAGCGCCATCCAGTCGGGAGCCATCGGATCCCAGGGCGCAATCCACGGCGCAAACACCGCCACAATCACCAGCAGCAGGATAAAGCCACCGGACACCAGCGCCAGCGGGTTGCGTATCAGGTTCTGAATAAAATCGTGCCACGGCGAGCGCAGCGTACTGTTCTCGAGCACGGTTTGCGCGATGGCCGCTTCGGTTGTTGGCTTCATGCAGGCTCCTGACGCAGACGGATGGCCGGATTCACCACTGCGTAAAGCAGGTCCACCAGCAGGTTGATGACAATAAATTCAAAGACAAACAGCATCACCAGCGCCTGAATCACCGGCTGATCCTGGGTTTTGATCGACTCGATCAGCAACCAGCCCAGACCCGGCCAGCTGAAGACGCTTTCCACCACGATCGATCCGCCGAGCAGAAAACCAAACTGTAAGCCGAGCATGGTGATCACCGGGATCAGCGCATTGCGCATGATATGTTTCCAGGTCACCAGCCGGTTACGCAGCCCTTTCGCCCTGGCGGTACGGACGTAATCTTCCTGCGCCACTTCCAGAAAGGCCGATCGGGTGAAGCGCGCCATCACCGCCGCCACCGAGGATCCCAGCGTAATGGCCGGCAGGATTATGTCGCTGGGTTGGTTGAAGCCGCTGACGGAAAACAGGCCAAACGGCATCGCCACAAACTGGATCAACAGCAGCCCCAGCCAGAACGGCGGCATCGATATGCCGCCCACCGCCAGACTCATCAGCGTCCAGTCCTGCCATTTCCCGCGTTTCAGCGCCGAGATCACGCCGATAATCAGCCCCAGCAATACCGACCAGGCAAATCCGGCCAGCGCCAGCCACATCGTCGGCATAAAGCCCTGGGCAATCACCTCGGTGACCGGCTGTTGCGTGCGGTAGGTGACGCCAAGGTCGCCCTTCACCAGCCCGCCCAGCCAGTGCAGATACTGCTGCGGCAGCGGATCGTTGAGGCCTAAATGCTGTCGTGCCGCCTCGACCGCCTCAATTGGCGCATCGGGACCGGCATAAATTCGTGCCGGATCGCCCGGCAGCAGTTTAATAAAGGCAAAGACCAACAGGGAGACCACCAGCAACACCGGGATCATTTCCAGTAAACGTCGGACAAGATAGGCAAACATAGGCGATTTCCTGGTTAATTCGGGTGTACCAGCAGCAAAGGCGGGATCGCTCCCGCCACAGACTCAGGATTAATGGAACTCCGCCTGATCGAACAGGAACGAGCCGTCGGCCAGCATCGACACGCCGGTCAGGTTCTTTTTCTTGCCGACCAGGTTATCTGGCGAGCCGAGGAAGGCGATGGGCGCATCTTTCCAGATGATGGTCTGTGCCTGGGCATAAGCCGCCGCACGCTTCGCCGGATCGGCCGTTTGCAGCGCTGCCGCAATGGCTTTATCCGCTTCCGGGTTGCTGTAGTAAGAGACGTTATACGACACCGGTACCCAGGATTCGGTGGCGAACAGCGGACGTAAGGCCCAGTCCGCATCACCGGTGGAGGTCGACCAGCCGCCGTAATAGAGATCGAATTCGGCCTGCTTCGGATCCTTCACGCCCCACAGTTTGGCGTTACGCGCGCCGGAATCCATTGGCGTCACCGAGACGCGAATGCCGACCGCACCCAGCTGCTGCTTAAGGAACTGCGCAGCACGCACGCTGGCGGTGGCGTTGGTCACCCACAGCTTGAGGTCCAGACCGTTGGCGAAGCCCGCCTCTTTCAGCAAGGCTTTGGCTTTTTCCGGGTTGTAGCGGTAATCCGGATCGCTCTGTTTGGCGTAGAACTGCACCGCCGGCGGGATCGCCGAGGTGGCCGGTTTGCCCATGCCCGCATAGGCCACTTTCAGCCAGATATCGCGGTTAATGGCGTAGTTGATGGCCTGACGCACCCGCACATCGGCCAGCGATTTATGCTGGGTGTTCATCGCCATGTAGTAAAGGTAGATACTTTCATCGCGCTGAACCGCCAGCTTGCTGTCGCTCTGCACGGTGTTGATCAGGTCGGAAGGCAGCGGATAGATCGCATCCACCTGGCCGGACTTCAGCGCCGCAACGCGGGTGGAGTCTTCCGGACTTGGCGAAATGAAGACGTTATCGACCTTCGGCCAGCCTTTCTGCCAGTAACCGTCAAACTTGCTCAGCTTGACCTCTTTTCCCGGCTGCCAGCTGACAAATTTGAACGGGCCGGTGCCGGTGGGATGCAGGCGCAGCTGCGCTTCGTCCGGGTACTGCTTCAGCACGGTCGGGCTCCACATCACCGCCGACGGGTGTGCGAGGGTGTTGATAAAGGCGCCAAACGACTGGTTCAGTTCGATTTTGACCTGGGTTGGCGAAACGACGGTGACGGTTTTAATCATCTTATACAGGCTGTTACGCTTCAGACCTTTGGTCTGGTCGGCCAGCCTGTCGAGGTTGGCTTTTACCGCCGCGGCATCAAACGGCGTGCCGTCCTGGAAGATGACGTCTTTACGCAGATTGAGCGTGAATTCGGTGGCGTCCGCGTTGCTGGTGTAATCGGTCGCCAGCCACGGCACCAGCTTCATTTTGCTGTCGAACTGGAACAGGCGTTCAAAGATCCCCGCCTGTACCGAATAGCTGGCGTTGTCGGAGGTATCGTGCGGATCAAGACCGGTGATATCGACATAGGCGGAAATCCGCAGGTCCTGCGCCTGGGCGATGCCCGCCAGACACAGTGACAGCCCAAGGGCGACGGCAGAACGACGTAAAAACGGCTTCATGGTGTCTCTCCAGAATGGTAAATGAAATAAGCGCTAACGGTGCATGTCCCCTTCGGCAACCCAGTGATGCAGGTCGACCTGGCGGTAACGAAGTTTTTCCACTTCTTCCCCGGCTTTACGCAGCGGCGAGGAGATTTCGCCGTCGTCCAGTTCACGCACGGTACGGCGGCCAGGATCGGCCACCGGAACGGAGGCCAACAGACGACGGGTATAAGGATGCTGAGGATTGCTGAATACCGCATGGCGCGGGCCGATTTCCACAATCTGGCCGAGGTACATCACCGCTACGCGGTTGGCGATACGCTCGACGACGGCCATATCGTGCGAAATAAAGATCCACGCCACGCCGGTCTCTTTTTGCAGGTCCATCATCAGGTTAACCACCTGCGCCTGGATGGAAACATCCAGCGCCGACACCGCTTCATCCGCGATAATCACCTGCGGCTGCAGCGCCATGGCGCGGGCGATGGCGATACGCTGACGCTGGCCACCGGAAAACTCATGCGGATAGCGGCGGGCATGTTCCGGCAATAATCCGACGCTTTTCAGTAATGACTGGACCTGCGGCGTCGCCTCTTCCAGGGATTTCACCAGCCCATGCAGCAGCAGCGGTTCGGCAATGGTGAAGCCCACCGTCAGGCGCGGATTTAATGAGGCATAGGGATCCTGGAACACCATCTGAATTTCCCGACGCAGCGCATGAAACGCCGGCTCTTTCAGCATGCTGATCTCTTCGCCGCGAAAGTGAATGCTCTCCGACTCGCTGGAAACCAGCCGCAGCAGCGCGCGTCCGGTGGTGGATTTGCCGCAGCCGCTTTCGCCGACAATCGCCAGCGTTTCCCCGGGCCAGACGCAAAAATCGATCTGCTCAACGGCGTGGACGCGATGGGTTAGCGCGGAAAACATCCCGCTGCGGATGGGGTAATACACCTTCAGCCCCCGCACATCCAGCAGCGGTTTCTGCTCATAACGCGCGGTGATCTGCACGCCGGCCTCCTCATCCTGCTCTTCGCCGAGCAGCGGAAAACGTTGTGGCCAGCGGCTAGCTTTCATATCGCCCAGACGCGGAACGGCGGCCAGCAACGCCCTGGTATAAGGGTGTTCGGGTGCGGCAAAAATCTGCTCCACGCGGCCCTGTTCCACCACTTCGCCGCGATACATCACCACCACCCGATCGGCAATTTCCGCCACCACGCCCATATCGTGGGTGATAAACAGCACCGCCATATCGCTTTGCTGTTGCAGGTCGCGGAGGATTTGCAGGATGCGGGCCTGAACGGTGACGTCCAGCGCGGTGGTCGGTTCATCGGCGATCAGCAGCTGCGGATCGCAGGCCAGCGCCTGGGCAATCATCACCCGCTGGCGCATGCCGCCGGACAGGGAATGCGGATGGCTTTTCATCACCCGATCGATATCCGCAATACGCACTTTGCGCAGCAGCTCGCGGGCTTTGGCGTTGGCAGTTTTGCTGTCGCACAGTTGGTGATCGCGCAGGGCTTCCGTCAGCTGATCGCCAACCCGCAGGACCGGGTTTAGCGAGGTCATCGGCTCCTGAAAAATCATTGCCATGTCGCGACCGCGCAGCTTGCGCCGCTCCTCGGTGCTCATGGTCAGCAACGGGTGCTTCACGCCGCTGCGCGGGCTGAAGTGGATCGCCCCGCGCTCAATGGTGGCAGACGATGCCAGCAGGCCCATTACCGCCAGCGAGGTGACCGATTTACCCGAGCCACTTTCGCCAACCACGGCAACAATTTCGCCTTTATTGATGGTGAAGGAGACGCCTTTCAGCGCAAGGTTTTTCCCGGAGCGCCCGCTAAAGCTGACGCTCAAATCCTCAACCTGCAGTACAGGCGAGGCGTTGCCGGATCCGGTGGCGGTGGGTTCTGAGTGAATACGTTCCGTCATCGTGACTCCGGTGGTCGCTGGATTAAAGCCAGATACGACCCTGGTTGTAGGAAAGATAAGGGGCGCTGTCCGCCGCGAGCCAGATCGGCCCGTCGAGATCAACATGTTCCGCCGAGACGGCCACCGGCAGCGCGGCTTCCATCGCCAGTGAGGAGCCGAGCATGCAGCCCACCATCAGCCGTAATTTGTGGATCCGTGCGGCGTCCACCATCGCCAGCGCTTCGGTCAGGCCGCCACATTTATCGAGCTTGATGTTGATCATCTCGTAGCGGTTGCGCAGCCCGGCGATGTCGCCGACGTGATGGCAGCTTTCATCCGCACAGACCGGGATCGGGTGATCGAAGCGTTGCAGATCGGCGTCGTTACCCGCAGGCAACGGCTGTTCGATCATCGCGATGTTGTAGTGGGTCAGCGCCGAGAACAGGCTGCTGAGATCCAGCCCGCTCCAGGCTTCGTTGGCATCAATAATCAGCGTGGCGTCCGGCGCGGCGGCGCGGATCGCCGCCACTTTTTCCAGAATCAGGTCGCGGTTGAGTTTGATTTTCAGCAGGATCGCCCCGCGCGAAACGGCATCCGCCGCCGCGGCCGCCATCATCTCCACGCTGTCGAGGCTCAGCGTTTCGGCGGTGATCACGCTGGCAGGTGGCTGCGCATTCAGACGCTGCCACAGCGTTTGTCGGTTGAGCGCGGCATCCAGCCGCCATAGCGCGCAGTCCAGCGCGTTGCGGGCCGATCCCGGCAGCAGACGGTTTTGCAGCTCGCTTAACGTCAGACCGTTTTCCACCTCTTCCTGCACCGCCGCCAGCTGCGCGGTAACGCTTTCGGCACTTTCATGGTAATGGGCGGTGGGCGTGCATTCGCCACGCCCGATAAAGCCCTGTTCTTCCAGCGTGACCCGCACCACCGTCACCGCCGTGCGGGTACCGCGCGCGATGGCGAACGGACGCGCTAACGGCAGCTCGACAACTTCAACCTGCATCCGGCGCATAATCAGCCCCGCTCTTTCAGCAGCGCAGCAATCTCCGCGATGCCAAAACGCACCGGATCGGTGGCCGGCACGCCAAATTCCTCACTGATTTGCTGGCAGTAATCACGGGCTTCCTGCTCGCTGTAGTTAGAGGTATTGATGGCGAAACCGGCCAGCTGAACGCTGTCGCTGGTGACATGGGCGGCACGCACGTTGGCTTCCACGCAGTCTGCCAGGCTGACCATCGGCTGATGCGGCAGGTGACGCATATGCGGACGGTGCATCTCGTGGCACATCACCAGCCAGTGCGGCTGCGCGCCATGGATCAGGCCCATGCTGACGCCGGCATAAGAGGGATGGAACAGTGAACCCTGGCCTTCCACGATATCCCAGTGATCGGCCTCGTTGGCCGGAGACAGCGCTTCTGCCGCGCCGGCGATAAAGTCCGCAATCACCGCATCGATGGCGATCCCCTCACCCGCCACCAGAATGCCGGTCTGCCCGGTCGCGCGGAAATCAGCCTTCAGGCCAATCTCACGCATGGCGGATTCCAGCGCCAGCGAGGTGTACATTTTGCCGACCGAGCAGTCGGTGCCGACCGTCAGCACGCGTTTGCCGCTGCGTTTCTTACCGCTGCCCACGTCCAGTTTTGGCCGCATATGGCGGATGTCGAACAGCGCAACGCCCTGCGCTTTCGCCAGCGCCACCAGCTCTTCGTTATCCACCAGGCGATAATGCAGGCCGCTGGCCACGTTCAGTCCGGCATTGATCGCGCCACGCACGGTGTCCAGCCAGTGTTCCGGCAGATAGCCACCGGCATTGGCGGTGCCGAGCACCAGCGTTTTCGCCCCGGCCGCGACGGCGGCTTCAATGGTCAGATCGTCGAGGCCCAGAGAGACGGTGCAGCCCGGCAGACGGATCTGCCCAACGCACTGCTCAGGACGCCAGACGTGGATGCCGCGTGCCGTTTTCGCCGCCAGCGGATCGGTAACGTCGCCAAGGAATAACAAATAGGGTTGAGGGATCAGCATCAGGGTTTTCTCTTATCAGGTTGCAGGGTTTGCCTGAGAAGACTATTTCACTGTTATGACAGCCGGGATAATGCTTGTTTATCGGCAGGGTATAGCCTGGGGTTATGGCGAGTCGCTATATACTAATTGATATAGCGATATGCTAACCTCTGCGCTCTTTTTACAGCATCCCCGCACAGGTGGCCGCCCGAGCCGCTCAGCATCGTAAGGCAAATTAAAACAATGGCAGTGGTAAACCCCTCTTTTAAGGCAAGTGCGCTTAGCATATTGATTCTTTTTGCGCTGCACGCGCAGGCAGCAACGGCAGATAAGACGCTGACGGTCACCGCCGCAGCGCCGGACAGCGACGTTCCCGCAGTGGATAAACAGGCCACGCTCGGTAATCTCGGTAAGCAGGAGGTCCGCAACACGCCCTATGCTGTTCAGGTCATCTCCCCTTCACTGATGAAGCGCCAGCAGTTGAAAAGCCTCAGCGATATCTATCGCTATATGCCGTCCGTGCAGGGCGATGGCGCGCGGCCGCAGACCCGCGGTATGCAGGGAAGCGTGGTGCAGAACTCGATGATTGATGGGCTGAATGTGGTGTCCACCACCGACTACGCGGCGGAACAGTTTGATCATCTGGAGGTGCTGAACGGGCTGGCGGGATCGCTGTATGGCCCGGCGAACCCGGCAGGCCTGTTTAACTTTGTCGCCAAACGCCCGACTGATATCGCGCAGCACAGCCTGACCTTCGGTGGTGGAACCGGGCTGAGCCATCTGGTGTCGGGTGATTTTAGCGGTCCGCTGGATGATAACGATCGTCTGCGATATCGCGCGAACGTCCTTGATGATGAAGGCAACGGCTACGTCAGCGGCAGTAAAAAACGTCGTCAGCTATTCAGCCTGGCGCTGGACGCCAACCTGACCGATAAAACCGTGCTGGAAACCAACTTCAGCTACTACCACTTCTATGATAAAGGCCTGCCGGGCAAATTCGCGCTGGGCAGCGGCCTGTCGTTCCCGTCAGCACCCAACCCGAAAACCGCTCACCTCGGCCAGTCCTATGCCGGTGACGATAACCATACGCTGACCGCCAGCCTGCATCTGAAGCATGATTTTGATGGCAACTGGCAGGGCGAAGTGGGCGTACTGCGCCAGATTGCCGACCGCGAATCGACCGCGGTGACCAACACCTTTACCGACAACGCCGGCCATTACAAAACCACCACCTCATCCGCCACCGCCAGCCGCTTTACCATAAACAGCTATATGGCGAACCTCAACGGCGAAGTGGACACCGGCTGGCTGCATCACCAGATTTCGACCGGCATGCGCGGCTTTGTCTGGAAGAATGAAAACCCGCGCAACGGCGCAACCTCAACGCTCGGCAGCGCCTCGCTGGACAATCCGCAGGCGTTTGCCGAGCCGGACTATCCTGACTTTACGCATCGTTACCATTCGGCGACCGCCACCCAGCAGGCCTTCTTACTCAGCGATACGCTGACCTTTTCGCCGCAGTGGAGCCTGCTGCTGGCCGGCAGCGAAAGCTTCCTGAGTTCGGCGAACTACGCCAAAACCGGCAGCCGCACCAGCGAGTCAAATAACAGCGGGTTCAGTGGTTCAGCCAGCCTGATGTTTAAGCCGGTCGATCCGCTGACGCTTTACGTCACCTATGCCGACAGCCTGCAACAGGGCGATACCGCACCGACCGGAGCCGCCAACGCCGGCAATATTCTGGCGCCGTACCGCAGCAAGCAGGTGGAAGTGGGCAGCAAGCTGGCGGTAGGCAAAGTCCTGCTCACTGCCGCACTGTTCCAGATCGATCGCCCGTTTGCCTATACCACCACCAGCGGTGAATACGCCGTTGACGGTAACCAGCGCAACCGGGGCCTGGAGCTGATGGCCGACGGCGACCTCAGCGAAAATCTGCATCTGTATGGCGGCATGACCTGGCTCGATCCGCGCCTGCGCGATACCGCCAGCGCAACCACCGACGATAAGCAGATTGTCGGCCTGGCACGCTATACCGCCAGCCTGTTTGCTGCTTACGATCTGCCGTTCTTTAGCGGCACTGATATTCACGGCGGTATGCATTACGTTGGCCGCCGCAGCACCGATAACGCCAACGACAGTTGGGTGGGCAGCTACGCCACCTTCGATGCCGGCACCCGCTACAAAACGCGGCTTTTCAATACCGACACTACGTTCCGGCTGGATATGACCAACCTGACCAATCGCCATTACTGGACCAACATCGTGCCCGGCGGCCTGAACGGCTACAGCGGTGCCGGTTATGCCAGCGCCCAGATTGGCGAACCGCGAATGGTGCAGATTTCCATGCAGCTTAATTTCTGATGAGGTCCTGATGAACATGCGCCCGATCCTGCTGCCGCTGCTGGCGGCACTGAGCCTGACCACTTTTAGCCAGTCGCTATTCGCCCGCACGGTAACCGATGACGCGGGGAATCGCGTCACCGTTCCCGTTCAGGCAACGCGCATTGCCGATGGCTGGTATGCGCACCATTCGCTGCTGATGACGCTGGGTGCGGGCGACCGGATCGTGGCGACGGTAAATCACGCCAAAGACCGGCCGTGGATGTTTAAAATCCAGCCGTCGTTAAATCAGGCGCTGTCGGTGCATGGCCGCAGTTTCGAGAGCGAAGCGCTGCTGACGCGAAAAGTGGATGCCGTGTTTGTCGCGGCGGAAGATGGCGATGCCGCCGCCTATCGCCAGGCTGGCCTGCCAACGCTGGTGATGGGTTTTGACGACTTCCCGTCCATGAAGCGCTCCCTGCTGACCACGGCGGAGGTGGTCGGGACGGAGAAAGCGCGTCGGCGGGCGCTGGCATACAATGCCTATCTGGACCAGCATATTGCCGCGATTCAGGCCAAAACGGCGGCGCTGCCGGCTGACCAGCGCCCGCGCGTGCTGCATATTGAGTCACTGCATCCGTTAAAAGTGGATGGTAGCCATACGCTGATTGATACCTGGATCAAACTGGCCGGCGGGCGCAATGCGGCGGCGGAAGTGAGCGGCAATATGAAGGAAACCTCGCCGGAGAACGTGCTGTTCTGGCAGCCGGATATCATCATTATTGGTGCCGGTGCAGGTTCTATTGCTGACTCCGATTACGCGACACTATTTAGCAGCCTGAATGCGGTGAAAAACCATCAGGTGTGGCAAAACCCGGCCGGGGTTTTCCCCTGGGATCGCTACGGTACCGAAGCCGCGCTGCAAATCCAGTGGGCAGCAAAACTGCTGCATCCGGCGTTATTCCCGGATCTCGATATGGTGAAAACCACCCAGGATTTCTATCAGCGCTTCTTTGATTACCCGCTAACGGCGGATCAGGCCGGTAGGATCTTGCGGGTGTTGGGGCCGGAATGAGGCTGTAAAGTGTGAGCACTCAAGCCACGCTGATAAGCCACTCAGTAAAGCGTGTCCTTAATCCGCCCCGGCAAAGCCCGATCGTAAGCCTCGCCGTCGATAGCTGACTGGGAAAGGGCTTTCAGGATGCTGCCGGTGCTGGGCAGTTGAGCGCGTTCAAGCTGGGTGGCGGGATCCCACAGTCGGGCGCGGATTATCGCCCGGCTACATTGGAAGAACACGCTATTTACCGTAATACGTAACACCGATCTCGGCCTGTTTCCCTCGACCGCAAAGCGTTCCAGCAGCTCGGGATTGATGCTGATCTCAGCAACGCCATTTACCCGCAGCGTTTCACCAATGCCGGGGATCAAAAACAGCAGCGCCACACGAGGATCGCTGACGATATTTCTCAAACTGTCGATGCGGTTATTGCCTCGCCGATCCGGCAGCAGCAGGGTTTTCTCATTTTCGATATGCAGGAATCCGGCCGGGTCGCCTCTGGGCGAAACGTCCAGACCTGACGGGCCTGATGTCGCCAGTGCCACAAAGGGAGAAGAGTCAATAAACGGGCGGTAGGCCGGGTGAATATGGTCGGTTACTTTCATCAACGACGGCGTTGCAACCTCGCCATACAGCTGTTCAAGCGCGGCCAGCGTTGTAATGCAATCCTGCTCGTCTGACATGTTATCCCCGCAAATTTGATCGAAATTGTGCTTTGCTCGACGCCGACAAAGCACCTTGCCGATAATCATAGTACAGCGCCAGGATGGCAGATGGGTTACCGGCAACGGTTTCATCCGGCCGTCGTCGCATATCAGCCCGGTAATCTTCGCGTTTTTGACCAGGCTATCTATGCTGTCAGTATCGCTTTTGCATGCTTTTTTCTGGGGAAATAATGATGAAGATGACTGGCATTCTGGCCCTGCTGGCGCTGGCGTTCTCAGGTACCGCCTGTTCGCAAATGTCTCAACTGCCGTTGGTGCCGCCAAAGCAGGATATTATCGCCACGCCGGTGGCGGCAAAGTGTGATGTCAGCCTGTGCCAGCAAAATTGCTATGTGCAAAACAGCCAGTGTCAGCGCAACAATGACAGTGGCTGTGGTGCCAAGATGCAGTCCTGCCTGCAGGCCTGCACCTCTCAGTGCCGTTAAGGTTGATCCAGATTTTTAATCAGCGCCTGATTAAACTTCGCCGGCTCTTCCATCTGCGGCGCGTGCCCCATTCCCGGGAATTCAATCAGCGTGGAATGCGGAATTAACGCGGCAACCTGCTTGCCCAGTTGGTTGTAATGGCCGATTTTTGCCTTCACCTCCGGCGGAGCAATATCGCTGCCGATCGCCGTGGTGTCTGAGGTGCCAATCATCAGCGTGGTTGGCATTTTCAGATCCTTAAACTCGTAGTACACCGGCTGAGTGAAAATCATGTCGTACAGCAGCGCCGAATTCCAGGCGACAATCTGGTGGCCCGGTCCGTTATTCAATCCGGCCAGCATGGTGACCCAACGGTCATATTCTGGCTTCCAGCGACCAACATAATAGGTGTTCAGCTCATACTTTTTGATGCTGGCCGCCGAGGTTTTCAGCTCGCGCTGATACCAGTCATCGACGCTGCGCCACGGCACGCCCTTCGCTTTCCAGTCTTCCAGACCAATCGGATTCACCAACACCAGCTTCTGTACTTCCTGCGGATACATCAGCGCAAAGCGCGTTGCCAGCATGCCGCCGGTTGAATGGCCCACCAGCGTGACCTTGTCGATATGCAGTTTGTTCAGCAGGTTCTGCGTATTCAACGCCAGTTGCTGGAAGCTGTACTGGTAATGAGCGGGTTTGCTGGAGGTACAAAAACCGATCTGATCCGGGGCGATCACCCGGTAACCGGCGTGGCTCAACGCATCGATCGAGTCCTGCCAGGTCACGCCGCAAAAGTTTTTGCCGTGCATCAGCACCGCCGTGCGGCCGTTGGCCTGGCCTTTCGGCTGCACATCGATATAGCCCATGCTGAGCGGCTGGCCCTGCGAGGTAAAATCGAATTTCTGAATTGGGTAAGGGAAATCAAAACCTTGCAGTTCCGGCCCGTAGGTCGGCGTGGTTTCCGCCGCCGTTACAGAGAAACCGGTTACCAGGCTGGCAAAGACCAGGCCACGAAGGATGTTCGACACAGGTTTATCCTTATCAAATGAGGAAAGGGAGAGGAAAAATCAGCATAAACAAGGCTTAACCATAGTGGATAAAAAAGTCTGTCAGCGGATGTGACAGGTAAAGAAGCGCAAAGAAGAAAAACCGTACTAAAATTGGCAATCAAGACGGCACTTCAATAAAAATGAAACGGCATTTTATTAAATTGGTGAGATCGGTGTCCGGTTTCTTCTTTTTAATGTCACCTACCCCCTAAACCTGGCAAAATCGCAAAGGTTTTCTGTTCGTGCTGGTTCTAACTTAGCTCATCCCCGACATAAGGCCGGGTCTGACAGTTGTCTAACCAGGATGGGCACTATGATGATACGTAAACCAGGAACGCTAACTTATTTAGCCTACGGATCAGGTGATTTTCTCGGCGCTGGCACCATGGCGCTAACCTCTGCGTGGCTTCTCTATTTTTACACTACCTTCTGCGGGCTCAGCCCGATTGAAGCCACGTCCATCTTTGCCATGGCCCGCGTGCTGGACGCCGTGGTCAGCCCGCTGATGGGCTATCTTACCGACCACTTCGGTTCGACCTGGCTGGGCAAGCGCTTTGGTCGCCGCAAATTCTTCATTCTGACCGGTATCCCGCTGGTCTTCACTTACAGCCTGATGTGGGTCGGCGATATGACTTACGTCTATTACCTGCTGACCTATCTGGTGTTCGAAGTGGTTTACACCTCAATTCTGGTGCCATACGAAACGCTGGTGCCGGAAATGACCGATGATTTCAAAGAGAAAACCAAGTTCTCTGGCGCACGCATCGCGCTGGCGCAGCTTTCAGCCATTCTGGCGGCTTTCCTGCCGGGCGTGTTGCTCAGCTACTTCGGCAAAGATAATGCGATCTCCTTCTTCTATTCCAGCCTGGTGTTCTCGGTGATTTGCGCCATCGTGCTGACGCTGGTGTGGTTTAACACCTGGGAACGGCCGGCCGAGAAAAAATCCGCTGCCGCACTGGAAGCCGAGCAGCAGAAACTGACGCTCGGGCAAAGCCTTTCCCGACTGAAGATTGAGCTGACGTCCACGCTGCGCGTGCGCATCTTCCGCCAGCATCTCGGCATGTATCTTGGCGGCTATATCGCCCAGGACGTGTTCAATGCGGTGTTCACCTATTACGTGGTGTTCGTGCTGATGCAAAGCGCCAGCCTGGCCTCTAATCTGATGGGCACCATGGCAATCATGCAGTTTATCGCCGTGATGGGCATGATCCCACTGTGCATCCGCTTCGGGCCTGCGCCTTCTTACCGCATCGTGGTGGTGCTGTTCGGTCTGAGCACCCTCTCTTACGGCGTGCTGTATTACACCGGCCTGAGCGATGTGTTCTCGCTGCTGCTGCTGGTATCGGGCCTTGCCGGACTGGGTCGCGGCGGCATCAACTATGTGCCGTGGAATATCTACACCTACATTTCTGACGTTGACGAGGTGATCACCGGACAGCGCCGTGAAGGGATTTTTGCCGGGATCATGACCCTGACCCGCAAAGCCTCCCAGGCGGGCGCGGTGATGCTGGTCGGCATCCTGATGCAGCTCTCCGGTTTTGTGGCCGGCAGCAGCGTGCAATCCCCGACGGTCAGCCACGCCATTCTCGGCATCCTGTGTGGCGGCACGCTGGTGATGCTGTGCATCGGCTTCTTTATCTCACTGCGCTTCAAGCTGAATCTGGCAACGCATCAGACGCTGCGTGAAGAGACAGAAAAAATGCGAGCAGCCGGCAATGTGGTGCCCGGCAATATCACCCCTCAGGCCCGGGCAACCGTCGAGATGCTGGCCGGACTGCCGTACGAAGCACTGTGGGGCAACAACAATATTGGCTACCTCAACCGCAACAAGCCTGCTGTGACGCCATTGCCCGTCGCGCCGCTGGTTGAACCTGTCGCCAGTCAGTTAACCCGTCATCCCTGAATATTCGAGGACAAAAAAATATGTTGGTCTATCCCGTAAAACACAGCGAACTGCTCCGCCAGCCGGACCGCTTTATCTCCAGTAAAGAATTACATCAGCTGATCAATAAGTTGGTGGATAACCTGGTGAACATTACCGATGAGTCCGGCGAGTTCCTGTTAAGACTGGATGACGGACGGGTAATTGATACCAAGGGTTGGGCAGGCTGGGAGTGGACGCACGGCATCGGGCTGTACGGTATTCATCAGTACTACCGCCAGACCGGTGACGATCGTCTGCGGGCCATCGTTGATGACTGGTTTCGCGACCGCTTTGCGGAGGGTTCCACCACCCGCAACGTCAACACCGTCTGCCCGTTCCTGACGCTGGCCTACCGCTATGAAGAGAGTAAAGACCCGCGCTGGTTGCCCTATCTGGAAAGCTGGGCCGACTGGATAGTACACAAGATGCCGCGTACCGATTGCGGCGGTCTGCAACACATCACGCTGGCAGAGGAAAACCATCAGCAGCTGTGGGACGACACGCTGATGATGACCGTGCTGCCGCTGGCGAAGATTGGCAAGTTGCTGAACCGCCCGGACTACATCGAAGAGGCGAAATATCAGTTCCTGCTGCATACCCAGCATCTGATGGATCGCCAGAGCGGCTTGTGGTTCCACGGCTGGACGTTTGAAGGCCACCACAACTTTGCCAATGCCCGTTGGGCGCGCGGCAACAGCTGGCTGACGATTGTTATCCCGGAATTCCTTGAGCTGCTGGATCTGCCGGAGAAAGACGCCACCCGGCGTTATCTTCAGCAGGTCCTTGCCAGCCAGCTGGCGGCGTTAGAGAACTGCCAGCATGAGAGTGGGCTGTGGCACACGCTGCTGGACGATCCGACCTCCTATCTGGAAGCCTCGGCCACCGCAGGCTTTGCCTTCGGCATGCTGAAAGCCGCCCGCTGCCACTATGCCGACGACCGCTACATCGCTGTAGCTGAAAAGGCGCTGAAAGGACTGATTAAGCATATCAATGCCGAGGGTGAACTGACTCAGGTTTCCTTCGGCACCGCGATGGGCAAAAACCTCGATTACTACCGCCAGGTCCCGCTGACGTCGATGCCGTATGGCCAGGCGATGGCGATTCTATGCCTGGTGGAATACCTGCACGTTTATCTGTAAAAAAAGGAAAACCGCATGATCCTTAACGATTTTTCTCTCCACGGCAAGGTCGCCGTGGTCACCGGATGTAATACCGGGCTGGGGAAGAGTATGGCCGTCGGCCTGGCGCAAGCCGGGTGCGACATCGTGGCCATAAACCGCAGTGAACCCACAGAAACCGCTAAGGAAGTCACGGCAGCAGGTCGACGTTTTTTGAGTCTGAAGGCCGATTTGGGCAAACAGGATCAACTGGCGTCGCTGCTTGAACGCGCGGTCGGCGAAATGGGGCAGATCGATATTCTGGTCAACAACGCCGGGATCATCCGCCGCGATGAGGCACTGGACTTTAGCGAGCAGGACTGGGACGACGTGATGAATGTGAACATCAAGACGCTGTTCTTTTTGTCCCAGCTGGTCGCCCGTCAGTTCGTTAAACAGGGCCACGGCGGAAAAATTATCAACATCGCGTCCCTGCTCTCTTTTCAGGGCGGGGTTCGCGTGCCGTCGTATACCGCCTCGAAGAGCGCGGTGATGGGCCTGACCCGCGAGCTGGCCAACGAATGGGCGAAGCATGGCATCAACGTCAACGCGCTGGCACCCGGCTATATCACGACCAATAACACCGAGCAGTTACGCGACGACCCAACGCGCAACAAAGACATTCTTAATCGCATTCCGGCCGGACGCTGGGGAGCCCCGGAGGACCTGATGGGCCCGGTGGTATTCCTCGCCTCCAACGCGTCTGACTACGTTAACGGATACACCCTTGCGGTGGATGGCGGCTGGCTTGCACGCTAGCCCTTTCTGCCCTTTTTGAACGAATAAGCCTTAAACGGGAGTAAATATGAATATTGCACTGATGATGGAAAACAGCCAGGCGGGAAAAAATGCGCTGGTATTAACCCAACTGGAAGCTGTCGCTAAAGAAAACAAAGATGCGGTGTTTAACGTCGGTATGCAGGACGATCAGGACCACCATCTGACCTATATTCACTTAGGTATCATGGCCAGCATTCTGTTGAATGCTAAAGCGGTGGATTTTGTCGTCACCGGCTGCGGCACCGGCCAGGGCGCGCTGATGTCGCTGAACATCCATCCAGGCGTGGTGTGCGGCTACTGTATCGATCCGGCGGACGCCTTCCTGTTTGCGCAGATCAATAACGGCAACGCCTTGTCGTTACCTTTTGCTAAAGGCTTCGGCTGGGGCGCGGAGTTGAACGTCCGCTATATCTTTGAGAAAGCCTTCACCGGTCGCAAAGGCGAAGGCTATCCGCTTGACCGTAAAGAGCCTCAGGTCCGTAACGCAGGCATTCTGAACCAGGTGAAAAGCGCGGTCATCAAGGAGAACTACCTCGATACGCTGCGGGCCATCGACCCGGAACTGGTGAAAACCGCCGTGGGCGGCAAACGCTTCCAGCATTGCCTGTTTGAACACGGTAAAGATGCCGAGATTATTGCCTGGGTCAGAAAATTGATTCAGCAATAATCATTTCATCATTACCGGCAGCCACTATCCGGTGGCTGCCGGTATTTTTTTACCCTGTAAAAACACGATTATGTAAACTGCCATTTCACCATCATGGTTTTAATAATGTTGCGTATAATTACTGCGTAAAGTACTATTCCCTGCCAGTTAGATTAAATAACACCCCTAAAATTGATCTACATCAGAGGTCAAGCTTCCCCTCTTTCCCCGCGCCCACAGGTTTATGCCTCGTTTAATTAACGGTTGCTACCTTTCATTTTTAAAAATCGCATTCAGTTAAACATCATGGGAAAAAACAAATGAAATCTGGAATAACCGTCCTTATTATTGCTGCCGTACTGACGTCTTCTGCGGCCTTTGCCAAGGAAAATAACGCCTGTGTTAAAACGACCGAGAAACAAGTGGCGTCAATGTTCGATCGCTGGAACGCCTCGCTGCAGACCGGCGATGCGAAAACCGTTTCAGAAAATTACCTGTCGGACGCGGTATTGCTACCGACGCTGTCTAATCAGGTCCGTTTAAGCGACGAAGAGCGCATTCATTATTTTGAAGAGTTTTTAGCGAAAAAACCGGTTGGCCATATTGATAGCCGCAATATTCGTCTGGGCTGTAATAAAGCGATTGATACCGGAACCTATACCTTTACCTTTAAAGACGGCAGTAAAGCGGCAGCCCGTTATACCTTTACCTATGCCTGGAATGGCGAGAAATGGTTGATTTCAACTCACCACTCTTCTGCCATGCCAGAACAGGTTAAATAACCCCTTTATCTGATTATTCCCGTCCAGCCATAAAGGCCAATGTATATATATCGACAATGGCAATCGGTGCGCGGGGAACATAAGGCGCGCGCTGGGCGAAAGCAATGAATACGCTCCAGCGTTTCGTCGCGTGCTTCAGGCTTTATGCTGCACCGATACCCACCGTGGCCCGGGCCAGACCAATGCTGAAGCACGGTACCAGAGCGGCAAAACCCACCATCGTGCGATCCTGACTCTTAAAAAGAGCCTGAATGAAATTCTGTCATCAATCCGATCAACACTGGCGAGCAGGCTGAAACAGTTGCAATTTAAAGGCTGCCTGATGGAAGATGCGTTAACTTCACCCCTTTTACCAGGAGCAGGTATGAAAAAAGCACTAATGCTGCTCGCCATTCTGGCAGCAACCGGCGCGGCGCAGGCCGCAGATGACTCTGAAGATCCGGCTCAGGGCTATATCGCCAATCTGTGTACGCTAGTGACCCAGGAAAAAACCAGCGGGTCCGTGGACAGCTACATTGCTAAGTTGAAGGCGCTGGATGCACGCGGTCAGTCGCCTTCCGCGCAGGAAAAACCTGAGTTTGATGAAGATGAAGCCAGAACGGTGATTGCCGCCTGGATGAACCTGAATGAAAACCAGAAAAAAGAAGCGCGTCAGAGCCCCGAAGCTTGCCAGAACGCCACGCTGGACGAGTATCAGAGCCAGGATTAAAGCGCATCAGGGTCGGGCGAACCGACCCTGAACACTTCGCCACGCCGTCAAATTAGTGAGTGTGCAGCAGCCGCTCAAGTTGGCGCTTCAGATGGGCGTTCTCTTTCTCCAGATGCTCCACCTTCTCCATCAGCGTCAGCGCCATCGCAATACCCGCCCACTCCAGCTCAAGCTCAACCTGCAGCTGTCGTGCTTTGCGCAGGCTACGCAGCGCGTGATAATCGAAAATCCAGCCGGGCGTCACTTCCAGCGGGGTGATCACCCCAAGCCCCACCACTTCCGTCAGCTCTTCGGGGGAAATATCCACCGAACGGCAAATCTCAATCACGGTATAGCGGACATGTTCACTCATGATGCGTTCTCCCATGCTGAGCGCGGCTCGAAGGCGGCCTTCTCCGCTAACTCACGCCACAGGGCGGCCGTTTGCTCATCGGCTTTGCCCGGCATCACCACTTTCAGAATGGCAAACAGATCGCCGCTGCCTTTTTTACTGACCAGGCCTTTACCTTTGACCCGCATTCGCTGGCCGTTCTGACTGCCCGCCGGGATGGTCAGCGCAATTTTTCCGGTCAAGGTTGGCACCTGAATCGTCGCGCCCAGCGCGGCTTCCCACGGAGCCAGCGGCACCACAATCTGCAAATTCTGCCCATCGACTTCAAACAGCGGATGCGGCGCCACGCGGATCACCAGATACAAATCGCCGTTCGCCGCACCGTGGCTGCCCGCCACGCCCTGGCCTTTCAGGCGAATACGCTCGCCATCGACCACGCCAGCGGGGATTTTCACCTTCAGGGTTTTCGCTATTTCATCCGTCTGGCGACCAAACTCATCCAGCACTGGCAGGGTGAAGGAGACGTTGCGGCTGTCGCCGGTCAGCGTCTCTTCAAGGAACATCGGCACTTCCATTTCCAAATCCTGACCTCGTCTTGGTGGATGACGTCGCGTCTGCCCCTGGAATCCACCGCCCTGACGGCCAAAGATGGATTCGAAGAAGTCAGAATAGTCACCGGTATTACCCTGAGAATGTTGACCAAATCCGCCACCGAAGTCCGGTGCGGATTGTGAGAAGCGGGGATCGTCGCGGTGTAAGCGCAGATTGTCGTATTCAGCGCGCTTGTCGCTGTCCTTCAGAACCTCGTAAGCTTCTGCCATCTCTTTAAATTTCGTTTCGGCATTGGCTTCGGTGCTGACATCGGGATGGTATTTTCGCGCCAGCCGACGGTACGACGTTTTAATGGTTTTCAAATCTGCCGTCGGTTCAACCTCCAGCAGGGCGTAATAATCTTTAAATTCCATCTATTAACACCTTCTTTTCACACAACTATTTTGAGACAAGTCGGGTTCAATCCGTCGAAAACAAGTGAGGCCATAAGGCCCCACGGTGACCCTTAACGCGGTACTTAATGAGTGTAAGGCGTAAATGCGCGATGGGGGAAATAAATCAGACCATCCCGTTACAGGGTGTGGAGAGTTTAATGCGGCGATCGACAGGCACAGCAAATCGCCCGATGGCTGAACGGGTTCAGAAGGCGTAAGAAGATTTTTTAGGGAGAGTAGAAGGCAGTGAAGAACAGAAGAAAGTGATAACCACCGGTCGGTCCCTGACCGAGGCTATCGAGGGTGTCTGGCCGGAACCATTAAGACATGGCGCCTGGCGGCACGTGTTTGAACGCTTCAACATAGCTGTGCAACACGCGTTTAAAGAATTTTTTCATTTCGGCTACCTGATTAAACTTTTGTTAGTAAAACGCAAAAAAAGTATACAAGAAGCGCGTTTTTCAGGCAAATAAATTTGAACCAGATCACAAAATTGGCGGGTAGTATGCAAAGGTGAACTTAAACGAAGGTTAAACAAGCGGGCCGCAGCCCGCCGACAGCAAGGAGAGAAAGAGGAGGGAAATCAGGCAAAAAGGCCTAAATGTTCAACCAGAATGCTGCTGCCGATACCGATCAGCACGACACCACCAAATATCTCTGCCCATTTGCCCATCACCGGGCCCAGGAAACGCCCCAGCAAAATACCTGCTGATGCCATCACCATGGTGGAAGCGCCGATAGCCAGCGCGGTGGTGACAATGTTCACCTGCAGGAAGGCCAGGCCAACGCCCACAGCCATAGCATCGAGGCTGGTTGCCACCGCAGTGGTGGCCAGCAACATGAAGCTGTGGCTCTGGGGCGCGTCTTCGACCGATTCTTTTTTGCGGAACCCTTCCCAAATCATACGGGCACCGAGTACAAACAGCAGCGTGAAGGCCACCCAGTGATCCCACTGCATAACGTAACGGCTGGCCGCAATGCCCACTGCCCAGCCAATCAGCGGGGTCAGCGCTTCAATAACGCCAAAAATCAGGCCGGTGCGCAGCGCCTCTTTCAGTGAGGGACGATGCAGGCTGGCACCTTTACCGATGGCCGCCGCAAACGCGTCCATCGACATGCCAAAGGCCAAAATCATTGTTGCGTACATGTTCATTGTAGTTATACCGGTTTGAGGGCCCTGGACGCCTTCAGGCATCAAAAACGGAGGTCCCGGCGAAAAAATAAGCGCGGGTGCTCAACAAGAAGCGCATCCTATCACGGGGTTTCGCAAAAAAAAAGACAACAAAATCAGGGATTTGAGTATAGCCTTGGCTATACTTTTTAACGAATGCTAATTTCGCGGTAAATTTTTAATCAAAAAGGCTAAAAGAATTACTGTGTTAACGGTCACATCCCTGAAGCCGTTGGGGGAATAGCCAGCAGAAATGAGGGATAAGGCGGGCAGGAAATGGGGGAATCTTTTGTTTAGAAAAGGGGCGGAGATCGGCCCCCTGAGCGTTACCAGACCCGGTAAACCTTGCCGGTTTCAAACTGGGTGATGGTCATCTCGCTCAGCGGGTCAAAATGGACGCCGCCCGATTCACGTTTTGTAGCGGCAGGATCTGCACCCTTCGGAGAAGCGCAGCAGCTTTATTCAGTGGATGCGGGAAGAGGTGAAACGCGCGCTGGCGGTGTAAGCATTGAACCTGAAGCGAGTTTGCTGGAAAATGGCCGCTGATGACCCGACTGGAAGCTCCATGAATAACCCGTTTCTGACCTTTTTGATGCCGATGAGCACCCTGATGCTGGGCATGCTCTCCGCCCTGCTGTTGCCCGCGCCATGGTTTGGTCTGAGCCTGACGTACCGCCTGATGGCGATGTTCCATCTCAGTGATATCGGCCAGCTGTATACGCTGGTGTTTTGCCTGTGGTTTTTGCTGCTGGGGGCGATTGAATACTTTGTGATCCGCTTTATTTACCTGCGGTTTGTGAAGGTCTCACGGGATTAAAAAAATCAGGGCGGATCGGCGATCCGCCCTGACTGCATTACATGCTGAGGATCATCAGCAGTCCGCTGGAGAAAATCAGCAGCCCGACGAAGAACAGCACGATGGTGGTCACCACGTTAGCGTATTTCATGCGTTTCTCCTCAGAACCACTGGCCGAAGCGGCGGATATAAACACGTTTCATCGCCTGCGCGACCACGCAGTACCCGAACAGCGTGGCGACCAGCCATGGGAAGTACGACCATGGCAACGGCACCAGACCGACCGCATGCCCCAGCGGTGAGAACGGAATATAGATCCCCAACGCCATCACCAGCCCGGTGGCTATCATCACCGGCAGCGCCGCACGGCTCTGAATAAACGGGATTTTCTGGGTGCGCAGCATATGCACCACCAGCGTTTGCGAGAGCAGCCCTTCAATAAACCAACCCGACTGGAACAGGGCCTGATGCTCGACGCTGTTGGCGGCAAACACGTGCCACATAATCACAAAGGTGGTGATATCAAACAGCGACGAGGTTGGCCCCATCCACAGCATAAAACGACCGATGTTTTTCGCGTCCCATTTGCGCGGTTTGCGTAAAAACTCCTTGTCCATTTTGTCCCACGGCAGCGCCAGCTGAGACAGGTCATACATCAGGTTCTGGATCAGCAGATGAATGGCCAGCATCGGTAAAAACGGAATAAAGGCACTGGCGATCAACACTGAAAACACGTTGCCAAAGTTGGAGCTGGCGGTCATGTTCAGGTACTTAATGATATTGCCGAAGGTTTCCCGGCCTTTAATCACGCCCTGTTCCAGCACCATCAGATTTTTTTCCAGCAGAATAATATCGGCGGACTCTTTGGCGATGTCCGTGGCGGTATCCACCGAAATGCCGATGTCCGCATCCCGCAGCGCCGGCGCATCGTTGATGCCATCGCCGAGGAAGCCGACGGTGTGGCCGTTGTACTGCAACGCCTGCAGCACGCGTGATTTTTGCTGCGGTGTCAGGCGGCAAAACACCGTCCGCGCTTCTACCAGCGGGTAAAGCTCATCGTCGCTGAGGCGGGCAATCTCGGTCCCACACAGCGGCACGCCCGGGTTAAGGCCGACTTCACGGCAAATTTTGCTGGTGATAATCGCGTTATCGCCGGTCAACACCTTCACCGCCACGCCACTTTCCTGCAGCGCAGCAATCGCTTCGCCGGCACTCTCTTTTGGCGGATCGAGGAAGGTAAGCAGCCCGCAAATGGTCAGCTCACGCTCGTCCGCTTTGCTCAACGGCAGCGTCAGCGGATTGTCTCCCAGCTCACGTTCGCCCAGCATCAACACGCGGAAGCCCTGCTGATTCCACTCTTCTGCCTGCTGACGCCACTGTTGCCGTGCGGCTTCATCCAGCGGACGCTTTTCGCCGCCGTCCAGCCACCAGCTGGCCACCGCCAGCATCTCATCCACCGCGCCTTTGCAAATCAGCTGCTGCTGATTGTGTTCATTGGCGACCACCACCGACAGGCGGCGACGCTCAAAGTCGAACGGCAGCTCGTCAATTTTACGGTAGCGCCACAGTCCGGCGACCGCCTGGTTTCCCTGGCTGAAGCTGAGGATGGCTTTATCCATCAGGTTCTTAATACCGCTTTGATGGCGGCTGTTCAGCCAGGCCAGCTGCAGCACCTTGTCGTTATTGCGGCCATGGGCATCCAGATGCTGTTCCAGAATGATGCGATCTTGCGTCAGCGTGCCGGTTTTGTCGGTGCACAGCACGTCCATCGCGCCGAAGTTTTGAATGGCATTCAGCCGTTTCACCACCACTTTGCGACGGGACATAGCAATCGCCCCTTTCGCCAGGTTGGAGCTGACGATCATCGGCAGCATTTCCGGGGTCAGACCCACCGCCACCGCCAGCGCGAACATCAGCGCATCGGACCAGTCACCTTTGGTAAAGCCGTTGATAAACAACACAATCGGCACCATCACCAGCATAAAGCGGATCAGCAGCCAGCTGACGCTGTTGACGCCACGGTCGAACGCCGTTTGCGGACGGCTACCCACCACTGATTTCGCCAGCGAGCCAAACCAGGTTTCGCCACCGGTCGCCACCACCACGGCGGTTGCGGTGCCGCTGGCGACGTTGGTGCCCATCAGGCAGATGCCGGGCATCGACAGCAGGTCGGCATCATCGCTACTGCCGGCCGCGGTTTTCTCGGCGATGTTGGCCATCGCGTCATATTTCTCAATCGGAATGGCCTCCCCGCTGAGCGCCGCCTGGCTGACAAACAGGTCGCGGGAGGAGAGCAGCCGCACGTCAGCCGGGATCATGTCGCCCGCCGACAGGAAGATAATGTCGCCTGGCACCACATCATGCAGGGCAATTTCACTTCTGACCGGCTGCGCCGAGGCGCTGCTGCGGCGGATCACCGTGGCGGTGGTACGCACCATTGACTTCAACGCTTCCGCGGCTTTATTGGTGCGGTATTCCTGCCAGAAACGCAGCAGCCCGCTCAGCATCACCATCATCAGCATGATCAGCACGCCGGTCAGATCGGTTTCCTCACCTTTGCGCTGCGGCAAAATGTAATCGGTGACAAAGCTGATGCCGGCCAGCACCATCAGCACCCAGATAAAGGGATTGTTAAACGCCTGAAAAAGCTGGCGAATGGCATGGGGTGCCTTCTCGTTCGCCACCTGGTTTTTGCCGTAATGGGCGAGGCGCTCTGCGGCCTCTTCCTGGGTCAGGCCCTGACGCTGGGTATGCATTCTGGCCAGCGTGCTGTCCAGGCTCTGTTTTGCGGCGCTGGCGATGGCCAGATCGCGGGCAAGGTTTAAGTTGGCATTGTTCATTTTCATCTGCCAGATCCTTTCTTTTTTTTGTTCAGGCGCGGGGAATCTCTCCTGCGCATGAGGATTAATCAGAATGTGTACGGATCGGGACGAGGGCAGGACAGCGTGAAGAAGGGAAGATCAGTGCGTGTTTATCCCCCTTCTGCCGTGCAGCCGCCTTCGCCCATCGCTGGTCGGAGGTTCTTTCATCAGAAAATCCTTTATCAGAAAAAGTGTGTTTAGCGGCACTGCAAAAGATCGGGGATCAAACGCATAGCCTTCCGCGCCCAGTATTCACTGGACCTGATTACGATAAGTCAGGGGGGATGCGACGACCTTGAAAGGAGGTGAAACATTGCCCGCCGTTTTTCGGCAAGCAAACAAAGGAGTTGGCTTACCAGATTAAGATGTTACTTAAGGGGTGACTGTCCAATTTTGGGCTCCGTTGTGTGAATCGCCGTCACTATAGGCCGGGTCAGGACCGAAGTAAACCGCAAAATTTAGCACCACATTGCGATGTAAAAATAAAAATACCCAACATAATCATAAAGATAAATGGTAACTTACGGTGATTAATCGCTGTTTTTTTCTTAAACCATTAATCAACAGCGGCGAAATTCCCATTAAGACATTGCTTAAACACAGTCTCATTCCCAGGCCGATCCGCTCTATACTTGCAGCGGAGACTCGGGCAGAAGGACAGGATGACAATGCTTCAACGGACTAAAATCTGGTTTAAACGCGTGGCGATACTGGTGGTCATTGTATCGATCGTGCTGCTGGGGCTGCGCGTGGCGCTAACGGAACGCGGGCCAGATTTGCAGCTGTGGCACACCTGGGTACCGCAGGAGCTGAGCGACAGTCAGATGGATAACAGCGACTGGGCGGGCTATCTGAAGAATGAGCAGAACCTGTTCGACGGCATCAAAATTAACGTCAGCGACAGGCTGCAGGACGACAATCCGGAAACCTATAACCGCTATGCGGAGCGCAGCCCGGTCAATCCGGAACACTTTTCCACCGACTGGAACCGCTCCTACATCATGATGCCGACCGGCACGCCGCGTGGCGCAGTGGTGTTGCTGCATGGCCTGACCGACTCACCCTACAGCCTGCGCCATATCGCTCAGGACTATCAGCAGCATGGCTATATCGCGTTGGGGATCCGCTTACCCGGCCACGGCACGGTGCCGGCGGCGCTGACCAGCGTGGTGTGGCAGGACTGGATGGCGGCAACCCGGCTGGCCGTGCGGGAAGCGAAAAAACGCATTCCACCCGGTGCACCGCTGCATATCGTCGGCTTCTCCAACGGCGGCGCGCTGGCAATGAAATATGCGCTGGATGCGCTGGACGATCCGACCCTGCCGGCACCCGACCGGCTGATCCTGATCTCGCCGATGATTGGCGTCAGCAGCTACGCCCGTTATGCCGGGCTGGCGGGGATCCCGTCGATCTTCCCGGCCTTTGCCCGATCGGCGTGGCTGAGCATCCTGCCGGAGTTTAACCCGTTCAAATACAACTCATTCCCGGTAAAAGCGGCGCGCCAGTCCTGGCTGCTTACCAGCGCCCTGCAGAGCCAGCTGCATCATGAACAGGCCAGCCAGCGGTTGGCTAAACTGCCGCCGGTGCTGACCTTCCAGTCGGTGGCGGATGCCACGGTCAGCACGCCTGCGGTGGTCAGAGCCTTATACAATCTGCTGCCGGCCAACGGCAGCGAGCTGGTGCTGTTTGATATCAATCAGTCGGTGCCGCTCTCCCCGCTGATGCGCAGCAGCGCCCGCCATGCGGCAGAACATCTGTTACCTCCCGCGCCACGGGCCTACACCGCGACCCTGGTCACCAACGCTTCTGCCGGAAGCGATACGGAAGTGGCAAAAACCACCCCAGCCGGCAGCACCGCGACCCTGGTCACGCCGCTGGGATTGCGTTACCCGGCAGACGTCTATTCGCTGTCCCATGTGGCGCTGCCCTTCCCGTTAACCGATTCCCTGTACGGGCGCACACCGACGCCGCCCAATGCGTTCGGCGTCAGTTTCGGCTCGATGACGCCGCGCGGGGAGCGCTCGGTGTTAATCGTCAGCCTGGATTCGCTGATGCGCCAGTCGTCGAATCCGTTTTATCCGTGGATGCTTGAGCAGGTTAACGCGACGATAAAATAAACCCTTCCCCATCCGCTCCGACACGCGTTGTAACACGCTGTGTCGGGGTTAACGTCGTCCGTCGCTGGGGCGAAAGCCAGTCATAAATCTGGTTTGCTGGGCAAAAGTTAGCCAAAAGCCAGCATTTAACGCTGACCCGCCACTTTTTATTGGCCGTTTACTGGTGTTTATTGCCAGCAAACCGGCGTTTGGCGTTGCCATCGCCCGGCAATTATCCTCTGTCACGCATAATCCTCTTTTCCACGCCGCAAGCCCGTCGTGCCGCGGTTTTCGCCATTGAATGCCGTCTCCGCTGTGCGTAAGATTCTTTAACATGTTTTACAAATAAGAAACTGCTATGCAAGCCTCCATCGCCCCAACGCTCGACGCCGAAAACGACACCACGCCCGTAAATTCCCGCGGTAAAGTGATGGTCGCTTCGCTGGTCGGCACCGCTATCGAATTTTTCGATTTCTATATTTATGCTACCGCTGCGGTCATCGTTTTCCCGCATATCTTCTTCCCACAGGGTGATGCCACGGTCGCCACGCTACAGTCGCTGGCTACCTTCGCCATCGCCTTTGTCGCGCGCCCGATTGGCTCGGCGGTGTTTGGCCACTTCGGTGACCGCGTGGGCCGTAAAGCCACGCTGGTCGCATCGCTGCTGACCATGGGGATTTCAACCGTGGTGATCGGCCTGCTGCCGGGCTATGAAACCATCGGCGTCTTTGCGCCACTGCTGCTGGCGCTGGCGCGCTTCGGTCAGGGTCTGGGACTCGGTGGGGAATGGGGTGGCGCGGCGCTGCTGGCAACGGAAAATGCCCCGGCGAAGAAGCGTGCCCTGTACGGCTCCTTCCCGCAGCTCGGCGCGCCGATTGGCTTCTTCTTTGCCAACGGCACCTTCCTGCTGCTCTCCTGGCTGCTGACCGACGATCAGTTTATGCAGTGGGGCTGGCGCGTGCCGTTTGTGCTCTCTGCGGTGCTGGTGCTGGTTGGGCTGTACGTGCGCCTGTCGCTGCACGAATCGCCGGTCTTTGCCAAGGTGAAGAAAGAGAAGAAGCAGGTCAAAATCCCGATTGGCACGCTGCTGTCTAAGCACCTGAAGGCGACGATTATCGGCACCTTTATCATGCTGGCGACCTACACGCTGTTCTATATCATGACCGTGTATTCAATGACCTACGGCACCACGCCGGCACCGGGCGGTCTTGGCTTCCCACGCAATACCATGCTGTGGATGCTGATGCTGGCGGTCATTGGTTTTGGTGTGATGGTGCCGATTGCCGGCCTGCTGGCAGACCGCTTCGGTCGCCGCAAAACCATGATCGTCATTACCCTGATGATTATCGCCTTCTCGCTGATTTTCCCGAGCATGTTAGGGTCAGGGAATCAGCTAATGGTGATGGCCTTCCTGCTGTGCGGCCTGAGCATCATGGGGCTGACCTTCGGCCCGATGGGTGCCCTGCTGCCGGAGCTGTTCCCGACGGAAGTGCGTTATACCGGTGCCTCGTTCTCCTATAACCTGTCGTCGATCCTTGGGGCGTCTGTCGCACCCTATATCGCCACCTGGTTAGCGCACACCTACGGTCTGTTCTACGTCGGCATCTATCTGGCCTCGATGGCCTGCCTGACGCTGATTGCGCTGTTGGCCAGCAAAGAAACCCGCCACGAATCGCTGTACGACTAAGCCTTGTTCAGGCAATAAAAAACCGGCTCTGGCCGGTTTTTTTTCGTGCTGAAATCCGCTGCGGGAACGGGCGCTGCGCCCATCCCCGCCGGGGATTATTTCTTGCTCTTCATCTGTTGCAGCACGTTGGTACACTGATTCTGCTCGTTGTCGCTGGGTGAAATCAGTGCCAGCAGCGCGGCGGCGGGCGCCACGACCGCACCGAGAGCCACCGCTGCCGCACCCCGCGCAATCAGCGGACCGGCTTTCACGCCCGCATCCGGATTCTTGAAGGTGCCCTTCACATACAGCGGCGAGCGTAGGGTGATGATACGGATACCCTTGCTCTCAGGATCGATCGACAAATCCATCCGCTCATTGGCAAAGTTGGTGGTGCCGGAGATGTTAATCACCGCGTTCTCGGTATCAAAGACGAACAGCCGGGTTGAGGCTAAGCCGTTGGTGACGTTGAGGTCGGCTGCGGCACAGTTGATCCGCACTTCATCATCGCCAAACAGCTTGCCGACCACGTAGTTACCGACGTTGAGACCGACAATCTCCATCAGGCTGCGGCTGATCACCCCGTCATTCATCAGCATCTTCAGCTCGCCGTTGCTGGTCGCCAGAATATCGGCCACCGAGTTACCGTTTCCGCTCAGCGTGGCGTCGCCGTTCATCTGCCCCATGCTGCTTTGCATGGCGGAGACATTCGGGAACAGCTGCTTCAGCTTCAGGTTACGGGCATGCAGATCGGCCCGCGCGCGCATCGGCGTACGATCGCCTTCCAGATGAATGGTGGAGTTGAGATTGCCGCCGGCCATGCCGAAGCGCAGCGGATCCAACAGGATATCGCCGTTTTTCAGCACCAGATGGGTGTACAGATCGCTGAGCGGCAGCGAATTACTGTGCTCAATTTTCTTGCCGCTGAACTTCACGTCAGCGTCCATCGCGCCCCAGCTTTTGGTATCGAACTTATCGTGTGGCAACACGCGATCTGCCGGCTGCGTGGTGGCATCGCCCCGTTTGGCTTTCGCCTGCTCGGTTTTCTCGCTGCCTTTACCCGAATTCACGCCAATCAGTGGCCCTAAATCGGCCATTCTCAGCTGTTTCGATTCCAGCGAACCTTCCAGTTTTGGACGCGGTTTGCCCTGGGTGTAAGTCATGGAACCGTGAATATCGCTGTCGCCAATATGGCCGTTGAAATTTTCATAGCGGAATACCGGGCCACCCTTCTGCTGGAAGCGGGCGATCAGATGTCCATCGGTTTCATATGGCGGCGTATCCGGCAGCAGAATGCCGGTCAGGCCGTAGAGATTGGCCAGCGTGTCACCGGCGAAGCGCAGCCGGATATCCAGCCCGCCAAGGTTAAGCGGATCCTGCAGCGTACCGGCCACCTGCACGCGCGTGGTGCCGTTGCGCACGTCGGCCTGCAGTGGGAAAGGATTGGTTTTACTGCGCAGCGACAGCATGCCGCCGATTTTGCCGTCGCCGGTCAGCTTCTCGTTGTTGTAAGTACCGGAAGCCTTCCAGCCAAACACGTAATCAGACGCGCCCTTCTGGCTCTTATCATCCTTGCTGCCCGCCACCTGAACGTAAGGCACCGGCTTGCCGAGCGGATCAACGGTGACCTGCACATCGGCTTTGTTGATGGCATCCCGGTAGGCGATCTGTCCGCGGTCAAACATGATGTTGTCGAGGCGGAAGGTCCACGCAGAAGGCGGCTGATTCGGATCCGGGTTGTCACTGCCGGCCAGATTGAAGGTCCAGTTATTCTTTTTATCCGCGGTCTGGATCAGCCTGGCATCCGGCTGCGTCAGCTTAATCCACGGGATATAAACTTCTTTGCCCAACAGCGCCAGCGGGGCCAGCGTGGCATCCACGCGTTGCAGATGCACCATGGTGACATCAGGAATTTCGGGCGGATTGCCCAGCAGAATATCGTCGGCATGAACGTGCGGCCATGGCACCCAACTGCGCCAGCCAGGTTCATCCCGGTTGCGTTCCCACGCCACGCCCAGGTCACCGCGAATGGCGAACGGACGATTCAATTCAGTCGACACTTTTTGATTGATGGTCGGTTTGAGTCGGTTCCAGTCAAAGGTCGCAATGATGATCACCACCACGATCACCAGCAACAAAAAAATCCCGACAATCCAGCTAATTATTTTTCCCGTACGCGACATACCCGGTCTCCTTGCTCGCTTCGGCCTTCTGTAAAGATAGTCGAGAGCGCAGGAAACGGGATCAGATCAGCTGGTGCGGCAGCGATCCCAGCTGGTCAAAAGGCATCGGACGGGCAAAAAAGTAGCCCTGAGCAGCATAAGCCGGTGAATTTTTCACCTGCATCCATTCATCAAGGGTTTCAACGCCTTCGACAATCACCCCTTTGCAGTAGCGATTAATCAGGGCCAGCAGCATGTTAAAGAGATTGCGGCCCTCTTCTGACTTTCTCAGCATGATAAACAGCTCGCGGGCCATTTTGATGTAGTCATACTTCAGCTCGGTCAGCGCGGAAAAGTTGGCCATGCCGCAGCCGAAATCATCCAGCCACAGCGGGCCGAGTTCCGGCATCTGCGCGACAATCTCTTCCTGCGGCAGCATATGGTGTTCCACCAGCTCAAAGCGCACCCACGGGCAGCGCGCAACCAGCTGACGGATGGCAGCATGATGCTGCAGTTCCAACAGGGTTGGGCCATCAATATTGACCGAGGCAACGGTGCCACTGGAGGTGAACAGCGTTTCCCATTCCGCCAGCAATTCAAGCTGCTCGGTAACAATGTGCAGGCGCTGTGGGATCTCAAGCGCTGCAAAATAGGACTCCGGTGATACCCTCTTGCCCGGTTCGGCGGGATGGAATACCGCCGTGAGCAACTCAATTGCCATCAGACTGCCGGTCACCCGGTAGATAGGCTGAAACGTATAGATGCGCTGGCACTCCTGCCAGTACAGACGCTCATCCTGTTGCTTTGTCACAACATTTGAGAGAGGAAGCCGGTGACTGAGGTCGTTCAGCACCATGTAATTGATCCTTGATAATGATGAGACCGTTCGGGGAACGGATCTCCCGCAAGAGAGATATCGGCACCGGATCGCAGAACTTTATCGCGCCTGGCGCTAAAAACGCCCGGTAATTGCCCATTACCGCGGGCCGCAGCTGGCCGAAAATGCAGGCCGTTGCTGCTGTATTCTCAGCGATTCACTGCGTGAGGAAAAAAGTAAAACACCGTTTTAAAATATTGACTACGTGCGTCTGCGCAGCGAAACTGGTGCAAATTTGAGGGATGAGCTGACCACCATGACGCAGAAAAAAATTGCCGTTATCGGCGAGTGCATGATTGAGCTTTCACAGAAAGCCACCGACCTGAGCCGCGGTTTTGGCGGCGATACGCTGAACACCGCGGTGTATATCGCCCGTCAGGTTGACCCACAGCAGCTCAGCGTGGATTACGTGACCGCGCTGGGCACCGACAGCTTCAGCGGTGAGATGCTCGCCGCCTGGCAGCAGGAGCAGGTGCAGACCGGCCTCATCCAGCAGATGGATAACAAGTTGCCGGGCCTGTACGTGATTGAAACCGATGCGCAGGGCGAGCGAACCTTTTACTACTGGCGCAACGATGCCGCCGCGCGCTTCTGGCTGGACGGCGAGCGCGCAGAGGACATCTGCCAGCAGCTGGCCCGGTTCGATTACCTTTACCTGAGCGGCATCAGCCTGGCGATCCTCAGCCCGCAGAGCCGGGAAAAGCTGATGGCGTTGCTGACCGCCTGTCGCCGCAACGGTGGGAAAATCATCTTTGATAACAACTATCGACCACGCCTGTGGCCGTCGGCAGAGGTCACCCAGGCGGCTTATCAGGTGATGCTGGCCTGTACCGACATCGCCTTCCTGACGCTGGACGATGAAACCCTGCTGTGGGGCGAAGCGCCGGTTGACGAGGTGATTGCCCGCACCCGTGCCGCCGGCGTCAGCGAGATTGTGATCAAGCGCGGTGCCGAATCCTGCCTGGTGTCGCTGGCCGATCGGCCACTGCTGGAGGTGCCGGCAGTGAAGCTGCCGGCCAGCAGCGTGGTCGATACCACGGCGGCAGGAGACTCCTTCAGCGCCGGCTATCTGGCGGTACGCCTAAGCGGTGGCAGTGCGGAAGAGGCGGCGAAACGCGGCCATCTGACCGCCAGCACGGTGATCCAACATCGCGGGGCGATCATTCCCCGTTCGGCAATGCCGGCTTAAGCGCGTTCGCCGGTTTTCAGCCCTGGCGGCAAACAGCCCCGCACTCGCGGGGCTTTTTATTATTCCACGCCCGCCGATCCGCCCTTTAATTAACATCCGCAATTTAAGTCAAATTAATTACGCGGCTTATCCGTAAGCAGTCTGAATGAGTCAATTCCTAATTCAGGTCCAGCCGCAGATCGGTAAACGGATAATAAACTGAATATTATGATAATTACCCTAAACCCGCTTAATGGCGATCCGTGATGCAAACCGACTCGTTTTAAAACAATCAGATAGCAGCAGATAAATAACCCCAGACCGGCGCTTCTGGGCATAGTCTGAAACTGCGCTAAAAGCGTGAGCAAGGCTGGACGCTGTATAAATAAATGGGCAATGATTGTTTTATTGCAGCCGATCCCCCCTATTCTCGCGCCGGGCTCGCCTATACTTAAATAATGAAATTCAGGAGCGCCTATGAAAACCGAAATTATTAATATCTGGCCTCACGGCGAGGCTCCCGGTGCCAGCGATTCCAGGGTCAGCCCACAAATTGTCGATTTAGCGAAAGAGTACGAACCTTACGATCGTGCCGCCAGCGGCGTGCGCAATCCTGAGCTGGCCTTCTGGTATCCGGAAGAATCCAACGGCGTGACCCTGCTGGTCGCACCCGGTGGCGGCTTCGAAAAAATCATGATCGACAAAGAAGGCAGCGCGCTGGCGATGTTCTTTACCGCGATGGGCTATACGCTGGCGGTGATGACCTACCGTTTCCCGCAGGATGGTCACCATGAAGCGGCTGACGCGCCCTTATCGGATGCGCAGCGTGCGGTGCGCGTGCTGCGGCACCGTGCCGCCCGTGGGCTGAACGGCAAGCGTATTGTGATGATGGGCTTCTCGGCCGGTGGCTATGTGGCCGCCAGCGTCGGTACGCGCTTCACTGAGAAACTCTATCCGGTGCAGGATATTGCCGACTCGCTGACCGCCCGTCCGGATGCACTGGTGCTGATGTACCCGGTGATCAGTATGCGTGAAGGGCTGGCGCATCAGGGTTGTCGCCAGCATCTGCTGGGTGAGCATCCGACGCAGCGGGAAATTGACGCGTACTCGATGGAAACGCGCGTGACTGAGCAGACGCCACAAACCTTGCTGATCCATGCGGTGAATGATGAGTCGGTGCCAATCAATAACAGCATGGTGATGTTCAGCGCGCTGCGGGAACACAAGGTCTCCAGCGAGCTGCACTTCTACGAGAAAGGCGGGCACGGCTTTGGCATTCGCAACGTCGCCGATCTGCCGCTGGCCAGCTGGCCGATGCTGGTTAATGAATGGCTGCGCGCACGGATCTGGTAGCACGCAAAAAAACCCGGCCGCGTTAGGCGACCGGGTTGTGGTCAGAACAGATCAGTTCTGCGAAGACGGGATATCAGAGACTTCCGGCTTGGTTTCATCCACCGCTGCGGCCGCCGCTTCCGGGGCCGGTGCCATGATTTTCTTCCAGCTCTCTTCCAGCTGCTGAACGTTGGTTTCCGGCTCGCCCTGCGGCTGCATCAGCATCATGGTCAGATCCTGTGACAGCTGCTGGCGCAGCTCCTGGTTCATCATCTGCAAGGTCAGGCCCGACAGGAAGCTCTGGCGCAGTTTCTGATACTGTTCCGGCGCGATATCCACTACCGCATTCTGCTGCGAGCGCAAACGCTGGCTCATCAGCACATCGGTATCAGTGCGGGCGTAGGTGGCAAACAGCTTGTTCAGCTCGGCGGTTTTCTGCGCCATCAACGCGTCAAACTCTTCCTGCGGCAGGCCGTTATCGCGGATGTTTACCATCTCCCGCGCAACCAGATTCAGGTTGCTTTGCAGGGTGGCGTTATCCGCATCCAGATTGATGGCGCACTGCGCGCGCTGGTACAGCACGCGGCAGTCAAAGCCCACCTGCACCTTCTGCGCCTTACTGTCGCTCAGCACATGCTGCACGTGCCAGAACAACGCTTCACGGGCCAGATCGCTCTGCCAGTAATGCTGCAAATTCTGCGAATCCCTGATCGGCTGCCACGGCGAATCCCACACCAGCGACAGACGATCCTGGGTCAGATTATTGTTAACCAGGTTAATCGGCTGCGGCGGCAGTGGCGACAGCGTTGGCATCGGCGACGGCGTATCACGCTTGCCCTTCAGCGGCGAGAAGGTTTTGTTGATCTGCTCGGCCAGGCTGCGGCTGTCGACGTTGCCCACCACCATCAGCGTCATCGCATCCGGCGTGTACCACTGCTTGTAGAAGTCGTTCAGCTTGACCGGGTCGATCGGCGCATTAGCGGGCGTGCCCGGATCGTGGCCCAGCAACGTGGAGCCCTTCAGCCGGTAACGCCACCAGACATCCTGCGGATTGGCAGGCCAGGTGGCGATCGGATCGTCAGCAGCCAGCGCGGTGTTCACCGTCTGTTCATTGATGGTCATATCGCCGACGGTCGCCGCCAGCCAGTTCATCGCTTCTTTCACCACTTCCGGCCGGTTGTTCGGCAGACTGAGGGTGTAGAGCGTGAAGTCATAAGAGGTGATCGCAGGCGGTTGCGGGCGATCGGGATCGATACTTTGCTGCCACAGCGAGCGCTGCTGCGCAGGGTCGAGCTTCGCGTTATGCACTAAGGCCAGACGCGGTAAAAGGTGGCTGTAACCGGCCTGCTGGGTATTCTCCACCAGAGAGCCGGTATTAACCAGTAAGCGGACTTCAACGCGGTCGCTGGGACGCTGCGGAGTCGTTAAAACCTGCCAGGTGAACCCGTTGTCGAGTTTTCCCTGCTGCCAGGCGGGATCGGGTTGGAGTGTTTCAGCCTGCACAGTACTGCTGACCGCGGCCAGCAATATTCCACCAACCAAAAGACGAATTCTGGTGCCCTGCATGTGAACCCCTACTCAATCACAAACCAAAAAAAATCACTGGCGATCTACGGCCTGCTGCTATCTACGGGAGGGATAACTCAGGGAAGCCGCTGTTTTTTCTCAGAACAGCTTCTTAGACCACGCATTGGCGGGGATGTCCCACCACGGAGTGAAAAATGATAAAAATCTCTGAGGGTTATTATGCAAATGCCCGCCGCGAGGGCAAGTCGCGACGGGCATTTGAGGGGATATTTAACGAATTAACGGCTTATGCGGCGTTTTCGGGCAGTTTTTTCGCCTTATTTTTGCCGTCCAGCGTGTCTTTCAACTGTTGCTCGTCCAGCTGATCGACCCATTTTGCCACCACCACGGTCGCCACGCCGTTGCCGACCAGGTTAGTTAACGCACGGGCTTCAGACATAAAGCGGTCGATACCGAGGATCAGCGCCAGACCGGCCACCGGCAAATGGCCGACCGCCGAGAGCGTGGCCGCCAGCACGATAAATCCGCTGCCGGTAACGCCCGCCGCCCCTTTCGAGGAGAGCAGCAGCACCACCAGCAGCGTGATTTGATGCCAGATATCCATATGCGCATTGGTGGCCTGGGCGATAAACACCGCTGCCATGGTCAGGTAAATCGAGGTGCCGTCGAGGTTAAACGAGTAGCCAGTTGGGATCACCAGCCCGACCACCGACTTCTTACAGCCCAGCTTTTCCATCTTATCGAGCATGCGCGGCAGCGCGGATTCTGAGGACGAGGTCCCCAGCACGATCAGCAGCTCTTCTTTGATGTAGGCGATAAATTTGAAGATGTTGAAGCCGACCACGCGGGCAATGGTACCCAGCACCACCACCACAAACAGCAGGCAGGTAATATAGAAGCAGATAATCAACTGACCTAACTGCACCAGCGAACCGACGCCGTATTTACCAATGGTAAAGGCCATCGCCCCGAACGCGCCAATCGGTGCCAGACGCATGATCATATTGATGATGCCGAAAATCACGCGGGAGAAACTTTCGATAAAGTTGAATACCAGCGTGCCTTTGTCGCCCATGCGGTGCAGGGCAAAACCGAACATGATGGCGAACAGCAGTACCTGCAGAATGTTGCCGCTGGCAAAGGCGCCAATCACGCTGTTAGGAATGATATCTAACAGGAACGCCACCACGCCCTGCTGCTCGGCCTGCTGGGCATACATCGCCACCGCTTTGGCATCCAGCGTGGCCGGGTCGATATTCATACCAACGCCAGGCTGCAACACGTTGACCACCACCAGGCCAATAATCAGGGCGATGGTGCTGACCACTTCAAAATAGAGCAGCGCGACGGCACCGGTACGGCCGACCGCTTTCATGCTTTCCATCCCGGCGATCCCGGTGACCACGGTACAGAAAATAACCGGTGCGATGATCATCTTGATCAGCTTCACAAAGGCATCACCGAGCGGCTTCATCTGGGCACCCAACTCGGGGTAGAAATGCCCTAACAGCACGCCGATGACGATGGCGGTAATCACCTGGAAATAGAGGCTTTTAAACAGGGAAGTTTTCATAGAATGTCCATTAACGGCTTGGATGGCAGGCGCTTTCGCTGAGGTTATCGTCAGTCTTCAGCGCGAAAGTAACACTACGTTAACGGGATTGATATAACTTGAAACACTCAGCCGCCGGGCAACGCGCCGTTTTATGAGCTGAATCACTTCAGCACCGGTAATGACGCGTTGTGGTTTGCGTTAAGGATTGATACACGTGGAAATTATCCCTTACGGGACCGTATTAAGGCGTGATTAATTCCAGATATTTGCGGTTAAAGACCGCCAGCGGTAGCGCCTCAGAATAGAGGTAGCCCTGCCCGATATTAATGCCGCGCGCCAGTAGCCAGTCGCGCTGCTGGCTGGTTTCGACGCCTTCGGCAATCACGTCCAGCTTGATGATTTCGGCAATCGCCGCAACGATTCGCACCATGGTGTCATCATTCGGCAGCACACAGACAAAACTGCGGTCCATCTTCAGCTTACTGATGGGTAACGACTTAAACTGGCTCAGCCAGTTCAGGTTGGCGTAGCCCATACCAAAATCATCCAGCGCCACCGAGATGCCGACTTTCTGCAGCTCGCTTAACAGCTGCAGTGCCTGTTCCGGCTCGCCCACCTGGGCGGTCTCGGTGATCTCCAGCATCAGGCTGCCCGGACTGATTTGGTGGCGATGGATCAGGTCCTGTAAGTGGGTGACCATATCCGCTTCACGCAGCTGCACGGCGGAGAGATTGACGCTGAGCGGCAGATTAATGCCCTGCTTCTGCCAGCCCGCCAGCACCCGGCAGGACTCTTCGAACACCCAGCGGCCCAGCGCGCTGATCACGCCAATCTCTTCGGCGTTCACAATCAGATCTTCCGGCAAGGCCCAGCTGCCGTCCGGCTGGCGCATTCTCAGCAGGGCTTCCGCGCCGACCAGCTTGCCGTTACGCATATCAATCTGCGGCTGCAGGAACAATGAGAACTGCTCTTCTTCCAGCCCCTGCAAAATGTCGTGTTCCTGGGTCAGCCGCTTGTGCGCCCGTTCCATCATCATCGGGTCATAAAACAGGATCTGATTTTTGCCCTGATGACGGGCCGACATCATCGCCGACGCCGCACGGCTTAAAAAGTCCTGCGCGGTGAGATCGCGCGCTTCACGCTGCGCCAGGCCGATGCTCAGGTTGGGCCGCAGCTGCATGTCCTGCAAAGTGACCGGCTGATTCAGCCGCAGCAGCAGCAGGCGCGCCAGGCGCATGGCGCGGAAAGGTTTATTGGCGCGCTTCACCAGCAGCACAAAATCGCTGCCTGACAGCTGGCCCACCAGCGTATGGCTGTCGATACTGTTGCGAATTTTTTCCAGCAGCGTCAGCAACAGCGCATCACGCTGTTCGTCCTTCACCACGCCGTTGGCGTCCTGCAAGGTCTCGATGCGCAGCACCATCAGGGTGAAATTGTCGTCGTCAGAGACGGAATTAAGATGCTGCTCCAGCAGCGCCAGAAACAGGGTTTTGTTCGGCAGATTGGTCAGGGCAAAACGGGTGGTCAGCCTGCTCATCTCATCATGCACCGCTTCGCCCACCTGCTGATTGCGGTTGTAGCTGCGGATTAACATGCCCAACTCATCGTCACGGTGGCGCTCAGGCAGCGTCAGCTGATGGGAAATCGCCTCCTGCGGCGGCAGATCCTGCAGCTCCATGGCGATCCGCCGCAGCGGGCGAACGATCAGCTTGTTGATGCACCAGCTGATGGCGATCGACAGGATCAATGCCAGCAGCAGGTAAGTGGTCACCATCGTCGACAGGGCGCTGAGAATAAACTGATAGACCCGCCAGGAATCGGCCTGCAACACCAGCAGCGCCAGCGGCTTGGGATTGGCTGGCTCCACCGAGTAGAGCGGCACGGTGATCTTCACCGGCAGCTCAAACAGCGTGGCGATAAATTCCGGCACCGGTTTTTCGGGCTCGAAATCGGTATGCAGCGCCTGCAGGCCGTTCGGCAACACCACTTCGGCCCTGGCCAGGATCCCGGCCGGTTTCAGGGAGTTGAGGATCAGTTCGGCCTGGGGAATATCGGCTTTCAGCACCGCCTGGGACAGCGGCTGGCGCACGGTATGGGCGACGTTTTCCATCTGCTGGGCGTAGTCAATCCTGCGCTGCTGCACAAAATGGAAAAGCTGAATGACAATAAAAATACAGATGGTCACGGCGGCCACGCAGGATACCGTCGCCATCTGTTTTATTGTTAATGAACGACTGACGCGCAAACCCACTCTCCGAATCACTGAATGCCACCACCGGGGGCAGCAAAAAACTGCCCTGAGTATATCTTAAGGCGGCCGCTTGTTAAGCACTCTGTCCGGGCCAGGGGTTGATTAGGTGTTTTCTGAAGGCGATTATCTTAATTTTCTCACTAAATGCAGCCTGATAACCCTATTTAAAGTCCGCGTATGGCGTTAACGGCTCTGGCGGCAGATCCAGATCGCCCTGCCAGCCGGCCATCGAATAGCGCGCATAGATCAGCCCGTGGCTCGGCGTATAGTCTTTTGCCTGCTGAATATCGACGCCGACGCCCATCGTCCAGTGCGCGCTTAACCGGCGTTCCAACACCGCGCGCAGGGTATAGCCGAATCCGTTGCTGCTGCTGTCGCTGCTTTGCGGGTTATCCGTGGTCAGCGCGCCGAAATCGAGCGGGTAGCGTGACTGGCCGTCGGTTTCCGAATGGGACCAGGAAACCGAACCGCCGAGATCGTAAGACCAGTTTTCCGTGCGCTGCCGCCAGCTGACCGGCACCGAGAGCGAGCTGTAACGCTGCGGGCTGTAATAGCCGCCCTGTCCAAGTGAGTAATCACTCAGATCCTTCGCGTAGTGCCACAGCATGCCGTTCAGGCCGATGGTGGCCCGCCGGTTGTTTTCGTTGATCAGCTTGTAGTAATAGCCCGCCATCAGGCGTTCGCGGCTGTTATCCGCCACGTTTTCGCCGGTGATCTGGTGCGCGCTGAGATCGGCCCAGACGCCGTTGGCGTTGCCCTGGTCATAGCTCAGGCCAATCGCGCCGCCGGTTGCCACCACGCCGCCCCAGGTTTTGCCGCTGGCGGTGTTGGGATCCTGCGCGCCGGCATAGGCGAGCAGCGAGCTGGAAATCGGCCGCCGCGACGCGGTCAGCGACACGCCGATATCCTGCCAATCGGTGTTCCAGGTGACGCCACCCACCCAGTTGGTGACCGCAAAGCCCAGCGGCGTGGTGCCAATATCCGCGCGCCATTTATCGCTACGGTAGCCGACGCCAAGGCTGGTGCCGTTCTGATGCTGGCGGAAATCGCGGTTGCAGGTCGCATCGTCATTGGCACAGGTGCCGAACGTCTCATCAATATTTCCATCGACGTTGCGCGAGAAGGTGCCGGCCGACACATCGACATTATCCAGCCGCAGGAAGCTTTTGCCGTCGGCAAATGGCGTTTCGGCTTCCATCATGGTGGTGTGCGCAGTGAAGTCGGACACGCCGCCGGTGCCCTTATTGCGCGAATAGTCCTCTTCCAGCGTCAGCGTGCTGTCCTGCTGACGATAAAGATCGGCGGCATCGCTGCGGATACCGCGCTTCAGCCAGTCATCCCGCCGTTCGTTGCGGGTCAGCCGGGTAAAGGTTGGGTTATCCGGCGGCACCACCAGGCTGATGCCGCTGGCGACCATCGCCTGGCGGTAATCCTCCTGCGCGAAGTGAGGCTGACCCTGCTGCGCTTCCAGACGGGCGGCATCGCGATAGATCAGCGCGCTGCTTTGCGACGGCCCGTCTTTTGCGGCCTGGGTTTTCAGCCCGGCATACAGCGAGGTGGCTTTCTGCGGCTCGCCCACCGCCAGCCAGGCATTGGCCACCCGCCGTCCGCTGTAGACGTTCGCCGTGGACGCCTCGGGCGGCAGCGCGTTCAGCTGCTTACGCGCGGCGGCCAGCTGATGGCGGGCGATCAGGGCCTCAATGTTATCCAGGCTGGCTTCCGCGCGGGCGATTAGCAGGCCGGTTTCCAGCCGGGTATTGAGGTCGGTGATATTGTGATCCCACTTTGCCTGCGGCAGCGTGTGGATCTGCGCCAGCGCGGCCTGTGGCCGGTCGCTGCCTGACAAATAGAGCGCGTTGGCATAGACCTGTGCCGGCACGCCGGGCTGCTGGCGCGCCATCGCCTGCATCTGCCGATCGGCGGCCTGCGTCTGCCCACTCTGACGCAGTGCGCCCGCCAGTCGGGTGTTCAGCCAGACGTCGTCCGGCGACAGCTGGAGTGCCTGACGGTATACGTCTGCCGCCTGCCGCACGTTTCCGCCAGCCGCCAGCCTGTCCGCCTCGGCGCTGAGCGCACTGCTGCGCAGGCTGGCGAGGGTATCACCCAGCGCCTTTTTCTGTGAGGCCGGTAGCCCGTTGATAAACGCCATCGCCTTTTGCGGTGACTGCTGTTGATAGAGTGCGGCCAGCCGTCGGGCGGCGGTGGTATTGCCTGCATCCAGCCGTAACGCGCGGCTGTACTGCACTTCCGCCGTGGCCGGATTTTTCTGTGCCAGCGCCACGTCGCCCAGCCCAATCAGCGCATAGCTGTCGCGGTTATCCAGCGAGCGCGCCCGCTGATACTGACTGGCGGCCTGGGGAAGGTTGCCCGCCGCCAGTTCTTTGTCACCCTCGGCAATCGCCAGCCAGTACTGGTTGGAAGTCAGCAGGCTGCGCCATTTGCCGATATCGGTGCCCTGCGCATCGGCGACAATCGCCCGCTGAAAATAGCCGTTTGCCTCGGCGCGCTGGTTGGCCCGCGCCAGCGCCTGGCCCATGGCACCCAGTAAATCGGCATCGTCTGGCGTCGCCTTTAGCGCAGCACGCAGGGCGGGAATGGCAGCGCTGCTTTGACCGTCATCGATCATCGCCAGGCCGCGCAGCCGCTGCTGGTAAGCCGGATCGGCCAGCATTTTTTGCTGCCGCGCCAGCTCGGTCAGGCCGTCGGACTGCGGCTTGTCACTGGTAAAGGTGGCGAGATAGGTTTTCAGCTGGGCGACGCTTTGCGGCGTGACCGGCTGCGATTTGATATGGCTCAGCCACAGTTCGGCGGCCTGCACCCGGCCCGCCGGATCCATTGCCACCACTTGCAGTTGTTTAACGGCGGCGGTCGGGTTATTGCGGCTCAGCTCCATTTGCGCAATCGCCATGCGCACGTTGATGCTGCCCGGCGCATCGCGATCCAGCGCGGAGAGTTCGGCCAGCGCGCGGTTTTCCTGTCCCGGCAGCCGCGACACTAACCGCCAGTATTCCAGCGCGATATCTGGCGAGGGAAAGACGCCGTTGAACTGTTTATCGTAAGCCGCTTTGGCCTCTTCCAGCCGGCCAGAGGTGGCGAGAAGCCGCGCCAGCTGCAGCTGTTTCCTGCCCTCGTCAGATAGTAAGCGAATACTAACTTCAGCCTGCCGCGTCGCCAGCGAATCGGGCGAAACCTGCTTCAGCGTCACCATCAGCTGACGCGCTTTGTCCTGTTCGCCCTGGTGCAGCGCCAGGCGGATCTGTGCCGCCAGCACCTGCGGATTATCCGGCGCAATTTTTTCCAGCCGGTACAGCGACTGGCTGACCAGATCGTATTTCTGGGTCGCTTCGCCAATCCTGACCTGTTGCAGCAGCCAGTCGACCGGCTCAACGTGATCGGGTGCCGCCGGCACGGCGCGGCTTAACGGCCACAGCAGCAGCGGCAACAACAGGCTGAGTCGCGAACGTTTCACTCCTCGTCGTCCTCGTCACCGAGGCGATGACGGCTGACGCGGCGCATCAGTCGCCACACCAGCAGCGCAAACAGGATCACCACCAGCGTGGCAAACGCCGCCAGCATCATCGGATGGGTGGCCAGCGCATTCCATACCCGCTCCCACCACGGCAAATGGCCCACCCAGTAGGTGTCGCCTACGCGCAGGCTGCGCACGCCGGATTCACGGATCACCGATGCCGAGCCAAAAATCGCCGCGCGTTTACCGCTGTCGATCAGCGCGCCATTCAGCAGTTCCCAGGCGCGCGGGCTGTCTGCCAGCAGCGCGACCACGCTGCGTTGCGCATCAAACGGCGACTGGAAGCCAATCACTGCCGCCATCGGCCCAGCGGAGCTGATGGTGGTCTGGCTTTCGGCGCGCAGATCGTCCGGGGCTGAGGAGCCGCTGGAGAACGCCGTCTGCCGGTTAGGCTTGTTGATCCAGCTTTTCGCCGCGTCCAGCAGCAGATTGACCTTGTCGTCATCCTTCATCTGTTCAGGCAACCGGCCGATCATCAGCAGATCGGCATCGCTGGTTTTCGCCTTGCTCCAGTCATCGGCGATCTGCATTTTCAGCGCCGGATAGCCGGTCTGCGCCGAGATATTGCCCAATGCGTTCAGCAGCGCGCTGACTTCGCCCGGCTGCGGACGGTTGTTGACCAGCACCAGCGTTTGCGCCAGGTCAGCATTACGGCTGAACGGGAAGCCGGCGTTGGCAAACGCGCCCAGCGACGGCATTTCCATATAGTGGCGATAGCCGGAGAAATCGACCGTCGAATTGCCGTCGATCACCACATGGTTGGATACCGGGGTGATGGTTTCGCAGCGCCCTTCGTTGGTGCCGTTATTAAACGAGCCGCCAATAAAGGTGCTGGCATAATCAAAATCGAAGCGCAGCTGATTGACCACGCCCAGCTGCAGCGCCGGAATGGTCAGCTGCGTGCCGCCATCCAGCAGCCCCTGCACCAGCGGAATATGCAGCAGCTGCTTGCCTTCCTCGCGCTTGTTGACCAGCGGGTAATCCTGCACAAACTGGTTGTTGAGGTTCACCGCCAGCCGCGATCCGTCATCCTGCACCGGGGAGGTATAGCGGTACTTGATATCCATATCGATACCGCGTGCGCGCACCAGGAACAGATCCGGCGGTAATTTCAGGGTTAACGAGATGGGCGCAGGCTGCATGCCGTCGGCCTGAAGCTGGCCCTGGAACTGTTGCAGCTCGGCGAAGGTGGTGGCGCGGTCGGTCCGTACCCAGTTTGGCGCATCGTAAGGCTGGCGTGCCGCCAGCTCCTTCACGCTGTCGATGCTCGAGGCCTGTCCACGCAGCAGCAGTTCGCCCTGCGCAATTCCCTGCACCGCTTTCAGCAGGTCCTCGTCGTTACGCCCCAGCACCAACAGTAATTTTTGGTACTTATTGTCCGGCTGGTCGATGATTTCCACCGTCGGTTTATCCACCGGCGGCAAATCCTTCAGGAAGTCCGGACGCCGATCGTTGGTGGCAAACACGACGGCGTGCTGACGATCCGGCAGCTGGTTATACAGCACCGGGAAGGTCTGTCCACGCCAGTCCGCCTGGGTGCCAAACCACGATGCCAGCACCGCAGCCGCGCGCTGTTGGCCGAGATCCGGCGCGCGGGCAAAAATCATCGGCAGGGTTAACGGGCGGCTGTCGCGCGCATCGAAAAACGGCTCCGGGAAGTGCGATAAATCATCCTTCAAAGGCAGCTTTTGCAGCGACAGATTCAGCGTGCTGTCCTTGCCGATATCCAGCCAGATGGCGCTGCTGGCCGGGTTTTCGCAGATGTTGGCGTAATGCCCCACCAGCTCAAAGCGGATGCGGTTGAAGTCGCCAATAAATCGCGGGTCAATCGGCACCTGCACCTGATTATTTTTACCGGCCTGTTCGGCGACTACCGGTACCAGACCGACCAGCTCGTCGTTCAGATAGACCTTCAGATGCGACATGCCGGGGATCAGCGACGGCGACGGGCGGAAACTCAGGTTGAGCAACGCGTTGGTCACCACTTCATCGCTGCGCACGCCAAACTCAATCTGCCCCTGAGTGCGGGTGCCGGTCAGGTTGAAGTTGCCTGGCGGCGGGGCGATCTGGGTAAACGGCCGCAGATAATCCCGCACCGGCGCGGCGGGATCGATGGCCGGAGGTGCCAGGCTGTCCGCCGTGGTGTTGACCGGCCGGGTGTAGCCGTCTGCTGCTGCCTGAACCCCTGGCAGCACGCCAAGCCATAATGCGGTGAACCAAGCTAATTTTTTCGTCATGGTGTCTTCATCAAGGTCAATCAGGAAACCGCGGAGCCTGTTCTGCTCACGCTGCGGGGGAAGAAGGAGGCCAGCCAGCCTGCCAGCTGCGTCAGCAGCGCAAACAGCCGGCGCAGCGGTGCAGGGCCATACTCTGCCAGCCGCAAATAGCCTTTAAAGCCCAGTACCACAATATCGGCCAGGCTTTGCACCGGTTTATCTTCCGGGAAACTGTCCTGCCACAGGGCCCAGGTATCGGCGCGGGCAAAGGTGCATTGAATAAATTCGACGTGCTGTTCGGTGGTCAGCTGATGCAGGCGGATGCCGGCGCGGCGGCCAAAGGTGCGCTGCACCTGGCACGGGAAGCTGAACTCCTGCTGGCCCCGGCGCAGCAGCAGCCAGACCTGTTCGCCTTCGCTGAGCAGATTGTCTTCGCGCAGCTCCAGGCCAACGCCGCCGTCGGAGTAGTCGCGCAGCGTGCAGGGCAGCATATGGCCATCGGCCCGCGCCAGCGCCGCCGGCATGGCAATTTCCACCCGGTGCGCTTCACGGATCTGCCGGGCTTCCACCGACACCGCCACCGCGCCGCCGAGAATAATCATGTTGTAGAGCACCCACACCAGGCTGACGATCACCGTCAATACCTCGTGCGGCGGGCCATAGTGCAGTCGCCAGAAGGCGGCGAACACGCCCGCCAGGTTGATCAGCACCAGGCACATATACGGCTTGGTGATCACCCAGTCGAGATGCTGCTCTTCCACCAGCCCGCCTTTGGCGGTGACGTTGAACTTGCCTTTGTGCGGATTAAACAGCGCCACCGTGGTTGGACGGGCAATATACCAGGCCAGCACGGTTTCATAGACTTCGCTCCAGAACGAGTGACGCCAGCGGCCCTGAATGCGCGAGTTGGTCATGCTGGTGTGCACCATATGCGGCAGCACAAAGATGGCGATCACCAGCGCCGGGGCAAAAATGATAAAGGCGTGGAACAGCAGGAAGGCCAGCGGTGCCAGCAGGAAGATCAGCCGGGGAATACCGGCGAGGAAGTGCAGCATGGCGTTGGCATAACAGAGCCGCTGCACCAGCTTCAGCCCCTTGCCCATCAACGGGTTATCCAGACGGAAGATCTGCACCATGCCGCGCGCCCAGCGAATACGCTGGCCGATATGGGCGGACAGGCTTTCGGTCGCCAGGCCCGCCGCCTGGGGAATACGGATATAGGCCGAGGTGTAGCCTTTGCGGTGCAGCCGCAGCGAGGTGTGCGCATCTTCGGTGACGGTCTCCACCGCGATGCCGCCAATTTCATCCAGCGCGCTGCGGCGGATCACCGCACAGGAGCCGCAGAAGAACGCCGCATCCCAGACATCGTTGCCATCCTGCACCAGGCCGTAAAACAGGGTGCCTTCATTCGGCGTGCGGCGGAAGCGGCCCAGGTTACGTTCGAACGGATCGGGCGAGAAGAAGTGGTGCGGCGTCTGCAGCATCGCCAGCTTCGGATCTTTCAGGAACCAGCCCAGCGACACCTGCAGGAAAGAGCGGGTTGGCACGTGGTCACAGTCAAAAATCGCCACGTATTCGCTGCGGCATTCGGACTTCAGCGCATGGTTGATGTTGCCGGCCTTGGCATGGGCATTCCCGGACCGGGCAATGTACTTTATGCCGATCTCTGCGGCGAACTGGCGGAACTCTTCGCGGTTGCCATCATCCAGCAGGTAAATGGTCAGTTTGTCCTTCGGCCAGTCGATGCCGAGTGCCGCATACAGCGTCGGTTTCACCACGCTCAGCGCTTCATTGTAAGTGGGTACTAACAAATCTATCGAAGGCCAGCTGGCGGTATCTGCGGGCATCGGCACCGGCTGACGCTGCAGTGGCCACAGGGTCTGGAAATAGCCCAGCACCAGCACCACCCACGAATAGGTTTCCGCCGCGATCAGCAGCACGCCAAAGGTCAGGCTGACCGGGTCATCCCAGTTCAGCGTGGAGGTGTAGCGCCACCAGAGATAGCGGCAGGAGATGGTCAGCGACAGTACGATCAGCATCATGGTCGGTAAGCGCCCCGGAATGCGCCGCACCACCATCGCCACGCTCCACAGCAGCACCACAAACACCGCCTGGGTAAAGAAGTCGAACGGCTGAGAGATACACAGCAGCGCCAGCGCGGTCGCCAGCAGGATCGCCAAACCAAACAGCCCTTTGCGTAGCGCAGCAGGCATCTGCTTTATGCAGCGGTCGGCCTTGCGCGCCAGCTGTCGGTCTTCCGCGCGCTGCGGCAGTCTGCCCAGCCAGATTAAGGCGCGCTGCCGCCAGCGTTGCAGCGGAATAATACGTGAGCGCTCACTACGGCTAACAGCACCGACCGGCAAGACCAGCATCAGCCACAGGCTCTGAAAAAGATAACGCAGCAGGTCTGCCGGACGCGGTTTTTCCGGCGAGATATGCGGGTACAGGCGACGGCGATCGGCCTGCACCTTTTGCCAGGCCGGCGACTCAAAACGCAGCAGCGACCAGCCCAACACCAGCCACAGGCAGTGCAAGGCGGAGGTGAGGGATGACGCACCGTGATGGCGGAAGCCGCTGTATCGTTGATGCAGCGCCTGCCAGACCGGCGGATTCAGCAGCCAGCGTAACGGCGTCACAACGTCGACCCAGGGCGGGCAATTGACGCCGGGGCGATAAACGGCTTCATGACGCCTGCTCAGCCAGATGGATCAGCGCCCAGCTGGCAAAGGTCATCATCTCTTCTGCCGCCAGGCTCTGCGGGCGATATTCGCTAAACGGCTGCTTGCGCAGCAGCGCTTCCGCCACCGCCTCATCGCGATGGAGTGTCAGCGGGATCAGGTTCTGCAACGTCGCCAGCCACAGCTGATGCAGATCCTGCTGCGAACGGCTGACCGGGAAGAACTGATTCAGTAAGAACAGGTTATTGGCGGTAAAGCGCTGCTGATGCAGGCGGATATGGCAGTTGGCATCGGGCACCATCACGCTGATGGTGCGGTCAGCCAGCGCCAGCAACGCCCGCGTCCACGGCGTGGTGCCGGCAGGAACATCCAGCAGGATCCAGCGGTAGGTTTGCCTGAGTGTGGCAAGCTGCGCGGTCCAGCCATCCAGACCGGCCTGCGGCTGGCTGACAAAGGCCATCAGCTCGTCGTCATTCAGCTGGCCGAAGGGGATAAAATCCAGCTCGGGCGCATAGCGCAACGCACTTTGCTGCCAGGGCTGGCGATCGAGCGCGGTGCGCAGCCAGCCACGGGGATGATCCGACGCGGTATTGAAGTGCATCCGCAGCTGGTTATCGGGCGACATATCGATGGCAATAACCGACTCGCCCAGCGTATGCAGCGCCCAGCTCAACCCGGCCACCAGCGAAGTGGTGCCCGCGCCGCCGCGCAGCCCCTGAAAGGCAATTACCGGCATTACGCCACCTGCTTACGGACGTCCGTGGCCCGTTCCGCCAGTAACGGCCAGCGGGCAACGATCGCCGCCAGTCGCTCTTCGCGGGCGATATCAATATAGCGCCAGTGTTGTAAAGAGAAGGCGTCGGCTAACGCGCGAATGTCATCCTGTGATTCATTGCTTACTGATAACAGCGGATGTCGCGGCTCACTCATTATCAAACCCTTTTTTACGCAGCGGAAGGTGCCAAAAGTGGCGGGGTGTTCTAAGAATTAACTTAGGGACAGTTTAAATGGGTTTGGCAGAACTTGTAATGTATATTTACAGCAAGATAAGTCAGGCAATCTATTTTCATCTGCTCACCACTCACTGTTTTTAATAGGACGTGTTGCGATAAAACTTATGGCCACATCATTTTCTTTAGGTTTCGAACAGGTCAGGGATGAATTAATCCTGATGCAGCCGTCCGGCTGTTATTGGGTGACCGCAAATCGGCAAGAAGATGCCCGCGTTCTGGCACGTCAGTGCATCAGCGCGCAGCGCTCGGTGGCCCTGATAACCTCCGGCAGTCAGCCGCAGGCGTTGCTGACCCCGGCACCGCCCGGCGGCCCTGATGCGATCCCGATGTTCTCCCTGCCGGAGACGCGTAAAGCATTGCTCAACCTGACCGACGATCTGGACCGGGTGCTGTCGGAAAAACCGCGTCTGGTTATATTGTTTACCGCTTCGTTGTTATGGGAAAAAATAGCGGCGGACGAGGTGAATATTTGGCTTAAGCAATTACAGCAGTGGTTGAGCGGTAAAAAGATTACGCTTCTGATTATTACGGCGGGTAGCGGAATTAATAACCTGCGCAATCATTTGCAAACCTGTTATCGCCACCTTGAAGGGCTTTCCCATCTCGACTGGCAGCAGGACAGCTGGAATTACCGCATTAACTGGTGGGCGAATGGCGGCGGCATGCTGGCCGACCGCGCCATGCGACTCAGCGCCTCGGAAACGGGCTTCGCGTTGTTGGATCAGGATGAGCAAAATACGCCGCTGACCCTCAACGATGAGCAGCGGTATCTCGCGGAACAAACGGTGCTGGAAGGCGCGCCGCCGCTGTCAACGCAGTGGACGCTGTTCGCCACCAATGAAGCGGTCTATGACCGCGCGTTGCAGGCCAATGCCGCCACGGTGATTTTCACCCTGAAAAACAGCGATCGTATTCCGCATCTGGCGGGCCGCATCCACAGCCTGCGCCGCACGCGCGGCAGCGGGCTGAAAATTGTGGTGCGCGAGATGGAAACCGCCCTGCGCTACAGCGATGAACGCCTGCTGCTGGCCTGCGGCGTCAACGCCATCGTGCCGTTTAATGCGCCGATGTCGCGCTTCCTGACCCTGCTGGAAGGCATTCAGGGGCAATCCTACAATCGCCACGTGCCCGCCGATCTTGATGCGTTGCTGAAATCGATGCAGCCGCTGCAGGAAAGAGGCTATCTGCCGCTGGAGGCGTTCTGCCAGTCGGTGACGCTGCTGGTGAACAACGCCCTGCTGCCCGAGAATGGCAAAGGGCTGTTGGTGGCGCTGCGGCCGGTGCCGGAGCTGAAACCGGAACAGGTGCTGACGCTGTGCAAACCCCGGCGCTTTGGCGATCTGGTGACGCTGGTCGATGACCGGATTTATCTGTTCCTCTCCTCCTGCCGCTTCAACGATTTGGATACGGCGGTGAAGTATATCTTCCGCCTGCCGCACGATGAGATTTTCACTAACCGGCTGGTGTGGCAGGAAGATCTGCAGATTTTATCGGAGATCCGCCAGATCCCCGGCAAGGTGAAAACCGCCTGGCGCGCCGCGCCGGTGCAGCCCGCTGCCGATCCGAAGGCGTCGACGCCGGCCACGGAAGCGCCGCGCCGCCAGCCGCAGGACATCACCCTCGGCAAACAGCCGCCGGAAGCGTCAGAATGAATCTGTCGGACATTGTGCAGATCCTGATCCTTGTGGTGCTGCTGCTGTTATTACTGAAACCTGTTTATGCCCGCTGGCTGCCAAAAAAATGGCACCGGCTGATGCTACGCCTGACCCCGCCGCGCGCCCTGAAGTACGAAGGCACCTGGCGACGTAATGCGGCAACACCACCGGATAAGAAATGACTCAACGACCTGTTATGCCCGCGACGCGCTTTGTATGGCGCGGTCTGGGTGGCTGGAACTTCTACTTCCTGATCAAATTCGCGCTGCTGTGGTTTGGTTACCTCAATTTTCATCCGTTGAGCAACCTGGTGTTGCTGGCCGGCTTGTTGCTGCCGATCCGCTCCGATCGGCTGCACCGCCTGCGTAACTGGATCGCCATCCCGGTCGGCATCGGTTTGTTCTGGCACGATACCTGGCTGCCCGGCCCGGAAAGCATTGCCAGTCAGGGCAGCCAGCTGACCGGCTTTTCCGCGTCGTATCTGCTGGAGCTGGCCAACCGCTTTATCAACTGGGAGATGGTGGGTACCGCCTTTGTGATGCTGGTGCTGTACCTGTTTATTTCGCAGTGGGTGCGGATTACCGTGCTGGTTTCGCTGGCGCTGCTGTGGCTGAACGTGGTGACGATTGCCGGTCCGTCGGTGAACCTGCTTCCCGGCAGCAGCACGCCGGTCGCGGCGTCTACGTCTGCGCCAGCCGCGAAGGTCGCCGCCGACGGGTTGGATCAGTCTGCGCCGCCCACCAGCGCCAATCTGACCGCGTACCTCAATAAGTTTTACGACAGCGAAAAGCAGAAAGTGACCGCGTTCCCCGCCACCTTACCGGCGGAAGCGGCGCCGTTCGATATTCTGGTGATTAATATCTGTTCGCTGGCGTGGTCCGATCTGGATGCGGCGCAGCTGCGCGATCACCCGCTGTGGAAGCACTTCGATATTATGCTGAGCAACTACAATTCGGCGACCGGTTACAGCGGTCCGGCGGGCATCCGCCTGTTGCGCGCCAGCTGCGGCCAGAGCTCGCACAGCGATCTGTATAAACCGACCGATGGACGCTGCTATCTGTTCGACAATCTGGCCAGCCTCGGCTTTAAGCAGCAGCTGATGATGGACCATACCGGCGTGTTCGGTAACTATCTGCAGGAACTGCGTGAAGAGGGCAATCTGAAGGCACCGCTGATGTCGCAGGCCGGGATCAGACCGGAGCTCAGCTCCTTCGACAGCTCGCCGGTATTAAACGATGGCGAGGTGATGCAGCGCTGGCTGGATGAGCGGCAGAAAAGTGCCGATCCGCGCAGCGCCACTTTCTATAACCTGATCCCATTGCATGACGGCACTCGCGAACTGGGCAGCAGCAAAACCGCCGCCTGGCAGCCGCGCGCGAAAATGCTCTTCGATCAGCTGGATACTTTCCTGACCAATCTGGATAAATCCGGCCGTCGGGTGATGGTGATCGTGGTGCCGGAGCACGGCGCGGCGCTGGAAGGCGACAAAATGCAGATGTCCGGCCTGCGGGATATTCCCAGCCCGTCGATTACTCATGTGCCGGTCGGCATTAAGTTTGTCGGCATGAAAGCGCCTCATCCGGCCCAGGCCGTGGACGTCTCTACGCCAACCAGCCTGCAGGCCATTTCCGAACTGGTTTCCCGTGCGGTGGATGGTCAGGTGTTCAGCAACCCTCAGCTGAATCTGGCGACGCTTACCGCCAACCTGCCGCAGACGCCGGTGGTGTCGGAGAACGATAACGCGGTGGTGATGATCTATCAGGGCAAGCCGTGGATCCGGCTGAACGGCGGGGATTGGGTGGCGTACCCGAACTGATTGTTAAAAAAAACCCGCCTGCTCAACCGTTTGAGCAGGCGGGTTTTTTATTGCCTGCGGAGCAGACTAGTGGTCTTTCAGCGCCAGCCAGGCCAGCAGATGCAGGCTGGAGGAGAAGTAATCCTCTTTGGCATCCAGCTGGTCTGTCAGATAGCCGCTCTGATTCAGCGTCAAATCGCGCACCGCCAGCAGACCACCGGCCATATTGTAAGGCGCTTTGTTATTGCTCATCACGTCAATCCACGCCGGGGTTTGCAGCCGGGAGAAGCTCATCCAGTAACGCTGGAAAGGCACCAGCTGCAGACTTTGCGCGTCATACCAGTAGACATACAGCGGCACGCGGATCGCGTCATAGCTAAAGCGCGGCGGCCAGGCGGTGGCCGGTGCCACCGTGCCGTCGGCGTTCAGCGCCACCCAGTCAACCGGCAGGCCGGCATCGCCAAAGCGCATCTTGCCCAGCAGATCCATCCCGCTGTCGATCAGGTTGGTCCAGACTTTCAGATGACTGCGCGCGGCAAAATCACGCCACGCCGGGAACAGGAAATAGGACGGGTTCAGCACCACGTAGCTGGTTTTATTAAAGCCCTGCACGCCAGGCAGCATCACGGTCTGGCCACCAAAGGTGATCACTTCGCGGTCAACAATCGCCTTCTGAATGCGGTCGGATGCCTGCAAATACGCCTGATCCTGCCACTTCTGTCCGGCCTTCAGCAGCGCCCAGGCGATCAGCACATCGCCGTCGGAGGCATTGTTCTTGTCCATCACCGGATCGGCGGCGGCTGGATTGTATTTCCAGTAGAACAGGCCATTTTGCGGGTTCTTCAGGTGCTGCTGGGTCCAGCGCCACAGGCTGTCGAAGCTGCCGCGATCGTTGTACCAGACCGCCATCAACATCGCGTAGCCCTGCCCTTCGGTATGGCTGACGTTGTTGTTGCCGGTATCCTGAATGCGGCCGTCTTCGGTCATAAAGCGCCCTTTAAAGGTGCTCCAACCGTCTGACGCGGTGGCCTGCGCGCAGCCCACCATCATCGCAATGATCATCAGGCTCGCCCTGAGCAGAGACATCATTATCTTCCTCACCTCTGATAACGGAAATTCAGCGTGGCTTCGCTGTCGGTTTCTTCGCACACCAGCGGAACGGCCTGGTTGCCGCCCTGATCGCGTAGCCAGCGGGCGTATAAGCCCAGCAGCACCGCGCCCAGCGCCTGACGCCACTGACGGGCTTCAATCTGCCCGTCGCCCGGCGGCAGCGCCATATGCGAGATCACCATCGAATTCTCGCGCGGCTGCACATCAACAAAGCCCCAGTTAAACTGCGCCAGCACCGCGTTGATCTGGCTTTCCAGATCCGCCACGGTATTTGCCGCGCCCAGCGGATAGCGCGCTGCCAGCGTGTCACCCATTTGCTGCAGGAAGGCGTGACTCTCACGCTCTCCGGCATTGCGCAGCATGCCGTTGATCATCACGCTCAGTAAGTCGAACCAGCCTGGCTGATACTGCTGCTGACGATAGTAGTGCAGCGTACGGTCCTGAAGGTCAGTCATTCTTATTTGTCCCCGAGCATATAGCGGAAATAGAGTTTCGCGCTGCTTTCGTTGTAATCACCGAAGGTGTCGTAGCCCAGCTGGCCGCCAATGGTGACGTCTTTATTCACCTTGTAATCCGCACCGGCGTGCAGATTATAGCCAATGCCGTTTTTGCTGCCGCCTTCGTAATAGGCCTCGGTGGCGTAGCCCGCATTGTAATAGCTTTCCAGCTGCGCCTGTTTATCCGGATCCGTTGGGAAGTAGGCGCTGCGATCCTGCGAGTAGGACTGATAACCCACCGAGCCGCCGACCTTCACCTTCAGATCGTCGTAGTTCTTGCTCCAGTCAACCGGGAACGACACCGCAACAAAGTTCTGCGGGCTGAAGTAACCGCCCTGGCCGTAGGTGTAGTAGCTGAGGTTTTTCGAGAAATCCATCCAGCTCATGCTGATACCGGTTTTCAGCTCGCTGCTGTCGTCATGGAACGGACGCACGTAGGCGCCCGCCTGGCCCATGATGCTCTGGTTGCTTTCAACGTTCTCACCGAGATAGCTGTAACCGCCCGCGCCGAAGTAGAAACCGGCGTCGCCGTTGTCGTAGCTTAACAGCGCATCGCCGCCGTTTTTGGTCACGCGGCCCCAGCGCTTGCCACTCAGCTTGTCTTCAACGCCGACATAAGAGAGCAGGCTGTCGGTGACCGAACGGCGTTCACCGGTCAGGATCAGCGTCAGGTAATCGGTCAGCTTCGGTGACCACTGAATGCCGCCCACCAGCGTGCTGAGATCCTGGCCCAATGGCGTCGAGCCGAGGTCAATTTTGAAGTTGTCGTTGGTCAGGCCGAGGTTCACTTCAACCCCGGAGGCGTTCTGCGATCCCGGTGAATCCAGCTTCACTTCCGACGGCAGCACGTTGTTGGCCTGCGCGCTGCGGCCCTGCTCCAGCGCCTGGGTACCAAAGCGCGGCGTGGCCGAACTGTTGGCACTGCCCGCGCTGAGGGTCACCGGCGTTAAGGTGAAGTCGAAACGGGTGTCGCCATACGGCACCGTTGACCAGGTCAACGGCGCTTTGGCTTCGGTCAGCTTACTGAGGCCGGATTCGCCATCACGCCCTCTGACCTGTACGCCGCCCTGTGCCCAGGTGCCGGTGCGCTCCTGCAAATCGTCCATCATGGTATCGATCTGATGCAGCGTCTGGCTCTGCTGCGACGGCACGTCCACACTGGCGGTTTGCATCGCTGCATCGCTGCTGCCCGCCGGGGCGTTCTGCCATGGCATCACCGCGCCATACGCCGAAGGGGAACGACGCTGCGATGGCGTGGTGCGGTTGATAAACGGATTGTCTGCCAGCGCCAGGCCGCCGATTGCCGGGTTGGAGCCGCTTGAGGCGCCTTCCAGGCCGATCATCTTGCCGCGCGCGGTGCGCAGATACGCCAGCGCCTGCTGATGGTCGCCATCGGCTTCCGCCACGCGCGCCATAAGCAGCAGGCGCTCCGGGGTTTGCTCGCCACGCAGTCCGGCCACCAGGCCTTTTGCCTTTGGCAGATCGTGACTGGCCAGCGCCACGTCAATCGCGCCAACGCGGGCATCCTGGGTTGGCGTGTCGCGGGTCATCAGGTAGTCATACACCACGCCCGCTTCTTTGTTCATTTTGCCGGACTGATAGAGACGGCCCATGGCAAACATCAAATCGGTGTTCTGCGGATCGCGCTGCAACGCGCCGATCAGCTTGTCATAGGCCGCGGCATACTGCTTCTGATTCCGCAGACGGTCGGCTTCGTTGATCACGTAGCCGTTCTGAATGCCTGCCAGCTGGGTTTGCGTGCTGCGCGACTGCAGTTCCGGGTTGCTGAGGAAGCGCTGCGCTTCGCCGCTCAGCCCGGCCTGGTTCAGCACCGCCACCTGCGCGGCATAATCGCCGGCATTGCCCTGCACGCCGCGCTGCATATTGTTGCGTACCACGGTTACCGCCGTCGACAGATCGCCGGCATCGGCCAGCCCTTTCGCCAGGTTACCCGCATCGGCCGGGTTCTCCGGTGGGTTCACCGCCAGCGCTTTCAGGGTGTTCGCCGCCGCGGCATTCGAGCCCTGCGCCAGATACTGCTGCGCCACCGCCATCTGCAGATTGAAGTTAGCCCTGCGCGACAGCTCGCGCATTTCGCTGCTCTGACTGCGGGCAGGAATACGGGCGATCAGCGTCTGCACCTGCTGCCAGGCCCCGCTTTCGCTGGCAAACAGGGCGCCGGCGTAAATTTCGTTATTGCTTGCGCCGTTACGGAACGCCGGCTGCATGATGCCCGCCGCCAGGCTGGTGTTGCCCTGCTGCTGGTAAATGCGCGCCAGATCGAGGCGAAGCCAGGGATCGGTTGGGAAGCGCTGAGTGCCCTGTTGCAGAATGGCAATCGCCTGCTGGGTATTGCCTGCCGCCAGCGCCTGCTTCGCCTGACGGCGCACCGGATCGCTGGTCACCGCCGGTTTCGGCGTCACGCTTTCGCGCACGCTTTCCGGCAGAGACGACAGCAGCGTATTGGCTTCTGCGCCACGGTTCTGCTGACGCAGCACGTAGAACAGCCCTTCTTTCGCCGGACGGTTGTCCGGGTCGCTCTGGATCACCGAGCGGTAGGTCTGCTCCGCGGCGTCGAGCTGGTTGCTGCGGCGCTGCACATCGGCGCGGAACAGCTTCGCCGACACGCCTTTTTCGCCGTCGGCCTGGGTCAGGGGTTCACTGAGGCTGAGCGCCTGCGCGGTATTCCCGGCCTTCATCGCCTGCTGCGCGGTGGCAAGCTGGGCATAGAAACGGGCGTCGGCGGCCTGGGTCATGCGCTGCTGGCTGTTTTCACCGCCCTGCTTCGCGGCACGATCGAGATAGTCCGCCGCCGCGGCATAGTTGCCGTTACGCTGGGCGACATAGCCGAGACCCGCCAGCGCATCGGCATCTTCCGGGTTGGCCTGCAGCACCTGATTAAAGGCAGACTGTGCGCCGGAGACGTCACCGCTGTTCAGCGCGGTAAAGCCCTGGCCTTTCTCGGCGCCGCCGGCGTTCTTACGGTAATAGTCCATTACCGCGCGATCCTGCGGGTGACGCTGCTGATAGTTCTGGTACAGCGGGGCATCGGCCGGCTGCGGACCGAGCCATAACAGGCCCTGACGCAGCGAGCGGTCCGCATCCTGGTTGCCATCCGCCATGCCGGCCAGCGTTTGCAGACCTTCGCGGCGGGTGGATTCCTGGTAGGTCAGCGCCTTGCCCAGCGCCAGCTTCGCGCCGTTATCCTGCGGATTTTGCGCCGAGAACTGACGCAGGTTATCAATCGCCTGCGGCAGCAGCGAACGGTCGCCCGCCATGGTCAGGTAATATTCTGCCGCCACGCTGGCCGGCGGCTCGTTGCCGCTGAAGGTGTTGCGCCAGGTTTGCAGCGACGCCGAGATATTGCCGCTGCGGGCCTGCTGACGGGCCAGCGACAGCTGCGCCGCCGGGATCGACTGCAGCTGACGGGCCTGGTCCAGCTCCACCAGATGCGCATCATCCGGCGAGACCTGGCTCAGACGCGTGCGCCATTTGCTGGCCGTCGCGCTGTCACCGCTCTGCTGTGCCCACAGCGCCATCAGGTAAATGGCCTGAGTGTTGCTGCTGTCGACCATCAGCACTTTGTTCAGCGCATCGCGGGCCAGCTCGTCATGGGCCTTCTGGTGCCAGTAATTGGCCTGATCGAACAGCGCCTGGATGGCCGGGTTGTTCTCCGCTGCCAGCGCCGGGAAAACCAGCGCAGAGGCAGCCAGCGTCATGCCGGGAACCCAATGCTGACGAAGTCTGGCGGTCAGTGTTTTTATTTTCATCATGTCGGTTACTTCTTCTCGCCAGAGGAATCGGAATCATGTTGCGGGTTCAGTCGCTTCCAGGCGTGGCGCTTCAGCAGCACAACGGTGCTCAGGCCCACCAGCACAGAGAACAACAGCGCCAGCAGGGCTAACACCACCGCATGCTGGTTGGCATACCAGATCACCATCATGTACCACGGCATCTGGCCGCTCGGGAACTGCGCGCCGACGCGGAAGCTGCGGATACCGTTCTCATCGGTGATGATCGCCGTATCGCCCCGGATGCCGGCGTTAATGCGCGGCGACGTCAGGTCGTGATGCAGGCGGGAAAGCTGGGCATCGTCGGTGGCGACGGTCATCACCACCACCCGTGAACTGTTCCACGGCGAGCTGTAGCTGATAAAGCCGCGCCAGTCTTCGTTCGACGAGAAGTAGCGATCCGCATCCACCGCCTGGCGGTACCAGTCACCGGTCAGCCAGCCGCGCAGGTTATCCAGCAGCGTCGGCTCTTTAACGCCGAGGGTGTGGCCGTTCACATCGTACGGCGTGCCCTGCAACATCGACTGGTTGAAGGCCGTCTGCGACAGGGTCGAAACCGCCAGCACATCGCTGTTCTTCAGGCGTCCCAGCGAGGTTCCGCCCGCCGGAATACCAAACATCACGCTGTTGTGGCTTAACGCCACGCCGGTGGCATTGCCCGAGCGTCCGGCCATATCCAGCAGGGTGCTGATTTCAGCATTGCTTGGCGAGGACGGCAGCATCAACACGGTCTGCGAGTAGTCGGCAAAACGGGTGAACGGGAAGGCCGCACCGACGAAATACGACAGGTTCGGCAGCAGCGTAAAGTGACGCGTGTGGCTCAGGTCAATATAGGAGTCGTCTTCGATCCGGCTCTTGATATTGTTGTTGCTTAACACGCTGCACGGCGCATCGGCCTTCGGCTTGATGTTGAAGTACAGCTGCAGCTGGTTGTCACCGTAAATCAGGTACGGGTCGAGCTTCAGGGTGTAGTTTTCCTGACGCGCATCGCCGCCCAGACGGTGCCAGACGCTTTCCAGCAGGCCGACCTTGTTGACGGTCAGGTTACGCAGGAAGGTGCCGTTCAGCCCGACGTTTAAGAACGATTTGTCCTCATCAATCCAGCTTTCCGACGGGAAACGGTAGTTCAGCTTCACCGGCAGGGTGTCGCCATCCCACAGGAACAGGTCCGGCGCGGCGCGGAAGTTCACCCGCAGCGCGTCATGCCAGATCCCGGTGGTGGTCATGCTTTGATCTTTACGCAGCAGATCGCTGAGGCGAACCGGACGATCGGTGTTGATCCAACGCGGCGCGTCGTACGGCTTGCTGACCGGGATATTCTGCGCAGCCACCGCCAGCGACGGCACGTCGACGCTCAGCGGCTGCGTCAGACGCCAGGCCGCCTGACGCAGCGCGTCATCGTCCTTACCGATCACCAGCATCAGCTTGTAAACCGGGTTCACCGGGTTATCGATCACCTGCAGGCTCGGGCCGGTCACGCGTGGGATCGCCACGCCCGCCACCATTTCGCCCGGATGAGCAAACAGGATGCCGTTTTTCTCTGGCAGCTCGTTACGCAGCACCGGGAAGCTGATGCCACGGTAATCGGTCTGGATACCCATCCACGAGGAGACAATTGCCGCCGCGCTGACTTCACCCGGCGACACCGCATCGCCAAACACCATCGGCACCACCGAAGGGGTCATGCGCAGCGGATCGATAAACGGGCGCGGGAAGTTGCGCAGCGTGTTACCGATATTCAGCTGCTGGCCTTCCAGCGACAGGGTGGTTTTCGGCAGGATGGTGACCTGATACTGACTGGCGCTGTCGCGCTCGCACAGCAGCTGATCGGCATCGTTAATCTTGAAGCTCAGGTTGTTGCTGGAGACCACCATCGCGGCGGGAATATCCAGCTGATAATCTTCGCTGGCGCTGTCTGAGGCGCTTAACGGCAGCGTGCCCAGCGGCTGACCGTTGAGCATCAGCTGCAGCGAGGTGTTACGGGCGGCCAGCGCCTGAGAGACCTTCAGTGACAGGTTCAGACGGGCGTTAGTGATCACTTCATCCGTTGGCAACGTGAAGACGATACCGGACTGCAGCTGACCGCCGGTCAACAGAATGCCGTTGGTCTGGCCCATCTGGCCGACCGACACGGTGCTGGTCAGCGGCTGATTCAGCAACACGGGCTGCGCCGGGGCGGAAACCACCGGCGCGGGCAGCGGCGGCAGGCCCGCCGGCAGACCGGTGGCCGGATCCGGCTGCCTGGTCGCTGCGCTGTCCGCCGTGCCCGGTGCCGGCTGGGCAGCATCGGGCTGCGCGGCCGGATCGGCGGCGGGCTGGCTCATCTGAGAGGCCGTGCCGGTTGCCTGGTTCATCTGTGCCGAATAGCCCGGAGTGCTGCCGGTCTGCTGGCCTACATCGGCCGGCGGTGGGATCTGGGACAACGCATTGCTGTCCTGGGTCACGCTTTCCGGCGCGGCCCAGACGCTGCTCAGGGTCAGGACCCCGGTAAAACAGAGCGCAGGTAATATCAGTCGCTTCATGCCACGCCATCCTCTTCCTTCACGGCCTGACGATGACGCTTCGCACGACGATCTTTCCAGGTCAGCCAGAACAATTCAAATACGGTACGGATAATGGTAATCAGCGAGCGGAACGGTTTGTCCTTCTCGCCTTCTGGCTTGATCCAGGCGTCGGCGCGCGAGAGCACCACGCGCACCAGTTCGCGGCGGCGTGATAACGGGATCTCATCAAACATCAGGCGGATCACCCCGTTGTCCGAGCCCATAATGCTCACCGGAATCGAGATAGTGCCGGACTGCAACATCAGGTCGATGGCTTCGATTTCATCATTTTCATGACGGTCATCCGGCGCGTTAACCTGTGCGCCACCCATCGACAGATCCACCGTGGTGGTGCGTGAAGAGATGCCGCTGGCGTAGTGCAGCACCACCGGAATATTCACCTCGATACGGATGGTTTTACGCGTCTGTTTGGTTTCGCGCGCCACGGCAATCGCCGCCATCAGGATGATCAGGCTGAACATCGCCCAGCCGACGTTGAGGGCGATGACGTAAGGATCCACGCCGAAGTAGTCATGCGCCACGGCACGGACAATGCCGCTCACCACGCCAATCGTCAGCAGCGCGGCACAGATTACGTGTGGACGCACGATGTTGAAGTCGAAGAAGCCAACGTCCAGCAGGCCGCCCTTATCCGTTACGTTGAACTTGCCGTGCTTCGGCGAAATCATCGTCAGGAGGGTTGGGATAACCAGGTGGAAGGCCATCACCGTTTCGTAGATTTCCCCCCAGAAGGTGGCGCGGAAGCGGCCGTTCATGCGGGAGTTGACGTACAGCGACATCACCAGATGCGGCAATACGTAGGCGAAAATCAGGCTGGCTGAGGAGTGAATGATGTTCAGGTTGAACAGCAGATACGCCAGCGGCGCGGTCAGGAAGATTACGCGCGGCAGACCAAACTGGAAGTGCAGCATGGCGTTCAGGTAGCACAGACGTTGCTGCCACTTCAGGCCACGGCCCAGCAGCGGGTTATCCACGCGGAAAATCTGCGTCATGCCACGCGCCCAGCGGGTACGCTGAATGATGTGCAGACCCAGACGTTCGGTGGCCAGGCCCGCCGCCAGCGGCAGCGCCAGGAAGGCGGACTTCCAGCCCAGACGCTGCATTTTCAGTGCGGTGTGCGCATCTTCGGTCACGGTTTCGGTGGCAAAGCCGCCGATCTCTTCCAGCGCAGACCGGCGGATCACCGCACAGGAGCCGCAGAAGAAGGTGGCATTCCAGTTGTCGTTACCCTGCTGTACCGGGCCATAGAACAGCGCGCCTTCGTTCGGGATATCGCGCGCGGCTTTCAGGTTGCGCTCAAATGGGTCCGGCGAATAGAAGTAGTGCGGCGTCTGTAACAGGGCCAGTTTCGGGTCTTTCAGGAACGGTGCCACGGTGGCCTGCAGGAAGGCGCGGGTGGCGACGTGGTCGCAGTCAAAGACGGTAATCAGCTCGCCTTTGGTAATGCGCATCGCGTGGTTCAGGTTACCGGCTTTGGCGTGGCGGTTATCGTCACGGGTGATGTAGCCCACGCCCGCATCGGCGGCAAACACCGCAAATTCGCTACGCTTGCCGTCATCCAGCAGGTAGATTTTGATTTTGTCGCGTGGGTAGTCGATGCACTGGGCAGCGAGCACGGTATCGCGCACCACATCGAGGCTTTCGTTATAGCTCGGCACGTAGATGTCGACGGTCGGCCATAAGCTGACGTCTTCCGGCATCGGCTCGATGGTTCTCTTAAGCGGCCATGATGTTTGCAGGTAGCCGAGGATCAGGATCAGCCAGACATACACTTCGGCAATAAATAAGCCGATGCCTAAGATCGCTTCCACTTCGGAATTGAATGAGAGGGTTTCCGTCGCACGCCAGTATATATAGCGCGTCGACATTAATGCCGACAGGAACACCATTACCATAGAAATTTTGCGGCTTTTACTGAAGCCCATAACAAAAAGAATGGCAATAGAAATCAGACCAAAAATATACTGCTTCTGGCTGTCCATTGGGGTGATCACAATCACTGCGGCGAGCGGGAATAATACCAGCAGCAACAGGTAATACAGGACTTTTTTCATAAGTCATCCTGAAAACGAGACTATTATTTTTTACCGCAGCGCGGGCGCACTGCGGTGTTTCAGGCATCCATACCCGACGGCTGCGCCGTCGATTAGCGCGATCTCAGCGGCGCCTGCATTTCACCGTCGCCGACCTTGATATCCAGCAGCGCAGCAATACGCTTGCTGACGATCTCAATATCAAAGGCCGCCGCCGAAACAGGGCTGAAATCAAAGATGGACTGCTGCGAGGCATTGGCTTCCGCCACGCTCTCATCGCGATTCACCACACCCAACAACCGGTCGCCCAGTCGCTGTTGCATAAAGGCCGTTACGTCACGACTGATGTTGCGGCGGCTGTCACTCTGGTTCAGCACAAAGAAGTGTCCTGAACGCTGATTCAGCGCAGCGCCAATCATTTTTTCGTTTTCGATTTGCGGCAGCAGTGACAGCGAAGCGGTATCCGCCAGCATCACCACAAGGTGTAAATCGGCAAGATCGGTCATTGCCTTTAGGGCTGGACCCGGTCCTGGCGGAAAATCAGCGACAATCACCAGGCCTGGGTAGTTGAGGACGGTATGTAAACCCCGTGCGAGGAAGTTCGGGTCGCGGGATAAATTATCTTCAAATTCAACACGCTGCTGTTCAGTCACGTCACCATACGGCATCACAAAGATGTTGCCGCCGGTGGTTAAAATAGACTGGCTCCAGTCGGGTGATTCGGACGATTTCGCCACGTAACCCCGCCCGTCTGACAACGGCACGCCAAAATGCAGACGCAGGGCGTTCTGCACATCAAAGTCGATGGCCAGCACTTTGCTGCCGCCACGGGCGAGGGAATAGGCGAGGTTGGCCGCCAGCGTGGTTTTACCCACGCCCCCTTTGGGAGAACAAACACAAACTAACGGCATGAGGCAATTCTCTCCAGCAGAGGTTGCAGCAAAGTATCTTTCGATAAAGAGGTCACTGACGGCTCCGGCGCGGTGCTGAACAGCTGCTTAAAGCGCGGCAGATCGGCAGCCGGTTGCACCGGGGCTGCGGGCTGACGAGCCGGTGCAGTCTGCACGGGCGCAGCGGTGGGCAGCGAGGACAGGGACGCCATCAGCGGTGACGCGGCCGGGGCTGGCTGAGCAGCTGGTGCGGCGGCGGCTGGGGTGGCGAAGGCCGGCTGAGAAGCTGGTGCGGCGGCGGCAAAGGCCGGCTGAGCTGACGCCAGCGGGTTCTGCGCCTCATTAAACGGGTTCACGGCCTGAGGCTCAGGTGCAGGTGCAGGTTCCGCCACCGGCGCAGGCTTCAGCGACGCGGATATGCTGTCCAGCAAGGAGCCACCAATCTGCGCTGCCGCCGGTTTCGCCACGAGCGGCGCCACGCTGTGCGACGGCGCGTGCGTAGGCGGCTGGTGCTGTGGTTTTGGCTGCTGAACCGGCTGCACTGGCTGCGCGGCTTGTCCCAGCAGGGCATCCAGGCTGTCTTCGGCAATCGGTTGCGGCGCAGGCACATCGATACGCTGACCGTTGCCTAAAGCCGACTCTGCGCCATCATTCATTAACTGTTTGATGATCGCCCAATTGGCACTGTCTGAATTCTTCGTCTGTTCAGACATGTCCTTGAATTCGATATGGTTTGTTTGCGTTTTTTCTTTAAAACGCTGCAGGTCATCATAACTTTTCATGGGAATGATCGCGGAGAGTGGGGGGATTTCGCGGCAATATACCATACAATGTTTATATGCATCAGATTATTCTTATCGCCAGTCAGGGTGCAGAAGAATGATTAATTAACTCTTCAGGATAAATAAAATAAATGATTGCGCAGGCTATCAATCAACTTTGTTATTATTTGCCTTAATTAAATAATTTCGTCAGGTTAATTAAATAGAATGACGATTAAAAGACAATGAATGATAAGAGGAAATAGCCAACTTCTTTGAGTTTAGCAATACGTTAGGGGAAGTAATCAAAGTTTATGCTGGCAAGCGGTGAAATTTGACATAAGTCACCTTTGACTGGCCCTGAACCCCTACTTTATCCGGTGGTCCTGTTCCTCCCAGCCTTTTGAACTGACCATTGGTCCTAAGCGCAATCGCCTGAGCAATCGCTACTCACGCCTTATTTCTCTTATAAATTCGTCTGCTACGCACAGATAAAAAAAGGGCGAATCGATGATTCGCCCTTCTCGCTTATGGCCGGACCTCAGTTACCGACCGGTTGACCTTCATCCTGATCGACGGCGAAGCAGGCTATCTGCTGGTCGCCATACTGCTTGAGCTGCGGTTGCAGCTGGGTGCAGGGACCAAAACGGCGGCGGCAACGGGCGTTAAACGCGCAGCCCGGCGGCGGATTCAGCGGGCTTGGCAGCTCGCCGGTCAGCTTGATGCGTTCGCGACGCTCGTCCGGGTTCAGACGTGGCGTCGCAGACAGCAGCGCCTGGGTGTACGGATGGCGTGGGTTCGCAAAGATCGCTTCTTTACTGCCCCGCTCCACGCAGCGTCCCAGATACATCACCATCACTTCATCCGCGATATGCTCCACCACCGACAGGTCGTGGGAAATAAACACGTATGACAGCCCCAGCTCCTGTTGCAGATCCATCATCAGGTTCAGCACCTGCGCGCGCACCGACACGTCCAGCGCCGATACCGGTTCATCGGCAATCAGCACGTCCGGATCCAGCATCAGGCCACGGGCGATGGCAATACGCTGACGCTGACCGCCGGAGAACATATGCGGATAGCGATCGTAATGCTCGGTTTTCAGGCCGACCTTGGCCATCATCGCCAGGGTTTTCTCGCGGCGCTCGGCTTTGCTCAGGCTGGTGTTAATCAGCAGCGGCTCTTCAAGGATCTGGCTGACCTTTTTACGCGGGTTCAGCGAGCCGTAGGGGTTCTGGAAGACGATCTGAATTTTCTGGCGGCGCAGCTTCTGGGCCGCCGGATCGTGCTTCAGCAAATCCTGTCCCTGATAGAACAGCTGGCCTTCGGTCGGCGTTTCAATCATGGTCAGTAAACGGCCCAGCGTGGATTTACCACAGCCTGACTCGCCTACCACCGCCAGCGTTTTGCCGCGCTCCAGATTAAAGGAGACGCCGTCCAGCGCCTTCACCAGACGCTCCTGACCAAACAGCCCTTTCTTCACCGGGTAATGCTTTTTCAGATCGATCGCCTGCATCAGCAGCGCAGAGTTATGTTCAGGCTTCATAAGTTGGTCTCCCGGCATCATCCAGAGGGTAATGACATTTGGACTGACGCCCCGGAATATCACGTAATTCAGGTTCTTCAACCCGGCAGCGGTCGTTGGCATACGGGCAACGCGGGTTCAGCAGACAGCCCTGCGGACGGTCATATTTGCCCGGCACCACGCCCGGCAGTGACGCCAGACGCGCCTTGTCAGCGGCAAACTCCGGCAGCGCACGCAGCAGCGCCTGAGTGTACGGATGGCGTGGCGATTTGAAGATATCAACGGCCTTACCGGTTTCCACCACCTGCCCGGCATACATCACGATGATGTGGTGCGCGGCTTCGGCCACCAGCGCCAGATCGTGAGTGATCAGGATCAGCGCCATGTTCTCCTGCTGTTGCAGCTCAAGCAGCAGCTCGATGATCTGCGCCTGAATGGTCACATCCAGCGCGGTGGTGGGCTCATCGGCAATCAGCAGTTTTGGCCGACAGGCGATGGCCATCGCAATCATCACGCGCTGGCTCATCCCGCCCGAAAGCTGGTGCGGATAGACATCCAGACGCGACGACGGATCGGGGATGCCGACCTGGTTAAGCAGGTCAATCGCACGCTGGCGACGGGTTTTCTTGTTGCCGCCCTGATGCACCTTGATCGCTTCCATAATCTGGAAGCCCACGGTGTAACACGGATTCAGGCTGGTCATTGGATCCTGGAAAATCATCGCCACTTCCGAGCCCACCAGCTGGCGGCGCTCTTTCTCGGAGATGCGTTTCAGGTCGCGCTGGTTAAACTCCAGCTTTTCCGCCATCACTTTGCCGGGATAATCGATCAGCCCCATGATCGCCAGCGAGCTGACGGATTTACCGGAGCCGGATTCGCCGACGATGCCGACCACCTGGCCCTGCTCGACCTGATAGCTGATGCGATCGACCGCTTTAAACGGTGCCTTCTCGTCGCCGAAATGCACCGACAGTTTGTCTACAGTGAATAGTGCCATCTGGTGCCTCTACTGCTTGAGTTTCGGGTCGAGGGCGTCACGCAATCCGTCGCCCATCAGGTTAAATGCCAGTACGGTCAGCAGGATCGCGACACCAGGGAAGGTGACCACCCACCAGGCACTTTGCGCATACTGCAACACGTCGGAGAGCATGGTGCCCCACTCCGGTGTTGGTGGCTGCGCACCCATACCCAGGAAGCCCAGCGCGGCCATATCGAGGATCGCGTTGGAGAAGCCCAGAGACGCCTGCACGATCAGCGGTGCCAGGCAGTTTGGTAAAATGTTGATAAACATCTGGCGGATCGGGCCAGCGCCGGCCACGTTGGAAGCGGTGACATAATCGCGGTTCACTTCCACCAGCACCGCGGCGCGGGTCAGACGAATATAGTGCGGCAGGGCCACGAAGGTCAGCGCGATGGAGGCATTGACGATCGACGGCCCGAAGATTGCCACCAGCACCAACGCCAGCAGCAGGCTTGGCAGCGCCAGCATGATATCGACCAGACGCATAATCACGTTGTCGGTGACACCGCCGACGTAACCGGCGATCAGACCGAAAATCACGCCGAGGATCAGCGACAGCACCACCACCAGACAGCCGACCAGCAGCGACAGGCGGGCACCGTACATCAGACGGGAAAGCACATCGCGGCCCACGTCATCGGTACCGAGAATAAACTTCCAGCTGCCGCCATCCTGCCAGGCCGGCGGATGCAGCAACGCATCGCGGAACTGTTCAGACGGCGCATGCGGCGCCAGCACGTTGGCAAAGATCGCAATCAGGAACATCAGAACCACGTAAACCAGGCCGATCACCGCGCCTTTGTTACGCTTAAAGTAGTGCCAGAACTCCTGTAACGGGGTCATGGGCTTTGGGGCAGCGCTCACGCTGCCTGGATCGAGTGCAGACATATCCTCGTCCCCTTATTTCTTGTGGCGAATGCGCGGGTTAACCACGCCATAGAGCACATCAACCAGCAGGTTGACCGCGATAATCAGGATGGCCACCATCAGCACGCCGCCCTGCACCACCGGATAGTCACGACGCTGAAGCGCATCGATCAGCCAGCGGCCCAGACCCGGCCAGGAGAAGATGGTTTCGGTCAGGATGGCGCCCGCCAGCAGCGTGCCCACCTGCAACCCGATCACGGTCACCACCGGCAGCATCGCATTGCGCAGCGCATGGACCACAATCACCCGCATCCGCGTCAGCCCTTTGGCGCGCGCGGTACGGATGTAGTCTTCACCTAACACTTCCAGCATCGCCGAACGCGTCATACGGACGATCACCGCCAGCGGAATGGTCCCCAGCACGATGGCCGGCAGGATCATATGCATTACGGCGTCTTTGAAGTCGCCCGGTTCGCCCCAGATCAGGGTATCAATCAGCATAAAACCGGTTAGCGGCTGACTGTCGTCGAGGAACACCGTATCGCCTATTCGCCCCGCGACCGGGGTCAGGTTCCAGTGCACCGACACCAGCATGATCATCATCATTCCCCACCAGAAAATCGGCATGGAGTAACCGGTCAGCGAGATGCCGACCACGGTATGATCGAAGATGGAACCGCGTTTAACCGCAGCCAGTACCCCGGCAGGGATGCCGACAGCCACGGCAAAAATCATCGCGCAGATGCCCAGTTCCAGCGTCGCTTTAAAGCGCGGAACGAATTCCTGCCAGACCGGGATGCGGCTTTTCAGTGAAATGCCTAAATCGCCATGGAGCACGCCATAGACGTAGGAGACATATTGTTGCCACAGCGGCTTATCCAGACCCATCTGGGCCAGAAGCTGCGCGTGACGTTCAGGAGACATTCCGCGTTCGCCGGCCATAATCAGCACCGGATCGCCCGGGATCATATGGACAAACGCGAAGGTTAACAGGGTGATACCAATAAACGTTGGGATGACAAGTCCCAAACGTCGGAGTATGAACTGCAGCATATTCCGGATTCTCTTTTGGTTCCCGCAGGCTCGTAGCCCGAGAGATTATATTTGCTCACATCTTGCCGCGGATATTCTCCGCCGCGACGCTTTTCAGGGCGCCGTACCTGGCATTGATTGAATGAATTCAATTAATGATGACTTCAGATGGTGATAACCGTCGGGCGCAGAGTGAAGAACAAGGCGCGCGGCGCACAGCAACCCAGACATGGCATCGTGCCAGTCGAAGGTGGCGAGCGCCGCGCAACGCAGTTATTCAACCGCGCACCCGTTTACTATTCCTGAATATCAACGTTCTCGAAGTGATGTTTACCCAATGGGTCAACCACGTAGCCGGTCACTTTCTTGCTCACCGGCTCGTACACCGTAGAGTGCGCGATAATCAGCGCAGGCGCCTGGTCGTGCATCACAACCTGAGCCTGTTTGTAGTATTCAATACGTTTGTTGTGATCGGGCTCAGCACGGGCTGGCTGGATCTGGTCTTCAAACGGCTTGTAACACCAGCGGGAGTAGTTGGAACCGTCTTTTGCCGCTGCACAGCTGAACAGGGTGGCGAAGAAGTTATCCGGATCCCCATTATCGCCGGTCCAGCCCATCATCACGGTCTGGTGTTCACCGGCTTTAGCACGCTTCAGGTACTCGCCCCACTCGTAGGTGACGATCTTGGCTTTCACGCCAATTTTCGCCCAGTCGGACTGGATCATTTCAGCCATACGACGCGCGTTCGGGTTGTACGGACGCTGAACCGGCATTGCCCACAGGTCGATGGAGAACCCGTCTGGCATACCCGCTTCTTTTAGCAGCGCTTTCGCTTTCGCCGGGTCGTAGGTGTAATCCTTGACCGCGTCGTTGTAGCCCCACATGGTTGGTGGGATCAGGTTTTTGGCCGCCTGGCCAGCACCCTGATACACCGCGTCGATGATCGCCTGCTTGTTAACGGCCGTGATCAGCGCCTGGCGCACTTTCAGGTTATCCAGCGGTTTTTTCTCAGTGTTGAACGACAGGTAACCGACGTTCAGGCCTGGCATCTGCATCAGGTTGATATTTTTATCTTCCTTCATGCGGGCGATGTCAGCCGGGTTCGGGTACGGCATCACCTGGCATTCGCCTTTCTGCAGCTTGGCGTAACGCACGGACGCATCCGGGGTGATGGAGAACACCAGACGGTCGATTTTTGGCTTGGTGCCCCAGTACTGGTCAAAGGCTTTGTACAGGATGCGGGAGTCTTTCTGGTACTGCACCAGCTGGAACGGACCGGTACCGACCGGGTTCAGGTCGATTTTTTCCGGGGTACCGGCTTTCAGCATGTTGTCAGCGTATTCAGCCGACAGCACGGAGGCGAAGTCCATGCCGAGGTCGGCCAGGAACGGAGACTCAGGACGGGTCAGCACGAAGCGCACGGTATTGTCGTCCACTTTCTCGATTTTGCTGATCAGCTTCGGCATGTCCATGCCTTCGAAGTATTCGTAGCTGCCGCCAGAGACGCCATGATACTTGTTGTTCTTATCGAGCTGACGCTCGAAGGAGAACACCACGTCATCGGCGTTGAAATCGCGGGTTGGCTTGAAGTCTTTGGTGGTCTGCCACTTCACACCCTTACGCAGGTGGAAGGTGTAGGTTTTACCGTCTTCGCTCACTTCCCACTTCTCTGCCAGGCCAGGCTGGATTTCAGTGGTGCCGATTTTGAATTCAACCAGACGGTTGTAGATCGGAACTGAGCTGGCATCGTAAGTGGTGCCGGAGGTGAACAGCTGTGGGTTAAAGCCCTCAGGCGACCCTTCTGAACAATAAACAAGGGTTTTAGCCTGGACGCCAGCGGCAACGGTGAGAGCAATCAGGCTCAGACCTACCTTCAGCATCCCTGTTTTAGAAATACGCATGCTTCTGCTCCAATTGTGATGTGGTGTTGTGTGCACGTGCGCAAGACCCTGTATTTTTTTAGTGCGGTCTTTGCGTTGCCTTGCGGCGCTGGAGAAGGAAAGGATCGGTCAGGGGAGAAACCATCAGACTAATCCGCATCCTGTCTCGCTGAGGCATCAATTTGTCAACAGTTGCAAGGAACGTCAATACAACTGTCAGGTATTTACACAGAGTGTGAGAAACAGCAAGCAAACATAAAAAAAACCAATTGCGGGGTTTTTCAGAGGAAACGATTGATTGCAGCCAGTTTCACCGCACAAAGATAATGCCCACAACTTTAATCATGGCAATTTGCTCTAAAAAAAAACGATTAATTTAGTCGGCTAACTGGGTTATTTATGAACGATACGCTTTGCTTATATCAACTTAGCCAGCTAAATATGCTGCAACTGACGCATAAGAAATCAGCAACAACCCGGGATCGGTCATAAGCGGAACGCGGCGCGAAATAAGGGGATGAAACCAGACGGCAGAAGGGTTTCAGCGACTTTTTTTCCATTTAAAATGGACAAATTTTTGTAACAGTCATTTTTCGCCAACAGGATTTTATGCTGCGGTTTTGCGGTGGGGAATTTCAGGCATAAAAAAGCCCGGAACGATCCGGGCTAATTGCAGGGGTTTTGCAGCCGATCAGGCTTTGTCGTCTGTCGTCGCCGTGGCCTGTTTCGGATCGGCACACCAGTTGTTTTTCTGATTGATGCCGCCGTCTGGCGAGGTGTAGCCGAGGCAACCGAGCAGGGTATCAAACAGCTCAACGTGGCGATGGGTCTTGCCCACGCGCTGCTGGGCTTTCAGCCGTTCAAAGGCGCTCTGATTGGTTGGGTCTGCCAGATACTTATCGGACGCCCAGACAATCATCGGCACGCGGAACTGCTCCGGTGGTGCCATATGACGCGGCGTGCCGTGCAGGTGCATGTTCTCGCTGATCGATTCGCCGTGGTCCGCCGCATAGAAGACGATGGCTTTCTTATCACGCAGCTGGTCGAACACGCTGTCGAGCACCGTATCGGTGTACAGCACCGAGTTATCAAAGGCATTGATCAACATTGCCTTGCTGCAGGTGTCGTCGACGCCCATGCATTCAGGCTGATAGCGGGCAAACTCGCGCGGATAGCGCTGGGAATAGAGGTAGTGCGAGCCTTTAGTATGCAGCACCACCAGATGCTTGCCATCAGGGTGGCGATCCAGCGACTTTTTCAGCTCCGGCACCAGCAGCATATCGTCGACCGATTTGCCCTGATTCTCTTTCTCCGAGCCAATCTGCTCGCGGAAGGCGAAGTTATCCGCATTGGTGTTGTTGTAGAACCACACTTCGCTCTGCATGGCGAACAGCTCCGAGCTGAAGCCCAGTTCTTTCAGTACCGAGAAGACGTTCTGCTCTTTCAGGGTGCGGGCCGGGCCTTCATCGGTTCCGCCCTCACGCACAAACATACAGCGCAGCGACAGCTTGGTGGCGGTATCGCAGGACTCGCCCCGGAATGCCACCAGGTTCTTCTCTTTCGACAGTTTCGGCGTGGTATCACGGTCATAGCCGAGGATGCCCATATGGTCCCAGCGGGTGGTTTCACCGATGACAAATACCACATAGGTATCGTCCAGCCCGGCTGGCGCGGTGTAGGTAAACTGCTTCGCCGGATCCAGCAGGTCCTTGCTGTCCATCTTCTCGTCGTAGCTGGTATAGGCAAACAGCCCCAGCGCCGACAGCCAGTTCGACGGCAGATAGGAGTGCGCCACCACGCCGCCATAGCTTGGCAGATCGACGTTGGTCAGCTTTTCATTGATGTTCTGCTGCTTATCAAGGAAGCGGATCGGCAACCAGACCAGCGCGACGGCCAGCAGCAGGATCAGCAGCGGTTTAATGCGGTGTCCCGGGGTTTTCAGCTGCTCAAGCAGGGTCAGGCGCAGCGCGTTGCACCAGATCAGCACTAACGGCACGATGCTGACGGACAGCATCCACAGGACGAAGTGGTAACCAATCACCTCTTTCGACAGGTCGGTATCGGTGGTCATCACCGAGGCGACGATGCCGTAGCCAATAACGACGTTAAAGAAGCTCATATAGTAGCTGGCGGCGACCGAAATCAGCACCAGCGCGGTGGCGGTAATGCGCCAGAACACCTTGCCGCCGAGCGACAGCAGACGCATCAGGAAGAAGGTCAGCAGGACGATTGCCACCACTTCCACCGCAGCAGAAAACCACTGCATGGCGTTAAATTGGGCCAGAAAGGGATCAAAACGACGGTAAAACACCGGTATATTCAAAAAGATACCGATGTAAAATGCCAGCATCAGCGAGAGCTTCTGCTGTGTTAGAGATTTAATAAAATTCATTCAACCTATTTCCCGGTGTAACAAAAACGGATCTTAAACGCTAATCAGACCGTACCGTTACGCCAGAGTTCGGAAAGCAGGTCGATTATCCCCAGGTAAAATCATCACCCAGGAACGTCAAAGCGAAGGAGCCCCTCCGCACAAGCCGCGTAGTTAACCACAATACGCGCCCGTTTTCCCAAAAATCGTTCAGAAAAAGCTCAAAACCAGAAAAAATCGGCGTCAATGACGCAGGGTCCACCTGCCCAGACTCAAGTCATTGGCGCTGTGGCAAGGCAGCAAAAGAAGTCATCCCGATGAGCTTACATGAGTAAGTGATTCGGGTGGCTTCTTGCAGCTAACGCCGCCACGGCGTCAAGGACGCAGGGTCTAGATCCCGCTGAACCAATTGTATCCTTGATCCTCCCAGTACCCGCCGGGATTCTCATTGGTGACAAAAATGGCCCCAATATGCTTGGCATTCTTAAATCCGAGCTTAGTCGGCGCGCGCAGACGCAGCGGATAACCGAAATCCGGCGGCAGCGGCTTTTTGTCAAAATCTAACGCGAGGATGGTTTGCGGATGCAGCGCGGTGGGCATATCCAGGCTGGAGTAGTAGCGATCGTCACACTTAAAGCCGACGTATTTGGCCGTCAGATCGGCCCCCACATGCTGTAAGAAGGTTTTCAGCGGCACGCCGCTCCACTGGCCGATAGCGCTCCAGCCTTCAATACAGATCAGCCGGGTGATCTGCGCACTCTGCGGCAGCTGCTTTAGCTGATCCAGCGTCCAGGGCGCTTTCTTCTCCACCTTGCCGGACACTTCAAGCCGGTAGTCGCTGATATCGATATCCGGCACGTTGTACTCAGGGTAAAAGGCGTTGAAGCGGAATGGCCGGGTGATCTGCGCTTCGCTGTAGGTCTGCGCCAGCTTATCGCCGCTGAACAGCCAGGCCTGTACCCGATCGTTCCAGCGCGACATCGCCCACAGCGCTTTATCCACCTGATCGCCGTCCTGCAGGTTGCAACCGGTCAGCATCGACACCGCACCCAGCGTCAGGCCCGATCGCAGGATCAACCGACGCTGCAGATTCACCAGCTGTTTGCGCTGATCCGGCTCAAGGATAATTTTGGGTTTGTCACTCATCGGTGGGTGTCTCCCTGCGGCCACCGGTGATCATCGCCGGCAGCGTTTTCGGCACCAGCAACACCATCACCACATGCACCACCACAAACAGCATCACGCCGCTCATGGCAAAGAAATGGACGTAGCGGGCAATATCAAAGCCACCGAACAGGGCGACCAGCTGGCTGAACTGCACCGGTTTCCAGATCGATAACCCGGACAGCACCAGCAGCGCGCCCAATATCAGCACGCCCACATACAGCAGCTTTTGCACCGCATTGTAGTGCCCCTGCTGGTGCGGCAGCTTAAAGCGCAGCGCCTGGCCGATATCACGCAGCACCGACGCGGGCGTAAAGGGGAAGAAGCGACGACGAAAATGCCCGCTGAACAGCCCCCACAGCACGTAAATCGCCGCGTTGACGAACAGCAGCCACATCACCGCCAGATGCCAGGCGATATTACCGCCCAGCCAGCCACCAAGGGTGAGGAACGCCGGGAAGGTAAACGAAAACAGCGGCGAGGCGTTATAAATGCCCCAGCCGCTCATCACCATGCCAACCATCACCAGCACGTTCAACCAGTGACACAGGCGGACGGGCCACGGATGGACCCGTTTTTTTGCAGAAGCCGGCATGGTTGCTCCGGGTTACATTGGCGGCGTCAGGCCGTCTTTACCGGCAGAAATGCCGCGTGCCACGATGTTGCCCTGCGCATCTTTCATGCCGAACAGCACCACTTTGGTTCCGGCTTTCAGCAGGCTCTTGTTGCCCGGCTCGATCAGCACCACCGGCACGTCGTCAGGCACGATCACGGTTTTTTCCATGTCATGCACTTTGACGGTCAGAGTGTGGCCGTTGCTGTTAACCAGCTTGCCGACGGTGCCGTTGGTCATGGTGTTGATTTTACCGTCCGGCGATTCAAACGGGTTGAAGCCTTCACCGCTGCCACGCAGGCTCGGTGCAAAGACGTGCACTTCCAGCGCTTTCAGCTCGCCATTGGCCATCGGAACCGCGGCGGTGCCGATAAAGCTGTCCGGTTTGATATCGCTCATTTTGGCTTTGCTGACGCTGTTGACCTTGGTCTGGTCGGTGATTTTTACATCCAGCTTATCGCCCTGACGGGTGGTGATCTGCACCGCAGAATCGCTGACCGAGTCGATCGTTCCGCGGGTAGGCTTGATAGTGGTATCTGCAGCGAAAGAGGTGCCGCTGACCAGCAGCGTGCCGAGCAGCAGGGCTGCAATACGGGACTTGATCATGTGTCTCTCCTGAGAAGGATGCTGTGTGTCGACTAGTTAGGGTGCTAAGTAAGCGTAAGCGGAGAACAGGAAACTACCAGGAAGATTGCGGTTTTTTTGTATTTTAAAACGTTACGGGCCGCGCATCCCCGGCCACAGAGCGGGCCGGGGGGCATTTATACCATCAAATTAGTTGATGATATTCAGGGTCACGTCGATGTTGCCACGGGTTGCATTAGAGTACGGGCAAACGATGTGCGCAGCGTCGACCAGTTTTTTGGCTTCCGCTTCGTCCATGCCTTCCAGATGAATATTCAGTTTGGCTTCGATACCGAAACCGGTCGGGATCGCGCCGATGCCCACTTCGCCTTCAATAAAGGCGTCTTTCGGGATAGCGATTTTGTCGCGACCGGCCACAAATTTCATCGCACCAAGGAAGCATGCAGAGTAACCGGCAGCAAACAGCTGCTCTGGGTTAGTCGCTTCGCCGCCTGCGCCGCCCATTTCTTTCGGCACGCCCAGCTTAACGTCCAGCACGCCGTCGGAAGAGGTCGCACGGCCGTCACGGCCACCGGTGGCTTTAGCTTTTGCGGTATAAACTACTTTTTCGATAGACATGGTGAAACTCCTGTTGAGTGCTTTATACGCGATTAAATCGCGCGCTATTTATATAACAAAAAGAATCGATACTGATTTTAGTGCATCCGCGCTTACCCGTTAAGGTTGTCGCGCAGCGTTTCCAGTCCGGTTTTCAGCGAGGTCAGCGTATCGCCGTCACACGCCGTGGCGCAGAACACCGACTCAGGGATGTTCTCGGCCTTACGGCGCAATTCAGCGCCCTGCTCCGTTAAGGTCACCACCACCTGGCGCTCATCTTTGCGTGAACGCTGGCGATTAAGCAGTCCGGCGGCTTCCAGTCGTTTCAGCAGCGGCGTTAAGGTCGCGGAATCAAGGAAAAGACGCTCGCCAATCTCGGAGACGGTGACGTCATCCTTCTCCCACAGCACCAGCAGCACCAGATATTGCGGATAGGTGACATCGAGCTGGGTCAGCAGCTGCCGGTAAAGCTTGTGGAGCGCCAGATTGGCGGAATAAAGCGCAAAGCACAGCTGTTGATCAAGCAACAGTGGCGAGTCTTTGGCTTTTTTGTCATCTTTATCTTTCGTCATGACCAAAAATATAAATAGTGCACGATATATTTGCAAGCTAATTTCTATCTATGGGGGAAAACGGATGGATTCACTGGAAGAACAGGCACGGCGATATGCCACCAAAGCCCACGCGGAAGCGGGCCAGCGCCGCAAATATACCGATGAACCCTATATCGTTCATCCGGCGGCCGTGGTCGAACTGGTCAGAAGCGTGACCGACAACGAAGTGATGCTGGCGGCCGCGTGGCTGCACGACACGGTTGAGGACACGCCATCCACCTTAAATGACATCAGCAACTTTTTTGGTCCGCAAGTCGCGGAGCTGGTCGAGATGCTGACCGACTGCCCGCCGGCGGACGCCAAAAACCGTGCCGCGCGCAAAGTCGCCCATTTCCGCCACACGGCCAAAGCCTCGGCGGATGCGCAGACCATCAAGCTGGCGGACATCATTGATAACACTCGCTCGATAATCCATTTCGATCCGCATTTTGCCCGCGTCTATCTGGTCGAAAAGCGCGTGCAGATTTCGCTGCTGACCGACGGCAATGCCGACCTGTGGAAGCAGGCGTCGATCATCATCGAACAGGGCATTGATCAGCTGACGCAGGCACCGCATCATGTACCGGCTGACTGGTTTGCCCGCCAGCAGCAAAAATATCCCGTTAACAGTGAGAAAACGTCATGAATACCTGGTTTACCGAAGTGCTGGACGCACATGTCGCCATTGAAAACTGGCTGAGTGAAGGCAGCGGCGACGTCGGGGCGTTACTGGCTCGCTTCCCGGCGGCGTTTTCCATGATCGGGCTGAGCGGCGCGGTGCTGGATCACTCCAAACTGAGCCAGTTTTTCCGCGCCAGCCAGGCGGCAAAGCCAGGGCTGACGATCGCCATCGACGAGATGACGCTGGTCAGCGAATGGACCGACGGTGCCGTGGTCAGTTACCGCGAAATCCAGTCGCTGCCGGGTTCAGCGCCTACCCAGCGGCGTTCAACCGTGGTGTTCAGCCTCTCTTCTGCCGGCATCGGCTGGCGGCATCTGCATGAAACACCTATAAGCGGTTAATTATCAGTGCTATAAGCTCAACTCCATCTTTGCTAGCTTGATTGCTAGCAATATTCAGCCTACGCTTACGCCTGTCTTAACGCGTGAGAGAGGTCATGATGGATTTTGTAAAAAGAACGATTGAGTTGGCAATGCAGAACGTTGAAGAAGGTGGCAGACCGTTTGCCACGGTAATTGTGCGCAATGGCGAGATCGTGGCCGAAAGCGCCAATAAAGCCGCGCAGAGCCACGATCCGACCGCTCATGCTGAGATCCTGGCGATCCGCGAAGCCTGTAAAAAGCTGCAAACGGAAAATCTCTCCGACTGTGAGATCTACATTCTGGCCAGCCCGTGCCCGATGTGCCTGGGTTCGCTGTACTATTGCAGTCCGAAGCAGGTGATTTACATCACCACCCGCGAAGAGTACGTGCCGTTTTACCGCGACGATCGTCAGTACTTTGAGCTGGAGAACTTCTATCAGGAATTTGCCAAGCCGATCGCGCAGCGTCGCCTGCCGATGAAGCATCAGCCGGACGTTCAGGCACTGGACGTGTATAAGCGCTGGAAAGAGCTGAACCGCCCTGCCGAATAAGGCGTGGAGACGTCAGAAGAAACGGATCCTGCGGTGATAAGGTGGGAACCAACCAAGAACGGAAACCGACGCGTGCGGTTTCCGTTTTTTTTATTACTGGTGGTAGAAGATGTCGCCGGATTCAGCCTGCACGATTTTGCCATCGACTTTGGTGAACAGCACATAGTTGCCGCCCATATAGGTCCAGGCCGTGCCGTCTGCCGGTTTTGGCAGGTTACGGGTTTTCCAGTCCACGACTTCATACTTCTTGGTGCGGTAACGGTCGGGGATCACGCTACCGATATTGAAGCGCTGGAAGTCCGCGAAGAACGTTTTGATCGCATACGGGTGCGCCGGATCGGGCTTCTCGACGGCATCCTGATTGTGTTCCGCAGGCGTTTGCACGTCCGGGGTCTGACCTGGTGTGGTCACGCCCTGATTATCCTGAGAGGACGGCGTGCCGGTGTCCGCATCTGACGGGTCAGCGGCGGTGGCCGGATCCTGCGTGGCCGGTGCCTGAGCCGCCGGGTCGGTCTGAACTTGCTGAGCCTGCTCGCCTTCTGCATACGCAGTGGACATCACCGGCAGGGCTCCCATCAATACAGCGGATAACAACACGATCTTCGACTTACTCATAATTTCTCCAGATTGAACACCGTCAGCCCTGAGGCGTACTGATCAAATTCTACAAAATAATCGGTTCTGTTTTTACTCTTTTTGCACGTCAGGGCCGTGGAAACGCGCACGCTCGCAAATTTGCTGTAGAAGATAAAGCGTTCGCGGCTGGAAGGCACAGAAATTTTGTAAAGAAAATCCGGTGAAGGGCTGTGTGCCAGGGTTATTCAACGCCGGGCAGCAGCCGGGTAACGATGCAGCCTGGCGATAAAACTTGCAGATCGATCAATTCCTCTCCATCATCAACTCAATTTCTTCGATTTTTGAGTTGAAAAAAATGAAAATCAAAAGACCGTCAAACGCGCTGAATATCAATGAATTAGCCAATGTCTTCGGCAATGGTGAAAACCTGTCGGCCTATATTGAGTTTATGAAACCGGTCGACGATAAGGGACGCTACCTGCACTGGGATTCGCTGCGGCACCGCATCCCAAAACAGCTTGATCCTGAACTGGTCTGGACCTTTGTGAAGCATGCCCGCCGGAGCGGCGGCCGGACATTGCCGCTGACGGACAAAAACGGCAGCAAGGCGCAGCTGTACGTCACCGATTTTATGCAGAAAACCTGCAGCCAGGTCGACAGACTGACCTCCTCTTCCGCCGAAAATGAGCTGTTAAAAGGCCTGGAAGAGAGAAGCTACTTTATCAAAGACCTGTTTGGCGAAGAGTCGATTTCCTCCAGCCAGCTGGAAGGTGCGGCAACCACCACCCGCGTGGCTCAGGAAATGCTGCAGATAAAAAGGGAGCCGAGAGATGAAAGCGAAAGGATGATTTTCGGCAACTACCGCATGATGCAATTTGTCGTTCAGCAGGCGGGACAAAAAATGACGGCCGGGCTGCTGAAAGAAATTCACGCCATCGGTGTGCAGGATATCAACGACGCGCAGTATAAACCCGGCGACTTTCGCGATCACGATGACATCGTGTTGGAAGATACGCTGTCGAAAGACGTGATCCATCAGCCGCCCAGCCATACACAGCTTGATGAGTATATTGAGACATTGTGTCACTGGGCTAATGAACCGCACGAGAAAGACGTAACGGGTTCCTATATCCATCCGTTGCTGAAAGCCTGCGTGCTGCATTTTATGATTGGCTACATTCACCCCTTCTGCGATGGCAACGGCAGGACGGCACGCGCGCTGTTTTACTGGTACATGCTCAAGTGCGGCTACTCGGCCTTCCGGCATATCTCAGTCAGCCGTTTGTTGAAGGAAGCACCGGTCGCCTATGGCAAGGCCTACCTGCAGACCGAAACGGATGATTTCGACCTGACGTATTTTGTGAGCCATCAATGCGAGACAGTCGCAAAGGCGGTCGACGCGTATATCACGCACATTAAAGAACTGATCCGCATCCGATCGGAGCTGGATGCCTGGCTGTGGAGCAATGAGTCGGTCAAAGACCTTAACGCCCGCCAGCAGCAAATTATGAGCGTGGCCATTGCGCACCCAGGCAGAATATTCTCGCTCGGCGAAGCAATGGAGAATCTGAAGATTTCTTACAACACGGCCAGAACGGATTTCCAGCAGCTTGCGAAGTTGGGGCTGCTCAAAGCTCATAAGGAAGGCAAAGAAACCGTGTTTATCGCACCAAAAAACAGCAAACAGGCGAAGAAATGGAACGACGCCGAACCTGATTTACCTAAAACGACCGGCTGGTAATTCAGTGGCTTAGCGAATCTGATGGCAGGCAAGAACAGCCCGATTGCTCGGGCTGAATGACAGTGACTTAATGAACCGGCAGCAGCGTTTCGCCTTCAATCATGGCTAAACCCTCGCTGGTACGGATAAAGCGCGGTGCTTTCAGATCTTCAGTCAGAACGTAGAGCATATCGAAAAGCAATTCGGTGATCTGTTCTGCCTGCTCCTGCGGTTGCCGCTGGCTGAGCAACACCAGCGCCAGCGCAGAACAATAACCACAGAGCGTTTCCGAGTCGTTGGTCAGCGGACTGATATAGCCGCCAGACTGCACCTCATCGACCGTGAGCTGTTCAATCAGATAGTCAGGTAAAGGATAGGTTAATACCACCTTTAGCACTTCCAGTCCGGCGAACAGGCGGCCACAAAGCGCCATGCGCTGTTCCTCAAAGTCATTCTCAATTAATGCATCGCCATAACAACGACAAATATCCAGTATCTGGAATAAGTCCAGAGAGGTATTTACCGGTAATTTCAACAGCGCTGGAATACTCAGATCAAAAATTGAAGATTCAGATGTGAAATCATCGTAGCCGTTTGTGTTACTGTATGCCGTAGCCATATTCGTTAGCTCCTTTAACGTTTGTGGTCAGACGCCTCGGAAGTGTGTTCGCACTTTCGGGGCGTTGCTATTTGTTACGCGGGAGAATGCGTAACAGACGTAGTGTCCTGTATGCATATATAGTGAGTCAAATGAAAATTGAGTGAAAAATACTCAAATTTGAAGGGTTAGAAGTGGCTCGCAAAAAAATGTATTGAGAGTGGGTGTTGCAGGTTTTTTGTAAAAACTCCTGAGTTAAATACCGTTCATCATGTTAATTATTTCTCAGGAGTAATAGCAATTATTGGAATATATCGTTAATACTGGTTTCCAGAACAAATCGGGAGATGGGTATCTCCAGCCTTATCTGCCATATAAAGCGGTGCACAGGTCGGCTTTCTCGGTTCCAGCTTTGAAACGTCATCATTTTGAGCAGGCTGGGAATCTACTTTCTCGCTGTGTATCGGTTTTTTCGCACTGGTTTTCTTAGGAGGTGACTGTTGAATGCGTGATTCTGGAATCGGTTGTTGGATACTTCGAGTGCCATAGCCTGAACAGAACCGCTTAGACTGGCTCAAGCTGCCATCATTACAGATGAATCCCCCTTCAGCACTACAGTGAGAGATACCGCCCTTTGAGCCTGAGCAAGGTTGCCGCCCACGCGCAGCTTCAGCTTGCATGGTGACCAACATCATCAGGGCGAGGAGAGAGAGTATTTTTTTCATTCATTATCCTTAACGTAAAAAACAACAAACCTGTAGAACACTGTACGCATAAATGATTGTGCTACATAAGCCTGAGCGGGAACTATCGGGCTTTACTTCTCTGATGCTATACGGCGTACCGTCATCAAAAACTCAAGGGCCGTTGTCTCCCACAGCTCTGGTGAGAAATCATGCCCGTACCTCTTCTCGAACTCATCCTCTACGCCATCACCATAAGCGGTAATGAAATCATCGACTTCATCAATAAGATCTTTCAACATCCAGTCCATAAATCTATTTTTATAGAGTTTTATGATCCCTTCCATAGATTCTTCACCGTCATTGATGAGGTCGTAATCTTGATTGAAATAACCGAATATCAGTTGATCAAGCAAATTGAATTTTTGCATTGTGTTCCTTATGCATCCGGGAAGGCGGTGAGAATATAATATGGCTTACCGTTGTACTTTTGAAACTCGATAACGACCCTGACATTTTTCAAAATCAATCTTTGACTGCTTCCACGCCTGAAACCATAACCCAGGACTTCATTTGTCGGGTAACGAATGGTGAGCCTGGCCTCGGGCCGTCCTCCAGCCAATACGGACTTTATCGATGATTTATTGATAAAAATCGCTCTTGAGATGGCATCCTCAGCTATGCGCACATCTGAAAATGTAGAGGAGAACTGCAATCGTTTATTTGTTTGAAATCTGGCCAAAAGGTCACTGTCACTCTTGCCGATATGCATGGAAAGGGTATGTCCGCCTGGCTTGAGATTAGTCGCTGACTCATGCTCTCTCAATCTGATGCGGCCAGCCCTCACCGCTGCAACGCGGGTAGCTCCAATCGCCAATGCGAATCCTAATGGCACGGCGATATCCACGGTAAGCCCGATCTTCAACGCAGTATCGTCGTCAGCACCGAAAGCTTTTGCCATCGCAGTAGCAGCTTTATAGGTGGCTGAGCGAGTATTATTTCCCGTAATAATCTGATTTGCAGCGGTATTAATACCATCAAGGCTGTGCGCTCCAACCACAATACATCCGGCTTTGGTTAATCCTGTCGGCTCAGGAGCGACACACAGAGCCGTCGCCCCCACAAGCTCCAGAGTGCCCATGACGAGTCCAAGGCCGCCAAATAAACGATTACTGAGAGTTTCACCTTCTGTAACGGACCTGTCTGAGAGTGCAGCTGCGAGCTGCACCGGGGACATCACGATTTTGACACCATTTTCCATAACTTCATCCCTGTTGGTTAAAATACATCCTGCTGCGTAGTATCCCTAGGATGACTGAATAAGATCCAGTTTAAATTCTAAAAAACATGATAACGCACTCAAATTAGGGTGCATTTTTAGGTTACTTGCTTAAGTGTCTTTCCAGGATTCCGAATGAAGACTGCAAGAATTTTACTCAATATTAAAATCGTCAAACGCTGATAAAAGAAGGTTAAACATTGATTAATCGCTGGCACTGCCTGCGATCGGCATAAATCATGAGAAATAAGCTTTTTCAGCACTCAGAGTGTAAGAAATTTCTGTCCAGCTTAACTTTACTAAAAAATAGGGCAGATGAATGTTGTTTAAAAAAAAGGCGATATTTAGTTAAAAGTTAACTAAAATTCATGGATCATTTCATTTAAAACCATTTAATTCAGATAGTTATGGATGTGTTGAAATATTTCATCGGGGTATTGATTAGAAATCCTTGATCGGATACTGTTAGTGTCAATGAGATAATCCCTAAAGGATATTGATGCTTCATAACGACGTCGTTATTAATGAAGGTTTAAGATTTCCTTCATCTCAATGAGATTTTAAAGAAAGATATAGAATTTTAAGTGTTAAAACAGGGTGTTAGAAGATGGTGCTGGTCTTTTTAATCGATGAAACCAAAAACTGGTGAAAAAATGGAAATTTTGGACACGCTTAACGATCTCTCTGCAAAAATTAAACAACAGGCATCATTGATTAAAACTGAAGAGGCAACAAAAAGTGCCTTCGTAATGCCATTTATTAACAAAGTTCTTGGTTATGATGTTTTTGATCCAACAGAAGTCATACCTGAATACATTTGTGATGTTGGCACCAAGAAAGGCGAAAAAATAGACTTCGCAATAATAAAAAATGGTGAAATACAGATCCTTATTGAATGCAAAAAAATTGGCGAACCATTAAACATTAACCATGCATCTCAACTTTTCAGGTATTTCCATGTAACTACAGCACGCATATCTATATTAACCAATGGACAGGTTTATAAGTTTTTCACAGATCTAGACTCCCCTAACAAAATGGATGAGAAACCATTTTTAGAGCTTGATTTAGATTATATTGATGAGAATGTCGTCCCTGAGATTTTCAAGCTGACTAAAAGTGCATTTGATGTTGATTCAATTGTAAACGCTGCTGGTGAACTAAAGTATGTCAGTCAAATTAAGAAAATAATCTCATCGCAATTTATAAATCCTGATGATGATTTTGTACGGCTAATTGCATCGCGAGTATATGAGGGTGTGCAAACCCAGAAAGTCAGGGAGCTTTTTTCAGCACTTACCAAAAAATCGCTGACACAATGGATGACTGACCAAGTTAATGAAAGACTGAAATCAGCCCTCAACAGTACAAAAATTGTCGAGACAAAAACTGATGTTGAGAAAACTACCAATGATGATATCTCAACTGCAGAAGAGAATAATGATATTGTCACAACCGCAGAAGAGATTGAAGGTTTCCATATCGTTAAGTCAATAATCAGAACGACTCTCTCACCTGAGAGAATTGGGTTCAGAGATACTAAAAGTTATTTCGGCATACTCATTGATGATAACAACAGAAAACCGATATGCCGGCTTCATTTAAATAGAAGCCAGATTTATATTGGATTGTTTGATGATAACAAGAAAGAAATTAGACACCCTTTGAGTAACATTGATGATATATTCAATTTCTCAGAGGAATTGATTACAGCCGCTAAGTTATACTTATAAATATCCGGCCAGGCGTGGATATAAGATGAGTCATGTGAACTCAGAGTTAGGCGAAATCCTTAAGGCTACTCTCTAAAGGTGTAGCCTCCAGAGAGCGTTGACTTTACTTATTCTGGTAAAGATCCCAGCGGTTGCCATACAAGTCTTCAAATACAACAACTGTACCGTACTCCTCTTCGCGAGGTTCCTGGCAGAATTCCACCCCCTTAGCTTTCATGGAGGTGTAGTCGCGCCAGAAGTCATCAGTCTGAAGAAAAAGGAAAACACGTCCGCCACACTGGTTGCCGATAAAGTTTTCCTGCTTCTCGTTTGATGCGCGAGCCAAAAGAAGATTACAGTCGCTGTCCGGGTTTGGTGTAACGACTACCCAGCGTTTTCCTGGCTGCGGTGTATCCTCAACGAGCGTAAAGCCCAGTTTTTCCGTGTAATACGCTATTGCCCGATCGTAGTCATCAACAACTATGGCCACATATCCCATGCATCGCTTCTGAGTTCTCATTTCTGCTCCACCAGGTTTCAGGCATACATGCCCGGAGAGTTCTTTTTATCATAAACAAACCTCATTCTGCGTTTAGATTGTTCAGAGTCTCTTCACCCGTCCCAGAGATGAAGCTTGCTGAAGGAAAACTCTCCTGCCCAGCAATGAGACTACTCTTATCACCCTTAAAGAAAAACGGACAGCCAATTTGATCCTATGGACTTTCTTAACACTTCGCTGTGAGGGGCTTTGCTGGCAGATGTCCATTTCCCCTGCTTAACCGAATTGGAAAAAAATTTCCCATGCAAGCGCATTATAAAAAAATGATTAAGATCATGGAAAAATATACCCGCGCGTTTCTTTACCCGGCCATTGACAATCTGTTTACAGAGTGCGAGGGATAATCAGCAACCTCTTTATCATTCATTTCGAAAATACCAAACCAGAGAGCTTAAAATGAAAGTATCTGCATCTTCAAAACGACTTATCCTGGCTTGTATGGTTGCGTCCGCTGTGTTGAGTATCACTGCATGCTCAAGCAGTTACGTGATTTCAACCGATGACGGGCACATGATTACTACGCACGGTAAACCGGTTAAAGATAACGACACCGGACTTATCTCATATAAAGATGCTGACGGGGTGATCCACCAAATGAACCAGAAAGACGTCAAAGAAATCATTGAAAAATAAATGAAAAGACTACTAATGCTACTGCTTATTCCCCTCTGTCTGACAGGCTGCGTGGAATATAAATGGGTTAAGGCTGATGCGAATGAGCAGCAGGAGGCGATGGCAGAAACGGCCTGCCAGGCTCAAGCACTACGGGATTTACCGCCAGATAACGTGGTGAGCGATAAATATACGTCTAAAAATAAGAAAGATAAGTCAACTGACACCAGTTATTCAACAAGTGACGTAAATGAAACTCAGCGCACTATCCTTGTTAAGGACTGCATGTTCAAGAAAGGATGGCAACAGATTGAAATTCAAAAATAACCGTAAAAAATGAGTTCTTTATTTGCAAAAAAATGGCAGTCATTGTTCTCAGGGGGCTGCCTTTTCAGCAACTCAGTACTGCCCCCCTTCCATACTCAACCCAAATTCTCACAAGTTACAATCTTAAAATTAACCTTCATATCCTTATACCAACGGGGGTTGATATCCCGCACCTCGGTATTGCCCACGTCAGTGTTGTAGCCCCCCGCCACTCTTGTCACCCTTAAAAAAAAACAAACAGCCAGGATGCGTTAATGAAGAATTTCACAGAAGCTTCCAATTGTAGATTGATCGCTCTACAATCGATGTTCCCCCACAGGAGAACCTTATGAAAGCATCGGTTGGTAGGCCCAGAGAATTTGATCCAAAGGACTTTCTTAACACTGCGCTGGAGTGCTTCTGGCAGAATGGATACCGGGCAACCTCGATGCCTGACCTTATGAAGGCATCAGGCCTGGCAAGCGCCAGCATCTACAAACTTTACCCGGATAAACGGGCTATCTATCTTGCTGCACTACAGCTTTATATGGATGAAGGAACATCCAGAGGCATGAAACGTGATGCGGACTTGTCGCCAGAAGATGCATTGCGGGAAACGCTCGAATTTGTCGCCCTGTTCTCATCTGCTCCTGAAGGAGATAAAGGCTGCTTTACCATAGCCGCCGCCAGTGAACTCTTGCCGGGTGATGAAGAGGTCAAAAACAAGGTGTCTGATAAATTTAATAAGATAATTAATCAATTAGAGACAATATTGACCAAAGGCCAGGCACAGCAGGTCTTTCGACAGGATGAAGATGCAAGAGTAATGGCCGTAAGTATTTTCATGATGCTGGAAGGGATGCGTGTGTACGCAAAAATTCAGCCTGCAATTGAAGACCTCAGAAGGAGCAACGATTTTATCGTCAGGTCGGTGCTATCAAACAAGGTATCAACATGACAGAAGTGGGCACCATTGTTCAGCGCCATAAACGAAAACACACAATGGTGGTTCTTGAATACGAGAACGGCATCGCCCTGTGCGGCTGGATCGATAAAGGCCGGTTTTATAAAAGACGCTTTCCTGTGACTCATTTAAAGGTGTGTGCGCCGTGGTCAAATTTTTGGCCTTTTACATGAAAGCGCTCAGTTGTATTCTAAAGCTGATTTTTATAATCATGCTTGAGCCGAACAGGAATCACCGCCCGGCTTTTAGCAATGAATCAAAGAGCAAAAATAGCCTCAATTTCGATTGAAAGGTCAGGTGAGAAAAGGCGGCTGACTTCAACGAGTGAACTGGCAGGCAAATGATCGCCATAATGCCGGTAAAGCACTTTACGCAGATCATGGATCTCTTCAAAAGAGGTGATGAAAATAGTCACTTTGATCAGCGCTGAAAACTCGGTTCCTTCTGCGCTGATGATTTTCCTGATTTGGCCGAATATTTCTTCAGCCTGCCCTGCAATGCCCGAATGTTGAGCAGCAGTACCAAATGCAGTCAGTCCTGAAATATAGAGTGTGCCATTGTGCCGAACAGAGTGGACGTAGGGAGCCTTTACCTCGCCCAGTTCAGGATAATTCTTCCGTACCACCTTACTCATGCAGATTTCCTTTTGAGAGTGAACAGGTGCCAATCGTATCATCTCAACGTCCGTTTATAGCTCATAACTTGCTAGGTCAAACGAGTAACGTTAAGCGCGCAACTCTTCATATGAGACCATGACATGCTCCCGAAAAGCAGGCCTCACGGCGATATTTTCATAATACGCACGTAATCTGGGTAAAGACTTACGGACGACATCTATATCGTAATAACGGTATAGCACGTGACCAAACTGGATGTCGGCCAGAGAAAAATCATCTCCCGCCAGAAAGCGGTGTTTTTCGAACTGCGCCTCTGCGACCGAGAGGTAGTTTTCTAACTTCACCATCGCTTCAGCTATAGCTTGTTCGTCTCGGTTTCCTGTGGTGTACGTACAACACGCCAGAACACAGGAAGATTAAATGCTGTCGCAACATTAATTTTTGACCATTCAGCCCATTTATCTATATTCGCTTTTTGTATCTCATCCGAAGGCCAGAAGCTTTCAGCACCATAGCGATTAGCCAGATAGCGAAGAATGGCTCCCGTCTCCCATAGGGGTGGAGCGGTACCATCCTGCAGAACCGGAACAGTCCTGTTTGGATTAAGTGAATAGTAAAAATCAGTCTCAGTCCCTTTATACTTATGTCCTATGTCGTGCCTGACGTAAGGCAATTCCATTTCTCCAATTGTAGCGGTCAACAAAAACTGGCCACAGCTTTAGAGTTTTTCCAGAACAATCGTTCTGATTCATTCGGCGTCAAACCACCATTATATTGATGAGGTCTGAGCTGGCTGTAATATCCTGTGATGTAATTCGTTATTGCCGTGCTGGCTTCGCTAAAATTCGCGTAGCCATTATCCGGTACCCACTCTGTTTTCAGGCTTCTGAAGAATCGTTCCATTGGGCTGTTATCCCAGCAATTTCCCCGGCGACTCAGGCTTTGCTTTATCTGATATCTCCACAGTAACTGCCTGAAATTCCTGCTGGTATAGTGGCTGCCTTGGTCCGAGTGATACAGTAAATTAGCCGGCTTTCCTCGCGCTTCCCAGGCCATGGACAGCGCTTTAGCTGTCAGTGCAGAATCCGGGAAAAATGACATCGCCCAGCCAACCGGTTTACGGGAAAACAAATCGAGTACAACAGCCAGATAAGCCCAGCGTTTTCCCGTCCAGATATAAGTCACATCACCGCACCAGGCCTGATTAGGCTCGGTAACAGCAAACTGGCGATCCAGATAATTAGGGATCTCAATGTGCTCCTTAGACGCCTTCTTATAACGATGGCCAGGTTGCTGACAGCTGATAATATTGAGCGCTTTCATTAGCTTTGTTGCCCGCCAGCGGCTCAGTTTTATACCTTTGGTGGTGACCATCGCGGCAATGCTTCGCGCTCCTGCTGAGCCGTTACTTTCGCGATAAACTTCACGCACAAGGCTCAGTAATGCCACTCTCGTGGCGTCAGGCTTCCTGGGCTGCCGCCAGTATTTATAACTGCTGCGATGAACCCCAAACACGTTGCACACAACGGCAACAGGAAACCGCGCCCTGAATTTCTCAACTAATGAGAATTGTTCAGGGAGTCTGACATCAAGAGCGCGGTAGCCTTTTTTAATATATCCCTTTCCATTTCAACGCGTTGAAGTCTTTTCTTTAGCTCGCGTATTTCAATCTGCTCAGGTGTCATGGGTGAAGCAGTGGGTGATTTTCCCGCTCGCTCTTCTTTCAGTTGTCGAACCCATTTGTCCATTGTGGATTTGCCGACGTTCATTGCCGTAGCAGCGGCGGCAACGGTGTAATGCTGATCGAGTACAAGCTGGGCAGCTTCGAGGCGAAACTCGGGGCTAAAATTGCGTCTGTTACGTCCGGTCATAATGTCACCTGTTTTGACTATGAGGTGATGATATCACCTCTATTCAGGTGGCCAAATTCAGTGTGCCACTACAAATGCACCACATCAAAGCCTGAACATTCGAAGACGTCTTGCGACCCCATACCGTTAGCATCTGGACTCCTTTTGGCGTGACATTCAAGCCAGGTTACCACAAGGGTCCTTGAGCCTATTGAACAATTATTAATATAGGGCTTTGGTATTGTTGGGGCTTAGAGCAGAACAAGCCCAATTTCATATGCATTAGTTTTAGCGACTCAATGATTACGATATATAGGCAGGACCGTGTTGGTTTAGTTATGTTGCACTGCAAGACGCAATGAAGGCATGATATCGCTTCACAGGAAATGAAGGGCAAGGTAATGGATAAGGACACGTTAGTTACGCTACTAAAATATAAACTGTGGGCGGATACAGCTACCCTCCAGTCGATACAGGAAACCGATGATTCAATCCATCCCGAGAAGCATCATCTGATGCTGAGGTTGATGAATCATATCTACGTAGTAGACAGAATTTTCCAGGCTAACATGACCAGCCAGCAACACGGATATACTGCCCTCAACACGCCAGAAACGCCATCAGTTGAAGAATTGCGAGTGAATATGCGCGAATGTACCGAGTGGTATATCGAGCGCGTGAGCGCCATGCAAGATGCCGATTTGGCTGAAGTTATCAGATTCCAGTTTGTCGATGGCGGTAAAGGTGAAATGAAGTCACTCGACATGATCAACCACGTGCTTTTCCATGGGACCTATCATCGCGGCGCTGTCGGATGGCTCATTTCCGAGTGCGGAGGCATTCCCCCCAAAGACGTGGTAACGGTTTTTCTTCGGGATCATAATCACTAAAAGGAGAAAGTTGATGATTGTCCGGACATGGCACGGTTGCGTTCCGCTTAAACATGCAGAGGGCTTTGCTAAGCATCTCGATAAAACAGGCGTGGCGCATTCAAGGAGTGTCGAGGGAAATAAGGGCGCATTCGTGCGAAGAGAAACGCAGGCCGGTTGGGAGCATTTTTTCCTTGCCACCTGGTGGCAGGACCTTAGCTCCGTGAAAGCCTTTGCGGGTGAAAATTATCAGGTGGCAGTGACATGCCCTGATGACGAGGCGTTCGAATTGCTTTCCGATCCCTATGTGTTCCAGCATGAGGTTGAGGCTATCTCACCGCTTTAAGTGCAATTTTGGGTGACGTTATCAATCATCCGGATTGGAGAGTTCAGTACTTGCGCTGGCGTTATGCAAAATCGTTATTTCTTGCATAAGCAGTAAGCTTTATGAACCTAATGTCTGCCAGGAGCGAGAAGCTAAGCATAAAGCGGTATATGAGGCAGCTCAGCAACAAAATTAGAATAGGATGTGGTTCCAATGAAAGTGAACAATTGCCAGACTTGTGACCAGCCAATGAGTGCCGCATCAGAAACACTGAATCTTGATTGTGGTGGCGATTGTTCAAGTTGCATGGCTTGGCATGGTGATCCAGACGCTATCGAGGCTGTTGAAAGACTTACGGGTGAGAAGGTTGATAGCCGTGGGCGTACACATCATTCTTTTAATGTTAAAGGTCAGTTATGAGCGAGGAGCGGAAGTCCGCAATCGTTCTCACAGATGTTGGCGGATAAACCCATAGCAAATAATATATATTATCGCTTAATTGGCCACAGACATACCAATGTATGTGTGTGAATGGTCAGTTTCGTTTTTCTAAGTCGGCTAATGCATATCTTCCGCGTTCTGCTACTGATGGCGACCTATCAGAAGCCAATATATTTGCCAGATTGAATGCTTCATCACCGATGTTATTCAATTCTTTTATGAGCATTTCGCCAGCTATACGCCGAACCATTGGCGAACGGTCGGTTGTTGCCATTCTCAAAGTATCAATAAAGGGGCGAGTTGTAGGTATTATTCGTTCTTTTAAAGCAGGGATGCGTCGCTGTATGCCGTATATTTTATCGATCCAGTGCCATGTCAGCCCTTCAGCCCAAACAAATTTACTTTCAAACTGACAACGATACGCTTTGGCTCGCAGGGAGGGTTGAATTGATTTTTCTGAAATCTCATCTAAAAATTTATCCAGAGCTGTTGTGCGCCCTGCCTGTGAAAATATAGTAGCAACAGGCCCTGAAGAGGATGTTAGAAGCCGTTTTTTTAAAGCATTAATTACTTTCTCCATCATTACCACTTTCATGAGGACCTCTTTCTCGATATCTTCCATTCTCCCCCAAGAATCCCAGTAGGGAAGAGTTATAAATAAAACATCAACAATAAATTCAGGGTCAGATTCTTCAGCAACAAATGGCAAAGCATCACGCGCTGCAGCTCTTACCTGCGGAACCCAGTCATTTAGCCTCCGAACAACTAAAGCTAATAAAAAACCATTTGGTGCACCACCAGATAGTGTCCTTAGCGCTCTTTCGCGTCTGAAACCATCAGCGCTACATATGTCCATCCATCTGAGTGTTCCAACTTGCTGGAAATCATTATCACTTTGCTTCTGACTATACTGTCGAAGTGAAAAGAAAATCTCTGCTCGAATTAATCTTTCCCATTCATCGAGGCCTTTTAAGGATAGCTTTGAGGTGGCATTGATGAATTTTGATATGTCAGGTCTTATTCTTTGATATAGGATATCGAAAGTGAGTGATTTTTTAATAGATGCAATGATTTCTTGCCGAAGGCTATCCTGCTGCAACATGAGACAACTTCCTTTATAAAATTTTATAGGCTTACATTTCTTTTAAAGTGACAAAGAGCTAAAGTCAAGAGTCATTTATCTATCAGATTTTTATTTATATAAGGTTCCCCCGAGTTAAAGGTGACGAAATGCGCAAATAATAGACTACACAAGAAAAGTCAGTCTTGAGCTTAAAGACAATGCGTCCGCTTTTGGCACATTGCAGACTGCCCCCCTTACTAAAACCCGGAAATGATCAGCCCCACCTTCAACCCAAATTCTCACACGTCACAATCTTCAAATCGACCTTCCCGTCCTCATACAGTGCAGGTTGATACCCGGTTTCCAGATGACTCAACAGCAGCTCGATCGAAAGGCGCGCATGCTGATGGGCATTTTGGTCGAGGGTGAAATCCACCGCATCCTCCTGCAGCATGGCTTTGGTGATGCTGTACAGCTCATGGGTGATAAAGGCGCATACGCCCAGCCGCTGGTGCTTTTGCAGGATATCCCGCACTTCGGTATTGCCCACGCCGGTGTTGTAAACGCCGGCCACGTCATTTGACAGTGAGAGCGTCGAATCCAGCAGCGAGCGGATGGTGTCTCGCTGATCCTGACCGGCCAACGCTTCCCGCAGTTTCACCTGCGGCGCGTGGGCAGCCATCGCATCGCGAAACCCTTCAATGCGCTGGCGGTGGGCGCGATAATCGATGCGCCCGCTGACCATAATCACATCGCCAGTGGTATCGATCGTTTTGCTCATCAGCAGTCCTGCGGTGCGGCCTGCCTGATACTGATTAATGCCGACGTGGCAAAGCCGTTGCGCATCCGGAATATCCGTCACGAAGGTCACCACCGGAATGCCGTTGGCATGACAGTGCGCCAGCGCATCGTGGATCATGGGATAGTCATGACCAAACACGATCAGGCCGTCGCGTTTCTCACTGCTGGCAATTATGCGTTGCGCCAGAATTTCCGGCTGCGATTCCGGGATAAAGGTGCGATGCAGCGTTAAGCGCTGATAACCCAAATGGTTGGCGACGGCACTCAGATCGTTATTCAGCCGCTGAAAAAACGACGAGGGATTGCTGCTGAGAAACGCTTCGATCTGCCACGGCTGCTTATGCTCTTCCGGCAGATAGCGCTTCAGCCCCGCTTCGCGCGCGGCATGCAGCACTTTTCGCACCGTCTCGGGAGAAACGCCGCCGCGATCGTTGAGTACCCGGTCTACCGTGGCCACGCCCACACCGGCCATTTTCGCCAGCATTTGCAGGGTTAACTTTTTCATTTTTACTCCCGGAAACCCGGTAAAAATCCTGACGAAAACATGCCGCGTTCACTTTCTGCATCACAGCGAAAAACAGGGCGATAGGTTGGATGAAATTCTTTGCCGACGCGTCACAATTTGAGCGATTGCAGGCAGGACACCTGTTTGTCCGGCGCAAAAAAGCAGCAGGCCGGAGGCAATGATGTAAAACCATCAACGAAAATCTTGGTCGCGATCACGCTACGAATTATTATCCCCCCAAGTTTGTTAATGCTTTATTAAACACTTTATTTACATGTGAAGTAAATATCTCTGATTTGATATTTAAAATTATCTAAATATCACGAATTTCTATTCCAAAATTAAAATAATAATTCCGCAATGTGATCAATTAACCGGCAGGGAATCTATGAAACGCAGAGAGTTTCTCACCTCAATGGCAGCATTGGGTGTGGCTACGTCATTGCCTGGCGCTCAGGCTGAAGTCGTCACCGGTGGCCAGCCCTGGCAACCAGGAAAAGTAAATACCCCTCCCACTCCGCCACGCACCGGCGGCTTACAGTTTCTGACCCAACATGAGTCTGACACCATGGGCATCATTGCTGAGCACTTTATCCCGGCGGATGAATCCAGCCTCAGTGGTAAAGACGCGGGCTGTGCCACCTTTATCGACCGTCAGCTGGCGGGCGATTATGGCAAGGCTGTTGCCGTCTACCGCCTCGGACGCTTTGTGAAAGGCACGCCTGAGCAGGGCCAGCAATCGTTGCTGACGCCTGCGGAGCGTTACCGCCAGGGCCTGACCGCGCTGGATCAGGCTACCCGCAAAGCCTACGGCAAACCCTTTATTGAACTGGATGAGCCTCGCCGTGAGCAGATCCTGCATGCGATGGAAGCCGGTAAATTCGATTTAGGTGCCGACGTGGACACCAAAGTCTTTTTCGAGCTGCTGCTGCAAAACGTCCGTGAAGGTTTTCTCTCCGACCCGATATACGGTGGAAATAAAGAGATGACCAGCTGGAAAATGCTGGGCTTCCCTGGAGCACGTTATGACTTCCGCGATCTGCTGAGTAAAAAAGGGCAGAAGCTGAATATCATCCCCACCAGTCTGATTGATAACACCCTGTAAATACTGGCTGTTATATTTATGTAGAGAGCAAAGTCTTATGAATAACGTGCGTCCGAAAGCTGATGTCGTCATTGTCGGCCTGGGATGGTGTGGCTCTTTGATTGCCGAAGAGTTGACCCGTGCCGGCCTGAATGTTGTTGCCGTTGAGCGCGGTCCGTGGTTTGAAACCGCCACGGATTTCCCCCCGTCGATTGATACCGATGAACTGCGCTGGGATACCCGCCGCAGCATGCTGCTGCCGCCCGCAGTGGAAACCACCACCTTCCGCAATAACATCACCCAACAGGCGCTACCCAGCCGCGACTGGAACCTGAATGAGCTGGGTTATAACGTCGGCGGCTCCGGTACCCACTGGGCCGGCATGGCATGGCGTTTCACCCCGTTCGATTTGCAGCCGTACACCCAGACCGTTGAGCGCTACGGCAAAAAGCAGATCGCCAAAGGGCTGATCCTGCAGGACTGGGGCGTGACCTATGACGAGCTGGAACCGTTTTACGATCGCTTCGAAAAAATCGCCGGCGTGTCGGGCAAAGCGGGCAAGCTGAACGGCGAAGTGATCCCGGACGGCAACCCGTTTGAAGGCAACCGCAGCAGTGAATATCCGCTGCCGCCGCTGGAAGGCATGCGTCTGACCGATCTGTTCCGCGATGCGGCAAAATCCCTCGGCCAGCACCCGTTTATGGTCCCGGCGGGCCAGGCGTCCCGCGCCTACGTCAACCCGCTTGGCGTGCGTATGGGGCCGTGCACCTACTGCGGTTACTGCCTGTATTACGGCTGCGGTAACTTCTCCAAATCCAGCCCGAACGCCTGCGTGATCCCGGCGCTGATGCAGCGTGAGAACTTCACGGTGCTGACCGATTCCGCCGTGGTGAAGGTCAATAAAGCCGACGACGGCAAGACCGCCACCGGCGTGACCTATCTGGATCGCAATAAAAAAGCGTGGTTCCAGCCTGCGGATATCGTGATCCTTTCGGCATTCCAGATGCAGAACGTGCGTCTGCTGCTGCTTTCCAAAATCGGCGTGCCTTACGATCCGGTCAGCAAGAAAGGCGTGGTGGGCCGCGCCTACAGCTTCCAGACCGTGGCCGGTGCCACCCTGTTCTTTGAAGACGAAAACCTCAACCAGTTTATTGGTGCCGGCGCGCTTTCGCAGCAGGTGGATGACTTCAACGGCGATAACTTCGATCACACCAACCTCGGCTTTATCGGCGGAGCCGGCATTCTGGTGGTGGCGCGCGGTGCGCGTCCGATTGGCAATGCCGACGCGCTGCCGCCAGGCACGCCGCGCTGGGGCAAAGAGTGGAAAAAAGCCTATACCCATGCGTTCCAGAACGGCACCTTTATCTTCGGCCAGGGCACCAGCTATTCCCATGAGGATTACTACCTCGACCTGGACCCGGAATACAAAGATGACAACGGCAATCCGCTGCTGCGCGTAACCTTCGATTACAACGAAAACGACCGACTTGCGGCGAAGTTTATCGAAGAGAAAAGCGTGGAAATCGGTAAGGCAATGGGCGCCAAAATCGTCAACGGCACCAACTCCGCCTCGGGCCACTATTCGCCCTATAACTTTGCCAGTGACCACACCATCGGCGGCGCCGTGATGGGGACCGACCCACAGACCAGCGTGCTCAACCGCTATCAGCAAAGCTGGGACATGCATAACCTGTTTGTCCTTGGCGCTTCATCGTTCCCCAATAATGCCGGCTACAACCCAACCGGCACCATCGGCGCACTCAGCCTGTGGACGGCAAAAGCCATTATTGAGCAATACGTGAAAAACCCCGGCCCACTGGTGAAGGTGTGACATGAAAAAGACCAAAATTTTGGGCGGCGTGGCGCTGATTGCCGTCGCCGTGGCCGCGGGGTTGCTGTGGCAAAATGGCACTACCCGCGCGGATGACGTTGCGGATAACACCCTCCTCACCAGCCAGCCGCCGGGAGCGGAGGATGCCGCCGCCGTGGCGCGCGGGAAGTACATTGCCATCGCCGGCGACTGTGTGGCCTGCCATACCGCGCCGGAGAGCAAAGATGCCTTTGCCGGCGGCTATTCGATCAGCACGCCGTTTGGCGGCATCGTTGCCAGCAATATTACGCCTGATACGGAAACCGGAATTGGCAGCTGGACCGAGCGTGATTTCTATCGCGCGGTGCGTCACGGCAAGGGCAAAGACGGCGAAAACCTCTATCCAGCGATGCCGTATAACGCCTACGTGAAAACCAGCGACAAGGACATGCACGACCTGTGGATGTATATGCGCTCGGTGAAGCCGGTGAATTATCACGCTCCGGAGACCCACCTCGGCTTCCCGTACAATATCCGTCTGGCGATGATGGGCTGGAACCTGTTGTTCTTTAAAAACAGCGGATACGAGCCGGACACATCCAAATCCGCCGAATGGAATCGCGGTGCCTATCTGGTGGAAGGTCTGGAGCACTGTAGCGCCTGCCATACGCCGAAAAATCTGCTGGGCGGCGACACCGGAGCCTATCTGCAGGGCAGTAACCTGGCGGAATGGCATGCGCCGGATATCACCCCGAACCGCTATACCGGCGTCGGCAGCTGGAGCGATCAGCAACTTGTCGACTACCTGAAAACCGGCAGCAACCATGTGGCGGTGGCGTCCGGGCCGATGGCAGAAGCGGTGACCAACTCGACCCAGCATCTGACCGATGCGGATCTACGCGCGATTGCGGTCTACCTGAAATCGCAGCCGGACTCGGGGACCAAAGCCCCACAACCGCTGGCGGCCGATTCGGCGCAGATGAAAATGGGAGCCAACGTCTATTCCGCCAACTGCAGCGCCTGTCATAACAGTGATGGCAAGGGTATCCCGCAGCTTGCGGCCGGACTGGCGAACAATCCGGGGCTGATGGCGGACGATGCGTCGTCGATTATTACCACTATCCTGCAGGGTGGCCGGGGTGCGGTGACGCAGTCCAACCCAACCAGCGGTGCGATGCCGTCGTTTGCCTGGAAACTGTCTGATGAACAGGTCGCGGCTGCCGCAACCTATCTGCGTAACAGCTGGGGCAATGCCGCGCCGGCCGTAACGGCCGATGATGTGGCGAAAAACCGGGCGTTGATAAACATGCCCGCGCAGATGCCAGAAAAGTAGGGGATTGAATTGCGATGAAGGCCGGCTTGCCGGCCTTTTTTACTGACACGTTAATGCGCTGAGCATCCTGCCCGCGCAGCCGCCTTACTGCACCACAAACCGTGCAATCGACGCTTCCAGCATCGATGCCTGGTCGCGCATCGCGCTGGCAGCCGCCGACGACTCCTGAACCAGCGCCGCATTCTGCTGGGTGACGCTATCCATCTGCACGATAGCCACGCCAACCTGAGAAATTCCCCGGTTCTGCTCGTCGGACGCCTGAGCAATCTCGACCAGTATGCTGGTGACGTTGCCGACAGAGTTCACAATCTCATTCATCGTTTCGCCCGCCTTGCCGACCAGTTGCGAGCCGCTGCCAATGCGCGCGACGGATTCAGCAATCAAGGTTTCAATCTCCTTGGCCGCCTGCGCACTGCGCTGGGCAAGGTTCCGCACCTCGCTGGCGACCACCGCAAAGCCGCGGCCCTGTTCGCCCGCGCGGGCAGCTTCCACCGCCGCGTTCAACGCCAGGATGTTGGTCTGGAAGGCAATACTGTTGATTACGGTGGTGATCTCGGCAATTTTACTGGAACTGGCGCTGATCTGATTCATGGTGTCCACCACGCTTTTAACCAACACCCCGCCTTTGTTTGCCGTCTCGGAAGTGGCGCGTGCCAGCTCGCTTGAGTGGTGAATATTCTCCACATTCTGCTTCACGGTGGCCGTCAGCTGCTCCATGCTGGCCGCCGTTTGCTCCAGCGCGGCCGCCTGCTCTTCCGTTCGGGCCGAGAGATCGTTATTCCCTGTCGCAATTTCTGCGGACGCCTGGCTGACCTGGATAACGCCGCTGCGAATATCGCCAATGATGCTGCGCAGATCGTTGCTGATGCCGCCAACCGCTTTCATCAGCTCGCCCAGTTCATCCCGACGCGAGGTCTCCAGACGCACGCTCAAATCACCCTGCGCAATCTGTCGTGCGATCTGCAGCGTGGCGGCGAGCGGACGGGTGATCTGCCGGGAAATAATCACCGCAATGACAATGCTGGCGATGACCGCAGCGGCAAGGATCATCAACATCCACAGAATGGCACTGGCGATATCTTCATGGGTGGCACTCAGTTGCTGGCTGAACAGCTGATTACTGGTGGTGGTCAGTTGCGCCCCCGCCGCGCCAAGCTGCCGGGTCGCCTCCTCTTCCGCCAGCGCCGACGTATTATATTCCTGCACGCTGTCGCGTCTGGCGGCCAGCAGCACCGCCAGTTTTTCTATGGCATTGCCGTCCTCAGGGCTGAGTCGGGGCCTGGCCTGCTCAACAAGTTGAATCGTTTCAGCTAAAAAGCCTGTCAATGCCTGACGATTTGCTGCGCTGTTATCCAACTCCATCAGCCGGACGCGGACGCTGACACCGGCAAGGTGTTTAGCAACGTCGTTCAACGCGGCGGCCGTACCGTCCGGCGAGGCGCTGTATTTTTGCGCCATCGCCTCAGCGTCGGCGGCTTCACCAGTAAGCCTCAGCGCCTGCAGGATAATTTGACGGGAATGCACTTCGCTTACCGTCTCTGCACGATGCTCACGGTAGACGCTCATGGCGCCCGGAAGTGAAGCTATCAACTGACTCTGTTCGGCATCCCAGTGGCGGGTTTTGAGTTGGTCAATGCTGGTTTCTACCGCCCGCAACCGCTCTTCATTCGCCGCGATAAATTTTTCATCATGGGTTTTTACGTACTGCTGGCGGGCATCTTTGGCCTGTGAGAACTGGTCATTAATGTTCTTTAGCTGGCTGAGTTTGTCCGCACGCTCCGCAATATCCCGCAGGTTTTTAATACCACAAGCTGCTACAGCAATGCTGAGGATCAGCACCAGCCCAAATCCCAACATGAGCTTCCTGCCGACTCTGATATTTTCCATAAAAACACGTAATTTTTTCATAAAACTCGAATTCTCCTGTCGTGTTGTCCATGTAATTGCCAGTAAGGCCACAGAGTTATCGGCAGGGAGAAAGTTAATTTCACTATTTATAGTTACAAAATCAACAATTACTCAAGTTTACTAGTGTCGGGTGGTGAGGGGGAGTTGCTTGCGAGAAAGACAGGGGTAAATGACGGGTTTTATTCTTATAAATGGTACTGATTTTGGATGATGTAACGCAGAAGAGTGTTGACGCAGATTGCGCGTTTGTCAAAGCCGGGGCGGGAATTTTTCAACAGCATCCCGCCCGGCGGTTATGACAAAACATCTGACCTCTTGGCTTGCAACATATGAACCTAGAAACGGTAGTGGGTATTCCCCGGTGTTGGCATAACAAATAAGAAACTTTTGCATCCAGATACATCGCGCACTTTATAATAGCGTGCTACTTATGTCTCTAATTCATTCTGGCACTTATCTGGAAAAAGTAAAACAATTGCGCGATGAAATTAATGCATCGCTGCAGAAGAAAGCATTCGTTAAAGAAAATGACCGTGCCGTTCAGGGCTAAAAACACCCTCATTTATGAATATTGCGCATCAGCTCGAACGCCATTACCAGTACGGTGGCAATGAAAGATGTGTTCACTATGATCATGTTGATCATATGGTCCTCCTGTCCGTGCTGAAGCGCCGGATGCTTTCGCTGGATGTGGTTGGCTCATTGGTGGGTTCTGAGGGATTGGTGAACATATTCACGATAAACCTCCCGCAGCAAATTCCAGTTGCACGTTATCCTGGGGCAGAACACCCCAGGATAACGTGAGTAACGGAATTACGCCTGATGAGACAGAAGTTGCGTATCGCCCTGTTCAATCGGGATACGGCGGGGTTTTGCACTTTCCGGTACTTCCTGCTCAAGCGCCACCCGCAACAGGCCATTTTCAAGCCTTGCCCCGGTCACCTTCACATGCTCAGGAACGGTAAAGCTCAGACGGAAGTCAGCCTGATGTATTCCCCGGTGAAGCCAGGATGGGCCAGCCTCTTTTTCAGCATCAGCGTCAGCATTGTTGTTACCGGCTTTGCGTCCGGCGACCGTCAGCTGGCCTCCTGTCACTTCAATCTCGAGTTCAGATTGCGTCCAGCCCGGTACGCTGACGGTCAGGGCATAGTGCTCGCCGTCGAGCTGCTGCAAATCATAGGCGGGAATAGATGCTGCGCTGGCATCGCCGGTCAGCTGGCTGAACAGTCTGTCCATACGGTTAAAGCGGTCAGACAGTATCGCGTCACTGAAGAAAGGAGAAACGGGAAAATTGCGTAGATTCATAATGATAATCCTCTGAATAAGGGTTCATCCAAAAGTTCATCGAAGCGGGGCGAGCCCCGGTCATGACTATTTATATAATCTGCTGTCGGATTTTCAAGACTCTCAAAAAAAAATTTTTTGGGCTCTGTCGTTACGTCATTCCCTCCCCCTCAAGACGAGCGGGACCGGCGTGAAACGGGCATAAAAAAACCCGCACAAGGCGGGTTTTTCTACGTTAACTGAAGCTTAACTGCTCAGGCTGTTGCCGTCATCGCTGTTTTAAACTCCGGTCACGGACCGAATTACATCGGTATGACATTTACCGCTGACGGGCCTTTGGCACCATTCTCCACGGAGAATTGCACTGTCTGACCTTCATCCAGGGTTTTGAAATCATTGCTCTGAATGGCGGAGAAGTGTACGAACACATCCTTGCTGCCATCCTGTGGAGAAATAAAGCCAAAACCTTTATCAGCGTTAAACCATTTTACTAAACCAGTCATTGAATCAGACATAGATACTTCCTTTATTTTTTTTGGCCACATGAGTGGCGAACGTGGTCTGTTTTGCAGAGATGAACTTATGGTGCATTTAGGAGGAGACTCACGAGGAAGGGTATCTTGGGATAACGCCTGAACTGAGGACTGCTTTACTAAAACTGCTTTCATAAGGTCTGTATAACAAACCGATAGATGCATACTACGCTTCACCGGGTGCTAAACGCAAGCGGTAATGAAATAAAAATTCCAGTTACCATGCTGACGGGAATTTTTTTCCAGTTCAGTGCCGGACAAGGAGTAAAAGCCCAGACAGTGACAATCCAGGCTTTTATATTCATAATATTCAATAGCTTATTTACATTATGGCTCTGTAGATAAAAGGGGGCTAAACCGTCAGTATCACGCTTCCCGTTGTACGTCCGGCCTCGAGGTCAGCGTGGGCTTTTGCCGCCTCCATCAGGCTGTAATCCGCTCCGATTGGATTTTCCAGCCCATTCTGAAGAGCCGCCATCAGGTCGCTGGCCCCCTGCCTGTAAAGTTCCGCGTCATCAGCATAGGCCATTGAACTTGGCCGCATCAGAGCGATAGAGCGGGCGAAGCCAAGTTCCTCTACACGCACCGGTGGTACAGGGCCTGCGGCCTGCCCCAGACTGGCCACTGTGCCAAAAGGGCGTACCACGCCGAGCGTTGCAGCGAGCATAGGGCCTCCAATGCCATCAATGGCAAGATGCACCCCGCGCCCATCCGCAATCTCGCGTACGCTTTCAGCCCATGCCGCATCGGTGTGAAGAAGCACTTCAGCGGCACCTGCCGCTTGTGCAATTTTCATTTTTGCCACTGACCCCGTTGTACCAATCACCCGGGCACCTTTCAGGGTTGCCCAGCGGGTGACAATCTGCCCCAGACCGCCCGCGGCGGAATGCACCAGCAGCCAGTCTCCTGCTTTAACGTTCCGTACCTTATGAAGCAACATATGAGCGGTGAGACCTCTCAGCATCGTGCTTCCGGCGGTGCGAATAGTTATCCCCTCGGGTATTTTTATCAGCCGGCTGGCGGGAATATTTCTGCGCTCGGTATAAGCCCCCATCGGGTTGCCGGTATAGGCAACCCGGTCGCCCCGGGTAAATGCGCGAACGTTCTCCCCGACGGCGATCACCCTCCCGCCGCCTTCAAACCCGGGCACGGCCGGAGAGGATGGCAGAGGGTACAACCCTGAACGGAAGTAAATATCCACAAAGTTGACGCCTATTACCTCATGTTGGATCTGAACGTCATCGGGGCCCGGTTCACTCAGGGCGATTTCAATTGCTTTCAGGACGTCGGGACCGCCCGGCTGACTGATTACGATGGCTACTGACATAGTCTGTCCTCACTGTTTGAGTGAGAAAATTATAAAGTCGTTTATCTCAGGAAAAATACGGGTATAAAAGACCCATATATGTGTAAAAACGCACAAGGAGAAGGTGAATGGACTGGCAGGATTTACATTACTTTCTTGCGCTGGTCCGCAGGGGTTCTATGTCCGCTGCGGCAAAAGAGCTTCACGTCGATCATGCCACCGTCAGCCGCCGCATCGCCGCCCTCGAAAGGTCGCTCGGACTTCGTCTGACGGAACGTTTGCCCAGGCGTACCGCGCTGACAGAACAGGGCAAAGTCATTGCCTCTGTCGCTGAAGAAATGAACCGGGTGTCAGACCGGGTAAAAATACAGGCTACGTCGCTCTCTGCCGCGCCCGCTGCTGTTATCAGGGTTAGCGCATCTCCGGCTGTCGCAGCGCTGCTGATTGCGCCAGCCGTGGCCGACTTTACGCAAACTCATCCGAATATTTCGCTCTCCTTATCAGGAGCATCCCATCAGGTTCAACTGAACAAAGGCGAGGCGGATATCGCGGTACGTCTGACAAGACCGGAAGACCCCGACCTGTTAACACGCCGGATCGGGACGATGCGTTTCGGCCTGTATGCTTCGCCTTCCTGGCAGGACAGGCCACCCGAAAGTTGGTTATTCCTTGGCTATGAAACGTCGCTGGATTATGTGACGCAGCAGAAATGGCTGGAGTCCCTGCTGAACGGACGGCGGATTATATTCAGGGCCAGCGACCTGATGGCCCAGCAGCAGGCCGCCAGGAGTGGGCTTGGCGTGGTGACGTTACCCTGTTTCATGGGGGACAATGACAGCTCTCTGATAAAACTGGCTGTAGATTCTCCTCCCCCAGGCAGAAGTATGTGGCTGGTTGCCTATCCTGAGTACCGACGCGATCCCTCCGCTGTTAGGGTGATGGAATTTCTGGCTGACGTTGTTGGAAAAGCATGTCCGCCTGACAATGCCCCTGAAACAGGACTGTAAGTGCATAATGACAGTTCATGCGATTCTCGGATTCACTACAGCCCCTGTTAACATCTCCCCCGTCCGGACCTCATAGCCCTCATGGGTTAAGGGCGAGCCCAGCTCATTACAGGAAATTGTGCTGCTGGTAAGACAATCCAACAAAAAAAATTGAACAGTGACGAAGAATAAACCCTATTCGCTTACTGAAATTTTTTTCCAGAGATTAATCAAACTCAAAAATACCTTGCCTCAGAAACCTCCGAACTTATGACCTCTAAGAATATCCCTGGAGCCATAGCCACCCGTGCGCTGTAGGCTAAATAATCTACATATGTGATGGTTATGCGTATGTATTATGAGTGTAGATATGTTCTTTTCCCGGCCCTGGCGGCCGGGATTTTTTATCGTACATCGTTAGCCTTATTGGATTCTCCCTCCTGTTTAAAACACGTTACCTCCCAATGAAGTCTTTTAACCCTCAGTTAGCGAAGCCCCTGCTCACTTCGGTTTAAACCGACCGCTTTAAACCAGATGCCGTCAGGACTGGAAATTAACGTCATATTTTTGCAAAAAAATACCTATGCTTTTTATGCATTTGCAACCCGGTGAATTCCTAATCGTGAAAATAGTTGCGTTTTCATTGATATATATCAAGAAACCTTGATTTTTATTGTGTGATTATTGATCACTTACTGAATGAGGTTTTAATGAATACAGCTAGATATTACTACTTAGTAAGTAGTTTAAACGCTTGGGTTTTACATAAAAAAGGTTGTGAACAGGTTACTGCAGCAAAATTCAGAGTATTTCTTGGCAGTATATATACGGATTTTCAGGCCAGCGGAATTGCACAGCAGCGGGTGCCAGAATTTAGCCTGTGTGAGGACTGTATGAATAGTTAATGAGTGAGTGTTAACAGTTTACCAGCATGATAAAAACCTCTTCCGGTATGGAAGAGGTTTTTTTCGTTCACATAAAACTACTATCTTTCTGTGGGCGATTTTTTATTTTGAGATTAATTTAATCTTGCGCTCGCTTCCTTACAAATCTGAGCAGCTGAAAAATATAATAGTGACTGGCATCAAATAATTTTGTCTGTTCCCGCCTGGCCAGTTTTTCGTTCAGCCCCCGCTCCTGGCCCCGGAAACCGACGCACACCTGATGCTGCAAAAAACAGCTCGCAGACGGTCTGCTGTACCACCGATGGTGTTCACGCCCGGATGCCTCTTCGGCCGTCAGGCTCCGAGCGGCGGCAAAGAGTGCCATGGCGGGCCGGCATGCTCAGACGCTGGGGTGAAATCACAGCTCTTGTCACTCAGAACCTTAATAATGATTTGAGTATTATAATATTCAGATCCTGATATTCCCGAGAAAATAGAATGAATCACACTGACTGGCAGAAATTTTTCCTGAACGATCTTCCCCTGACGTTCCTGGGTGAAGTGGCGTTACGCGTGTGTATTGCTTATGTGGTGGTTTTTATCTTTCTGAAAATATCTGGCCGGCGTGGCGTCCAGCAGCTCTCCCTCTTTGAAGTGGTCATTATTCTTACGTTGGGATCGGCTTCAGGTGACGTGACCTTCTATGATGATGTGCCCGTGCTGCCTGTGATTATGGTCTTCATTGTACTTCTCATCCTTTACCGTGCCACTACATGGTCTATGTCCCGCTTCACTGCTGTAGCCCGCCTGGTTGAAGGCGAGGTCATCACGCTGGTGTCTGACGGGCGCTACGTGGTGGAAAATCTGGACCGGCTCAATATTTCCCCGAACGAATTTTTGATGGAACTGCGTCTGAAAAACATAGAGCATTTGGGCCAGATACGTCTGGCCCTTGTGGAGGTTGACGGGCAGCTCAGCATCTATTGTTTTGATAATGAATTTGTCAGACCCGGCCTGTCGGTCCTGCCACCTGAGCATCGCCGAAGTTTCCCGGAAATTCAGGCTGCCGGCACCTATGCCTGCAATCATTGCGGCAGTGTTGAAGAACTTGATGTGAAGGGTGTTCACCTCTGCTCCCGGTGCGGCAAGGATTTATGGTCTGTGGCGCTGAATACCCTGCGTACTGGCTGAAAGCAATGTGCAAGGGTGCGTGTATAAATCTTATTATCTGGCCAGGAACGAGGGGATACCGACTCATCGGGCCGCCAGATCAGGGAATGCAGGATTAAAGGTGAGGCATCTGAACCTTCCCGATGCCGTCGACTCAGCTTATCCGGTACTGTTATGCAGGTGCGGGAGGTTGCTGCTCCACATCCCTACTGATATTTAAAGAGGCTTTCCCGCGCAATGTTTTTCATTTTTACTTCACACATAATATCGAAATCCTTAAATGACAGAGCCCACTCGTTTAGATCCTCATTAAAATAATAGTTTGAATGTGCCCGCAGTTTCATTTTGGACAATTGCAGCGATTCCTGATCGGGAAATCCGCGCTCAGGAATTAATCCCTTCTGTGACACTGAGTAATGTAAAACGGGTCTCACTCCCCGCCAGGATTCTTTAATTAAAGCAATACGCTCATCATCTGGTTTTATGAACTGGTTTTCTTTTACCCAGTGATGGTGAATATCCAGTACAATCGGACACAACTTTCTGGCCTGCAACACATCGTCCAATGAGCAAGAAACTTCATCGTTTTCAACGGTAAGCATCAGCTTAGCTTCAGGGCTCAGTCGCTGAAAAGCGGACCTGAATCCTTCAAATCCTCCCCGTCCGTTCATATGTATATTAATTTTAAAATCCTGAAAATTTTTCCCGTAACCGAGCAGCCTGGCGCATAAAACATGGTATTCGATGTCTGCCAGCGAGCGGTCAACGACCTCCGGTGTTTCGGATGCAAGTACAGTGTATTGCCCGGGATGAAATGAGAGACGTATGCCGTTGGTGCGCGCGCGTTCACCGCACGCCGAGAAAAGCGGTTTAAGTTGGAGTAACAGCCGCTGATAATGGATGCCGGCTTCAGGAACGGTAAACAAGGGGAGCAAATCGCTACCTATTCTCATCATTCTTAATGCCTCGGGCAGTTGCGCCAGCTCATCAAAAATGTGCGACAGCTGGGCAAGGTTGTGTGTGGCACACTCAAACAGCAATTGCCCCTGTTTTTTCTCATCAAGGTTGAGAAATCGCTTTCGTGTTGGTGACTTAAAGGGCCATGGCTGCTTTAAATCCGCGTTAAGGTACTTGCAGGCAAACCCTAATTTCATCACTGTTCCTTTTCATAATTTCAGATAATTGTATCAACTAACCTGAATTTTGCACGGTCAGAAATGTTTTTATTAATTGAATAGTCATTCACTTTTTTTCAAATATTTTTTCACTATTTTATTTCTAATTTTTATTAAATTCATCTGACTCTTTCAGCAGAACGCTGAACGCAATAACGATATATTCCTATTCAAAACGCATATTCAGGCAGGCCTTAAAAGACAAGGACAATCGCATTAACCCTGTAAATACAGGTTTTATGAATGTGATCGGATGAGCAGGGATCAAGTTTGGAAGATGCTGATTGGCGGAAGATCACAGGAGTCAAAAAAACAACATAAGTACATGATTAACATCATAAAAAACTCAAACCAAAATAGACTTATACACTTCCGTATACACTTTAAGGATGGTTGGTCAACTTCCAACCACCTATCGAACTACTTACTCATTGTTATCGTCTTCAAAGCGACTGGTAGCTGAGGCTTCACCCTCTCTGCGCGCTTCATAAATTTCATCTTCAGTGTAAAGGTTATAGAATTCTGCAATGGTGAATGTTGTGGTATTGACATATGAATCCCCCAGACCACAAGCGTTGAGTCTTGAGTATCCATTCATCTTAAGGCCACAGCTCACACATTCGAATGATATAGGGAGCATATCTTGCTTTTGGATGACTTTATCTTGCTCTTGGTCTGTAGTTGTCTTGATTGACGAAGACGGAGAGCCTTGTAAAAGAGCTAATGATTCACAAACTGGGCAATTTACTCTATGACCACTTTGACGAGTGGCCCAGATAGAAGCCTGATTAACGCACTTATTTTTTTCGTCATCGCTCTTATCGCTCCAAACTTTTTTATAAGCTGCGATGTCTTGCTTAACTGACTTCCCTGCTTCATCACTGAGGGATTTTATTGAGTCATTAACAACATCAGGCATATCGAAAAGATCTTCTATTTTCTTGTTCATTATTTCAAGTAAAGATTCACAAGACTTATAATACCTAGACAGCCAAAGAGAATTTTTTAACTCTGAAAATACCATTTCTCCTGTATGAAGCTCAGCGTTTCTTCTTTCGATATGTTGAGAGCTATAACCTAATATTTCTGTATTGAAGCTAGGGGTAATTTCATTTAATCTAATAAAAACATCTTTTATTCCTACTGATTTTGGGGAAAAACCTTTCATAGTCACTTCGTGACCTAATGAAAAGTGAATATTCCTCCAACTGTGAGCATCAGCTAAAAGCGTCGGAGATATATGAGAAAGCGCTGCTCTTGCAAGAAACTCTAAGCTTAACGAAGACCACAACCCATATTCTGGATCATCAAGACGAGTGGACTCCATTTTACTGACATATATTAGCGCCTTTGCAAAAAGGGTATCACTAGACCAAGGATGGTTTTTTAAGGTTAATGTCATTACCATATCTCCGATAAATATATTCTTTCAACTATTCTCAATTTATCTTTTTCAGAAACAGAACTCCTAGAATGTAAACTTTTCCAGTTATTAATGATAAGAGTGTCTCCTTTTTTCAATAAAGAATACGAGTTTTGGTAGCCTTCCCATTTTTTTACTGACATCCAATTATAAAAATCTTCTGCATTTTTATTTACTGGTTCAAGGAAGACTGAATCCCATCTTATAAACCGACCATCAAATACAAGAGGCAATGGGAACGAAACCCTCGAAATCATATTATCCCTTGATTTAAAAATGCTTTTCTTTAATTTAATATTGTCATAGTTTTCTAATATACTTTTACTACTTAAAATGTGAGTTTTAACATCTTTAGCACCCTCCACACAACGCAGAAGTAAATATTGGGGAGGGGAAGTAGTATGTGCCAAGTCAGTGTGAAAGGGAAAGTCCGCAAATCCAAATATCGCACTATATGTGTTCTTATTTAAATTTTTTTTGTTTTTTGGGATAAGGGTATCAAACACTCCCGCAGAAAATCCATTTGGATATATTAGAGGAGCAATTATCTCTCCAATAATTTTCCCACAACTAATAATATCATTGTTTGGTAAAAACTCTGGAATGAACACATATCCATCTTTTTCCAAAAGATACCTTTGATGAATGGTAAGCATAGGATTTGTTCTAATTTCATACAATACGTGCAGCTTATAACGTTACCTAATTTGGATGCAATACAAAAAAATGATTTCGCTAAAAATCCTTCACACTCTACACCTTTTGTTTTATATGTTTAAATTCAGTTAGTTAGATGGTGATGCGAAGATGTAGAATCGTTTTAACTCTACACTCATGGTGTACACTAGGCGTAAAAAAACCGGCTTTCGCCGGTTCCGGGTGGTTCAGATTGCTGCCGGGTCATCACACTTTGGCAGCCAGTCAGTGTTGCTCTCCTCCGTGAGATCCAGATTGGTCTGGATACCCAGCTTCGTTCGCCGCTTCAGGTAGTTCAGTCCGTATTCCCTTAGGATACCGTCCAGCGAAAGCCCGAACATTTTCATGCTGAGCGGGTTCTTGTACCCATTCGCTTCCATGTATGCCAGATAGGCATGGTACAGATAACGCTTCGGCTGTGACGGACGAATGCTGGCATTCCCCATATAGAGCGCGTTTGGCTCCGGAGTGGTGAACAGGTAGCCGCAGAAGTCCACCATCGGATCCGCGTCGCGCTTGATGCGCATTGCCTCATCGGAGTTTTGCTGCGACTGAAGCAGCGTTCGCGCATCCTGCGGCTGGCTGAACCGCTGCATCAGCTGGCGGACAATCACGGAAAGCTCCCCACGGATTTTTTCCTTCAGCTGCGGATCGCGCTCGCTGGCCGATACGATTTCCGGAAAGTGCAGTATTACCCGGCGTCGCGACACCCCGCCGCTGCGGTCGGTGAAGCGCATCGGGTTGTTGTTCACCGCCAGAATAACCGCCGGGATATGAGTGGAGTAGGCATCCCGGTACTTCGGGTCAACGGATACCGCGTCGCCGCCGGTGATGGCCTTGATACCCGCGCCGTCTCCACTCCACTTTTCCTGGTCTGGCAGGATAATCAGCGAATAGCCAATGACCGCCGCGCGTTCCCGTGATGACTCCAGCGTTTCAATGGTCGCAGAGGTGGTGTTGTCCGTTCCGGCCAGCATGGTGGCAATATCGGCCATGATGCTTTTACCGCTGCCACCGGGGCCGGTGACCTCAAGAAACAGCTGCCAGTCAAAGCGGTTTGCCAGCACCATGAACAGCGCGGCCAGGATGATATCGCGCTTCTCTGCGCTGCGACCTGCTGCTCTGTCCAGCCACTGCCAGAAGTGCGGCGCGTGGCTTTCCAGCGTCTCGCCCGGCACCGGCGGGGTGAAATCAACGTCGCTGACGGTGCGCAGCCAGTAGTCTTTTCTGTGCGGGCTGAACGTTGCGGTGCGGGTGTCCAGCACGCCGTTTCGAAAGCCAATCAGACGGCGTGCCGGCTCCGCCTGCTGCGGCACGATAAGTTTAAGCGTGTCGACGATGCCGGCGACCTTTGTTGACGAAAAGCTTGCCCCGACCTTAAGGAACAGCGCCGCCACCTCACGGCGAAACTGGTTGCCGGGCATAACCTTCCACGCGCCTGACTGGTAGCGGCTGAGAATTTCACCACTGACGTCCACGGCCAGCCGCTCATGGTAATGTTTAGACACGCGCTCCGCCTTGTCGCTGACGCTCATGGCCGAAAACTCCGCTTCACTCATGGTGTTAAACGGGCTCGTAACTGCTGGCGTGGCTGCAACGCGCAGTGCGTTAATGGTTTCATCCGCGCCGTTCTGAACAAAGGCATCGTTCCAGTCACCAAATACCGGCGGCAGGGCTACAGTAGCGTTGCAGGCTTCAGCTGCCCTGTGCGCCTTCATCTGGCCGTCGCCGTTCAGGTCGCGGTCTGCCGCAATCAGCAGGGGCAGCATGGCGTGTTTTTCCCGGACAAGGCCAGCCAGAGAAAGGAGGTTAACGGACGACAGCGCCACCCACACCTCATCGCCGGTGAGGTTATGCACCGTCAGGCCGGTGGCGTAGCCCTCCGTCAGCCAGATACGCTTTACCGGTTTACCACTGCTGAGAACGTGGCAGGCGCCTTTCACCTGGCCGCCCTTCAGAGTGCGCTTTTCACCGGCGGCGTTAATCAGCTGGACGTTTACCAGCTGCCCGCTCATATCGTGCAGCGGCACCACCACATCACCCGGACGGTAGCTGATGGTCGCCACCTTCTGCGGCCTGGCAAGCGTCAGGGCACTATGCTGCGGCCAGCCTTTGCGGTCCAGGTAGGCGTTACCGGTGACGTCTTTCGCCGTACTGACCAGCTGCTGCGCCAGGGTGACGGCTGCAGCGCGTGCGGCTTCATCATTAACTATGGTTTGGCGCAGGGTTTCAGGCTGCACCGCTGGCAGCGCGCCGCTCAGTTCGCTGACGCGCGCGGCGGCCTCGCTCAGGGAAATACTGAGTGCCTTTTCCACAAGGGTGAGGCCGTCACCGGCCCCGCAATGGTTGCAAATCCACGTACCGCGCCCGTCCTGGTCATCAAAGCGAAAGCGGTCGTTGCCCTGACAGACCGGACAGGGCATATGACGGTTTTTCACCACCTTAAGTCCCAGCGCCGGGAGAATGCGGGGCCACTGGCCCCTTGCGGCGGTGGCCGCTTCTGTTACGGTCATTTTCATTGTTTTATTCTCCCTCAGTGCAGTACCGGCACGTCTTTAAGACGCCCGCAAAGTTCATCCATTACCACCTGTCCGAGAAAGGACAGGCACGGGGCGGCTTTCAGCGACCCGGCGGCCATCAGGTCGGCCAGCAAAGCACACGCAATTTCCTGCCCGCGCTGGCGTCCGTGCTGGCGCAGATAAAACCCCTCAAGCTCGGTTTCAATGGCGTGTTCAAGACGCGCCAGCGTCAGTGAGGTATAGCGGTTCTGCTCATGGCACAGGGTCAGCCAGGCACAGGCTACCGCGCGGCGGTAGAGTGCGGCTTTTAATGCGGGCGTCAGGTGACGTTCTTTCATGACTGCACCTCCATGTTCATCCAGTCGTCGCTGCAGCGGGCAACCACCCCATCCAGCTGGGCGGTCATCAGGTAAATCAGGGAGGCCAGCTGCGCGTGCTGGTCAGCCGGTGGCGTTTCGTGGCAGTCCTGAATCCGCGTCAGGTCAGAAATCAGCTGGCCGACGTTGCGGATATGGTCGAGGCGGAGAATATCTTCATGTGAAATGCTGGCGTGGCTCATGCGCGCACCTCCCCGGCAGGCAGGCGGGCGGCAAGAGAGAGAATATAGTCACGGGCAAGCGTCAGGCGCGCGGCGCGCTCACTGGCGGCCACGATACGCAGCATCTGAATACGGGAATGGCGCTCACAGCGGCGCAGGGCGGCAAAAACAAAGACGAACTGAATATGTGGGGAATGAGTGACTTTAGCCATGATGGCAGTCTCCAATGAGTAGCGGTTAATGCCACCACCGGAGCTGCAAATCTCATGGGTGGTAGCCCGAACAGGGTTTGCAGTACCGGCCTCAATGGATACCGGCCAGCCCGAGGGCTGCCCCGCCCGGGCCACCATTATTTGATACAGACAGGGGCATAAAAGCCACTGCCCGAAAAATAGGGAAGCCGAAGCTACGACGTAAAAAAAGACGCATGGCGCGTCTGGTGTCGCCATTGAGTTGCACGGGCTGCAAATCCCGGCTGCCGATTTTGCGACAGCGATAGGAATGTAGCAGGAAAATGCCCCGGCATGCAAGCCGGGGAAGCAGAAGAAAAATATCATGGGATGCCTCAGCAGTCGGTGAGGTAAATACCGGCAGGGGAAAGGGTTTCCTCATCCCACTGAGCGGATACGGTGCCGGAGCACGCCACGCTGAACGCGATACCGGTGCCCTGAAAACGCTGAGCCTGCCCCGGTTCATCAACCTTAGCGGCGACGGCCAGCGCCAGATTAGTGGCATCCTCCACGGACAGGGCGTGCGTTACGCCTTCAATGGTCAGCATAATCATGACGGGCGCGCCTCGCTTCGCGCGGCGATGCGGTCACTCATCCAGCTGCCCACTTCACTGGCAAGCCACGCCACGTTTTTGCCACCCAGCGATACCTGTGCCGGAAAGGCATCCCGGCTGATGAGGTCGTAAACGGTAGAGCGGGATAACCCGCAGAGATGCATTACTTCCGGCAGGCGGATAAAGCGTTCCTGTGCGGGCAGTGATGCAGGTAAAACGGGGGTCGTCGGGGCTGATGAAGACTGATGAACGGCGTTTTGCATGGCTACCTCTCAGGATTCCGTAATGAGCCGGGCGGACGTGCCCGGTCTCTGGTAGCCCCTTATTTTGAGTATATTTACCCCTGAATCAACAAGTAAAAACCGTGTGAGTCATGAGACAAAACGCCTGTTTTTTAAGCATGTAGACTCACTGCATACTGAGGGTTAACAAATGTTGATGAATAGTAAACCCGTAAAAAATGCAAACCAGCTCCACCGGTTAATTGCATGGTTTCTATCGAAATAAACATTAACGACGTATTACGCAATTAAATCTTTAGGTGAACAATGATGAACAGAGGATGTAGAGTTATTTCTGGATTGTTCACCTCTTAATTTACTGTATTTACTCTCTTTTTCTTTAGGGTGAAGAAAGGTGAAGGATATATACAGAAATAAAAATGGCATGCAGGGCTTGTGAAGACCTTTCCTGGCTGGCCAGAAGAAGGGCTTTTTGTCTGGTCTGTGAGACAACGCCGTGAGGTGGTTCAGCTGTGTGAGCACCGGCACAATTGACTTACCGAAACGCGCCAGACAGGAAATATCATGACAGACACCAATACGCTTACCGATACTGATATCACCGCCTCACTGCCTGCCTCCACTCAGCAGGCGTTCAACAGACTTAATCTGACGAAAGCCGCCTGGCTTGATACCCGCAGCAAGCAAAGCGAGGGTGAAGCCATGCTGACCACCATCCGGCAGCGCAGGCAGGAGACAGAGGAAGAAGCACAGGCGCTCAACGACGAGTGGCGACAGCTTTTCAGGGAGAATAACGGCGCAATGACGGCCCGCATGAAGAAGCTGCGCCCCGAGATTGCACTGAGCCGCGAAACGTTTAACGAATTTGATGACCTGATTGCCGAACAGGAATACAAAAATAAAGCCCTCATGGCCGCTACGGCAGACATGGCGAGGGAGTATATCGGCGCGCACAATGATTTTACCGAAGAGTATGCGCTTCACCTGTGGGAGCAGTTTATGGCGTCGAACGGCCAGGCGCTGCTGCAACTACTGGGCCTGCTGAAAGCCACCCTGGGCCGCCGGGCAGGTTCCGTCACCGGCGTTGTGAATTCAGTCAATGACCCGGAATCTGTTCTGAGACAGTTCATTGCCAAAAGAATCACAAAGCCCGCGCTGGATATGGATTCATCGCCTGAATATGACCCGCTGCTGAAGCAGACGGGAGCATATCCGGCTCATTCTGCCCTAATGAGTGTTCGTAACGCCCCGAGTCCGGCAGCACTTCACAAACTTCGCGTTCAGCGTGAGCGGGCCGGTAAGGAAAAGGCACAATGAATAAACCACAGGAAGCACTGAATCAGTATCTGGCCGCCGCGCAGGAATGGCAGGCGCTGCGCACCCGTCGTGAGGCAGCAAAACAGCAGCTGGCAGCATTACTGACGTCCGAAGTGAAGCCTGCTGACTATGCCGGTCAGCTTGATGCGGTACGTGAACGGCTGGAGGTACTGGAGTGGCGGATTAATTGCGCGGCGCGCGAGGGCGTGTATGCGCAGGGCATGGTGCTGGGTGCCTGCGTGGAGGACGGACTGAACGCATTCATGGCTGAGAACGGTAGCGCCCTCACAGCAGCCCTGGCTCCCTTCCTCAACGGACGCGGCGGACTGGAGGTCGCGGCAAGGATGTTACGCACTGCTCTCGCCCGTCAGGCAGAGGCAAGCACACCGGAACCGGCAGAAGCCTACCGGGATATCATTGCCAGGTCGGGACTGTTCCCGGACGCCACCATGTCTGAAAACTGCCAGCAGGGCTACACAACAGCGCAACACTTTCGTTTCCAGCGCCGCCTTGCAAAGCTGGTTACCACTCAGGAAGGTGCATGACATGGCGCTCAAATGCCCGGAGTGTGGTGAGGTGGCCCATACGCGCACCAGCGCCTATGAGTCAGCCACGGTAAAACGGACCTGGTATCAGTGCCAGAATATTGAGTGCTCATGCACCTTCACCGCACTGGAGAGCGTGGAGAAGATAATCATGAAGCCCGGACGGACAAACGACGCCGGCGAGCTACCTGAGCCACCGGAAAGAAAGCCACAGGTTCTGGGGCGCTATGGTTCAGGCAGTCGCCTTTCAAAGCGCCAGCAGATCCCCGTCTGAAAATTTTAATTCCACATCACCCCGGCCACCGCGCCGGGTTTTTTTATGCCCTTTCTCTGGCTGGCCTGCCGTTCTGCGTCGGTGCATGACTATGCTGCATGAAAACGCATGACTTAATGCAGCTGTTTTTTCCCACTTAAGGCCAGTGGCAGCCTGCGCTGAAACTGTTCATGCAGGCGCATGAAAACCAGCCCATAAAGCGGGCAGGCGTGGCGGGGGTACGAGAGCGCGCAATGGGGTTAGCTTGGTTTATTGCTCATATGAGTATAACCAAGCTTATTGGGTGCTTATGGGAAAAATAGCTTGCACAATTAGGCTGCGGTGGCCTATCAATGGGTGACGGTGTGTCATTAGGACAGCCGAAATGATGTGTTAGCTCTGACTTGATCGGGCATTGTCGATGCACAGTGCGTAACCTTATCTGACAGGCCGCTCTCTGCCAGAAAAGATGCTATGCCTCGCCCAAAAGATGCGTGCCAGTTGTATTGATGGCTTTAGCACTTGTAGAAACCTGCGATATAAGACAAAAATCCATATTCACATCAAACTGTAAACAAAACCTACCACGCAATTAAAACTCAGAGGTAATTCAAAAAAAAACTTGCCAAATAACACTATTTGCATTTACTTTTAAGACAAGTATCAATATTTAAAATTTTCTCGGGGTATATATGGATATCAAAGATTGGCTTCCAGAATTTCAAGTATCAGCTGAAACAGATCGAGATTTGCAAACCTACTTTTTTAAACTACCCGCTATAAAAGATATTATTGAGAGTAGGGCCTGGCTTGTTCTTGGAAGAAAAGGTACGGGGAAAACTGCGATTTACGAACATCTCCGGCGAGGTAACCCAGCGAATCTTAATGGATTCAATTCAGTATGCCTTAATTTCAGTGATTATCCATGGCCTGCGCATCAACTTTATAAGGATGCTATGGCTGGAGAGCTATCTGCTTACCAGAAAAGTTGGATGTACCTTTTTTATATTAAGGCGCTGTCAAAGCTCATTGAAATAAAAAACATTAAAAAAGAACAACTCAATAAAGATCTAAAATGGGCCGATAAGTATATAAAAACTATTTTTGGTAGCCCGGACCCCACACTAAGAGAGGTTCTTTTTTCTAAAGTCACTAGATTGAAGACTATTAAAGGGCCAAGTGCAGGCATTGAAGAAATATCTCTTGATGTTGGCGAAGTTTCACTTGAGGAGATAGCGGAAAATGCGCAACTTAAACAGAAGCTTAGAGCAAATGCATTTACCCTCCTAGTTCACTTTGAAAAGGTATTCAAAGATAATGTAGGCGATAACAAAATTATAATCGCATTAGACCAATTGGACGAAAACTGGTTAGAAGGACAAATTGAAGAATATAGCAAGGTTTTAATAAATCTCCTCAATGTATGTAGAAACATTTCTTCTGACGAGAACCTTTCTGATAAATTAAAAGTAATACCATTTTTACGTACAGATATTTATCACTCTTTAAAATTTAACGATAAAAATAAGTTACTTCAAGATAGCGCTATTGTCATATCTTGGGATGAAAACAACCTCAATGATATGTATTATGAAAGGATAAAGAAATATAAACCTAATGAGGTTGTTCTAGGAGACGAAAAGGACAAGTCTGGTAAAGTATTTGAAGTCTCATTTGTAAGACAAGGCACACCGCCTTTTAAATACATATGCCGACGTTCTTTTTTTAGGCCTAGAGATGTAATTGTATATTTCAACAAAATACGCGCTTGCCATAATAAAAACACCTCTGGCCTTTACACTTCCAATGAATTATATGAGGCTGATCGTGAGGCCTCCATTAGTGTATATAACGAAGTGATTGATGAATGGTCTAATCAATTCCCTGAGATCGAAAACTTACTTACCGTACTGCAAACTATTCAAGTAGAGACATTTGACTACAATGATTTTTCTGATAAGTGCAGGGATGAATTTTCGGGTATAACTGATGGGGTTATACGGCAGTACATTAATTTTCTCTTCGACAACTCATTGATTGGGCAGAAAAAACAAGGCAGATGGGAATATGTAAGCAGCATGCATAACTTGAAGATAAATATACAAAATGAATTCAGGACACATCATGCACTAAAATACAGACTGCATTTAATTGAAAGCCGCCCAAGTCAAAATATTTAATTCCCAACACACCATCATCAGCCAAGGTGATGGTGTGTATTTATAATTAGATCATATTGAAACGACACACGGTCAAAACCTTTTAAATTTAAATTAGCACATTCATTTTATTCTATAAACGTGCTGACCGGCTGCAAGTTAAGTAGAATATACAAATTTTAGCAAAGTCTCCAACAGCAGTGGGAATATGTGCTAATGTCTGATCCTCGTCCACTGCAGACTTTGCGCCTGCTCTGACATGCTTCATCATCTCGATTTTGTAGTTGATCATTAGCATATTATTCATGGAAATTTAATCTCTGATGCAACATTAAAATCGCTTAATTCATCGCAAGCGCCCTAAATAAACCTCATTGTTGATATAAATTTATACTTCATTACTCTGATCCTTTGAGCAATTTATCTGAATACCATTGAAGCATGCTTTTCCTTTGCTTAATATATAATGCATGGTTATATGTTCCACGAATATTGTTTTTATCAACATGTGCCAGCTGCATCTCAATCCAAGCGCTATCAAAGCCTTGCTCATGCAATATTGTCGACATGGTGTGCCTAAAACCGTGACCGGTAGCACGCCCTTTGTAGCCAAGTAACTCTATAACCTGTGACACAGTTTCTTTAGATATTGGTTTGCTGCGGTTGTTTCGACCGATAAAAATGTATGGGTAATGTCCGGTAATCAACTTCAGCTGCTTAAAGAGATCAATTACTTGGGTAGATAAAGGCACTATATGTGGCCTTCGCATTTTCATCCGTTCCGCAGGTATCTCCCAGACACCTTTAACAAGATCCACCTCACACCACGAAGCAAAGCGCATCTCTTGGGTTCTAACCCCTGTCAACATAACAATCTTTGTGGCGTTTTTTGTAATGATGCTGCCAGTGTAAGCTTCCAGATCACTTATAAAATGGGGCAATTCCTCCGCTGATAAAAATGGATGATGCTTTTGTTTAGGAACGGCCAAGGCGCTGGCTAAATCTGGTGCGGGGTTATACTCAGCCCTGCCTGTAATAATCGCATAGCGAAAAACTTCGCCACAGCGCTGCCGTACTTTTCTAGTTTTCTCCAAAGCACCACGCTTCTCAATACGCCTCAGAACCTCAAGCAACTCAAGTGGCTTAATTTCAGAGATAGGTCGACGGCCAATGAACGGGTAAACGTCCTGTTCAAAGGTTTTGAGGATCTCTTCTCTATAAGCCAATGTCCAACGATCAGCTTTGTTAGCATGCCACTCCTTGCTAATAGCTTCAAAAGAGTTTTCGCTGGAAAGCTGCTGCGCCAGTTTCTGAGCTTTCCGCTCCTCTACCGGGTCTATTCCATTCGCTACCTGCTTGCGCGCTGTATCGCGTTTCTCACGCGCCTCTGCAAGTGATACGAGACTGTAAGAACCAAAGGACATCAGGCGAGCCTTGCCTGCATACCGGTAACGGAATCTCCACCCTTTGCTTCCATCGGGATTGATCAGGAGGGCTAAGCCTTGCCCATCGTTCATGGTGTAAGGCTTGTCTAGCGGCTTTGCGCGCCGAATTTGTATGTCAGTTAGTGGCATGTGTATAAGCGGATTTTGTGTATAAGTATTCTATACACAACACTATACATACTTTTAGTGGATTCAGGCAGACTTTGTCGGACAGCCATGGACAGAGATATTCACATTAGCACTGAAAATAAAGGGTTTTTTGTACTTACTCGGACAAGCATGAACATTGATTGGCGGAAGATCACAGGAGTCGAACCTGCCCGGGACCGCTGGCGGCCCCAACTGGATTTGAAATCCAGCCGCCTCACCGGAGACGACGATCTTCCTCTTTGAAGAGGCGCAGAGTATAGCATTGTGTAAAGCCGAAATTCAGCCCTAACCGCGTCGCACCCTGGCTTTCGTTAAGCGCATCCCACAATGACGAAAGGCAGCCACGTTCAGTCCGTAAAAACCACCCCGTAATGCCTTTGCAATGCTTTTTTCCCTGCTTCAGTGAATCTCACTTCCCGATAACCTTCAATGCGCACCAGCCAGCCCTGTGCCTCAAAGGCGAGGAATAACGCCGCGCCGGCATCCCCTCCGAGGTGAAAACGCCGCTCGCTCCAGTCCAGACAATCGCAGCACGGTTTCCGTTTGGTTTTGGGATTAAGCACTGCCCCTATGCTTTGAAAATGGTGCAGCCCGGCCTGAGTTATCGTACTGCCGTCAGCTGTAATCCAGTGGTTGGCCTTCATACAGGCATAGAGTTCGACCGCGATTTCCCCCGCCAGATGGTCATAACAGGTACGGGCGCGCCGTAACGGGAGCGGCGCGCGCGTCTCAGGCGTGCGGATATGTTTAACCGACATGCCCATAATGTTTTCCAGCAGGCAGGCAACATCGCTGCCTGCCAGGCGGTAATAACGGTGCCTGCCCTGCGAGAGACACACCGTTAAACCACTTTGCAGTAGCCTCGCCAAATGCCCGCTGGCGGTGGAGGTGGCGATATCGGCCACGGCGCTCAGTTCCGTCGCTGTCCATGCCCGGCCATCCATCAGTGCGCAGAGAATTCTGACCCTCGACGGGTCAGAAATGGCACTGGCGATAGCCGACATGGCGTGTTCCAGCGATACGGCACCGTCATCCGTGTTAGCTAAACCCGGCATGCTCATGCAGAAGGGATTTCCCATGGTTGAGTGACCTGTGCGGCCAGTTCATTATTGTCTGTCAGTAATATTAACTGGTTGTGGTGATCGCTGTACTGGACCAACAGATTTATTCCGTTGCGGGCAATCACGTCCATGATTTCGCCCAGTTCTCCAGGACGTTCCTGCCGGAGCTTGCGGATCACCGGTTTAACCACCGCATGCACAGAGAAACCGGCATCAACCAACACATCTCGGGCGCGCTCGCCATCCTCCACCAGATAATGCGCATGGCTTTCACTGCCGACGGAGAACGCGCCGCCGCCTTCCAGGCCGACACCATTGTTACCCAACGTGGTGCCCATTGAGGCCAGCGAGCCCGGCATATTGGTCAAAACAACATGGATATCATACATCTGCATGGCTTCCTGATTCTGATGAGTAGTCTCTAATCACGCTGGCAATACGAATACGGTAATACGCGAAAATGGTGGCTTTGCCCTCTTCCTGCGCTGCCCTGTGCCGCTGATTTTTCTTCCAGCTCAACACCGACGCTTCATCGCGCCACCAGGAGAGCGAAAGAATTTTGTCGGGGGTGCTCAGGCTCTGAAAACGCTCGATTGAGATAAAACCGTCCACGTCGGTCAGCTCCGGTTTAAGCTCCGTGGCTAATTGGAAATAGCGCGCCTGATGTTCAGGCACGGCATCGGCTTCAAAAAGTACAGCAATCATCAGGTAACTCCCTTGGTGGTTGATGTCTGCCAGTGTATTCAGCGGCAGGCACGATGCTTCGCTGCCCAACGAAATGTCGATCGTCTCACCCGGACAGGATCATGTCCGTTTTTGGCCTTCTTTGACCTGCCCTTTCCCGCCATCATTGGGCTATACCCTCTTCCAGTGGAGTCCGTAAATGTCCAATACCGTCCTTTTAGTGATTGACGCACAGCAGTCCTTCTATCATCGTGGTTACCAGGATACGGTCGAGATGCCGGCGTTTGAACGCAGTATCAGCGCGCTGATTGGCGGCTGCCATGTTCGTGGCATTCCGATTGTTGATGTGTTCCATGTGGAAGATCATGGCCCGTTTTCGCTGGCCTCTGGCCTGGTTGAGCGTCTGCCGTTCCTCAACCATAAGGTGGCGAAAACCGTCCAGAAGCGAGTGCATAACGCGCTGACCGAATCCGGGCTGGAGCCGTGGCTGCGCGAGCAGAAAATCGATCATGTGATTATTTGTGGTTTGCGCACCGAACAGTGCTGCGAAACCACCGCCCGCGTGGCGTCCGATCTGGGGTATAGGGTGACGTTCGTGACCGAAGCGACGCTGACCTTCCCGATTAGCCATAACCGCATCACGCTGAGTATCGCTGACCTGCGTCATCATACTGAAGCCGTGCTGATCAACCGATTCGCCTCCATCCGTACCGTGGAGGAGTGTCTGCAGGAGTTGCCATAAGATGACTATCCCGGTGTGGTTTTTGATGGTGCCAGGCATTGTTTCGCTGGATGTGACCGGCCCGGCGGAAACGCTGAAGCTGGCAGCGGGCGCGTTCTCGCTGCGCTATATCGGCCCGGAGGAGAGCATCATGACCTCCACCGAGATGACCGTCAGCCGCATCGAGCCGTTGCCCGATCGCCTGCCCGCCGGGAGCCTGCTTATCGTGCCCGGCGTGGAGGATTCCAGTCGCGGGTTTGATACGCCGCAGGGCGTGGCCGCGCGCAATTGGCTGATGCGCCAGCAGCCGGATATCCATGACCGCAAGATTTCGTTGGTGTGCGTCTGTTCCGGCACCATCCTGGCAGCAAAAGCCGGCCTGCTGAGCGGCGTGCAGTGCACCAGCCATCATGAAGTGATCACCCGCCTGAAAAAGGCCGATCCGACGGCGATCGTGAAGGAAAACCGCATCTTTGTCGAAGATCGTGGCATCTGGACCAGCGCCGGCATTACCGCTGGCATCGACCTGTCGCTGCACCTGATCCACCAGCTGTGCGGCTCGCAGACTGCGCTTAACGTCGCGCGTGAAATGGTGGTCTACTTCCGCCGCTCCGGTGAGGATCCGCAGCTGTCGCCCTGGCTGCGCTATCGCAATCATATGCATCCGGCCATTCACCGCACCCAGGATTTGCTGGTTGTCCAACCCGAACGGGAGTGGCAGCTGGAGGAGATTGCCGGCAAGGTGCATATCAGCCCACGCCACCTGACGCGGCTGTTCAGGCAACATCTGGGCATCAGCGTGCGCGATTATCACGAGCAGCTGCGCATCGCCATTGCCCGCCAGCGCCTGCAACAGGGTGAAGGGGCCGAAAAAGCCGCGTTGTCTGCCGGGTTCTCGTCATCGCGTCAGCTGCGTCGGGCATTGCAGCGCTGGGAAGCGCCTTAGTCTTCTGTCAGTTAACCCGCATCAAAAAAGGGCGGGCAGATTTCTCTGTCCGCCCTTCTGTTATTCAGCCTTGAAATTTACTTCTTCACGCTCTCGATAAAGGTTTTACGGGCGGTTTTCGAGCCCAGACGCTCCGCTTCATCCAGCAGTTTCAGCGCTTTATCCACGTCTCCGGCTTTGACGGCCTTCTTAATCGACTCGTTAAACCAGGCATCCGAATCGTCCAGCATCGGCTCTGACGGTTTGGCCGGTGCGGCTGGCGCTGGCGCAGGTGCCTGCGTGCTGCCAACCACCACCGGTGCTGCTTCGGCCGGTGCGGATGACGGGAAGATCTGCCCAATCATCACGTTACCGGCTTTCTGCTCGGCGGTGACCTTCAGGCTCAAGGTGCCGGTTGGCGTATGACGCGCCACAGGGTCCGGGATATCCGGCACCGCGTTGCCCACGCCAGCGGCATAGGCTTTGGCCGGGTTAACCATCTGCGTGGTGGCATCCAGATCGTTGCGGGTGGTGTACACCAGCAGGTAAATTTGTTTCTGCCCCAGCGCCGGGGTCAGCTTCAGCGTCCCTTCCAGCCGGTCGCTGGACACAATGCCCGGCTTCTCGTAAGGGAAGTAGCTGGAAGGATAAAAGGCCGCCGGACGCATCTGCTCATCCAGCACCAGAACATTTGGCGCATACACGGTTTTGCCGGTGGCGATACTGGTCAGGGTAATCTCCAGCGAACCCCGGTCGGCAGGCAAGGCGAATGCCGCCACCGCGCCCTGAATTTGCCCCTGATTAATCTGTGCGCTGGACATCCCAAGCGTCACATCCTGCGTCACTGGCGGCACCAGCGGCGTCCACGACAGGTTACGTAAGGTCTGGCTTGCAATCGCCGGAGCGGTATTCGCATCATTCTGCGCCGCATTCACCACCGCAGGTGCAGCAGTCAGCAGGCTCAACGACAGACACAGTGACAGCAGATTCTTTTTCATCATTGTTTCCTTTGAAATCACCCTGAAGGCTGGCGGTTTATACGGATAACCCACCAGCCAGCACATCATGTTTTTTCTACTCAACCCCTGCCACAAACCTCACCATCATTGAGTGGCTCAGGTGCCCGTCAGTGCAAACTCAGAAGGTGGTAAATTTTTTTTCCAAACGCATTCGTGTTGCAGGAAGGCGGCAAGCGTCCAAGTCCCCGGGAGCGTAGATAACTACGTGACCGGGGCGAGGAGGCGCGGCCAACGCCCCTGCAGCGCGAAGGCGGACGGAAAAAATTACCACCAGACTTCCATCTGGGCCCCAAACGTCACCTCATCGTCGTTCCCCCGGCTGAACGTCCGCGCACTGGTGTCGTTCATCGCCAGGCCGTTATCCACGCCCGCATCGGTGTCGTAACCCCACTTCTCATCCCACTTGGCATAGGTGGCGAACAGGCGGATCGCCGGACGGGACCAGATGCTGTCGCCCGCCTGCCACTGCTGCGCCAGGGTCAATTTGTACTGGCCGTTGCGGTCGCCGGTACGCTGGGACTTCACGTTGTCGTAACCCGCTTCCAGCAAGGTGCTCATGATCGGCGTCCATTTGTACATCGGACGCACGCCGACGGTGTACCAGGTGGTGCCGTTATTGTTATCGCGATCGGTATCCTGATACATCGCCACGTACATCAGGCCCCAGGTATCGTTAAAGTCGATGGCACCGTGGTCCAGCACGCGCAGCATGTTGCCGTTGTTGTTGATTGCGCCGCCGTTGGAGTGGCCGTTGGACGAACCGGTGTTCGGATCGGTCATCGAGTCCGCCGCGTACTGCACGACGAATTTGTTGTAGCCGTTATAAATGCTCTGCGTGTGTTCTGCGGTCAGTAACCAGCCATCTTTGGTGGCATTGTCATCCAGCGTATAGCCGTCACGCGCGTTGGCGCGGCCGTAGTCCACACCCAGCTCCAGCACGCCGCCAGGGTTGGTTTCAATCCCGGCCAGACGGACGTCGAACACGTCGTTAGAGGTCGGCAGTTCGTTACGCTGGTCGGCGATATAGCCAAAGGAGCCGCCGCTTTCGGTATTACGCGTGGCGGCGATAGAAAGCTTACCAAAGCCGACATCCACATCTTCCAGACCGGCACCGGGACCGGAAATGTCCCAGTAGTAGAAGTCGATCATATGCACGTCATGACGCTGGTAGAAGCGCTTACCTGCCCAGAGGGTGGAGCCTGGTAACCATTCGATCAGGTTCTTACCTAACACGTTGGCTTCACGGAAAGCCGGATCGGTTGCTTCCCAGTCATTCTGCTGTGAAACGGAGTACGCCACGTTACTGTTGAAATAGAAGCTCTTATCGCCCTGTTTCCAGATTTCCTGGCCCAGTCGTAATTCGGCATAAGTTTCGCACTCGTTACCCAGACGGTATTTACTCTCCGCCCCGGTCGCCTTGAAACATTGCTGCTCGCCGCCGCTGCCAGACCAGCCAATACCGGAACGCGCATAACCGGTGAAATCCACCGCCATTGCCTGTGTGGAAAGGACGCCTGCAGCCACTGCCAGCGCCAGAGAGGAATTACGTATTGTTATCATCATCTTCTCCTGTAGGGGGACATGTGCATTTAAACGCCCGGCTCCGGGTGTAACCGGCGACAGGCCGTCCCGTCTTCACGGAACAGATGACAGCGGTGTGGCGGCAGGCCGATTGCGAATGTTGCACCTTCTTCTACCAGCACCACGTCGTTCTGGCGGTAAACCAGGTTTTGACGAATTGCCGGAATCTGGATGTGGATCTGTGTTTCGTTGCCGAGCTGCTCGACCACCTGCACTTCGCCGGACAGCGCGATTTCGGCGCGGTCACCGGGCAGCAGGTGTTCAGGGCGAATACCCAGCGAAAGGTTGCTGCCGACAATGACGTCACTGCCGGATACCGACAGCCAGACCCACTGGCGATCGGGCAGCTCGACCTGCACGCGGTCAGGCTCGACGGCCACCACTTTTACCGGCAGGAAGTTCATTTTCGGCGAGCCAATAAAGCCGGCGACAAAGCGGTTGGCGGGATAGTGGTAAAGCGCCAGCGGCTTGCCAATCTGGGCGATCTTGCCGGCGTTCAGCACCACGATTTTGTCGGCCAGCGTCATCGCTTCAACCTGATCGTGGGTGACGTAAATCATCGTGCGCTTCAGGCGCTTATGCAGTCGGGAGATCTCAATGCGCATCTGCACACGCAGCGCCGCATCGAGGTTAGAGAGCGGTTCATCGAGCAAAAATACCGTCGGCTCTGCCACCAGCGTGCGGCCAATCGCCACGCGCTGACGTTGCCCGCCGGACAGCGCTTTTGGACGGCGGTCGAGCAGGTGCGCCAGCTGCAACACTTCGGAGACCTGGTTCACCCGCCGGTCAATCTCGGCTTTTTTGGTGCGCGACAGCTTGAGGCCAAACGACATGTTTTCGGCCACCGACAGGTGCGGATAGAGGGCGTAGGACTGAAACACCATGCCGATCCCGCGGCCGGCAGGCGGCACCTCATTCATGCGCTGATTGCCAATCTTCAGCTCACCGGCGGTGATCTCCTCCAGCCCGGCGATCATCCGCAGCAGGGTGGATTTTCCGCAGCCCGATGGCCCGACGAAGACCACGAACTCGCCTTCTTCTATCTCCAGATTGATGTCGCTGGAAATCACGGTCTCACCGAAGGCTTTATATACGCCGCTGAGGGAAACGCTCGCCATCTGGACTCCTGTGAATGTGGACGACTGAATGCCACGCAGCATGACGACATCCCCGGCGGGCGTAATCCTCCGGCGGCGGGATTTTTGTGGGGGAGGAGCAGGGAGGATGAGAAGTCGCGGCGCGGGCCGGAACGGGCCGGGCAAAAGCGCGTTTCGTGATCTGCGCTGCAAAAAACGATGGCGAATAACGGCGCGCAGGCGGGATTACTGAAGGCATTGCTAGCGGCGTCACAATCTGAGAGGTGGGGGCGTAGGCGGGGGGATGATGAAGCCCCAGGGGGTTAACGCCACACTGGCATCGTACCCTCGCTTCTCCGTCTGGGGCCAAGCCCCACAGCAATGAAAGGACTGGATTATGGCCCTCAGCATCAAGAACGTTATCAAACACACTGTCGCAGTTTCCGCGCTGGCTACGCTGGTGCTCTCGTCGTCCGCCTTCGCCAAAATCGAAGAAGGCAAGCTGGTGATCTGGATCAACGGCGATAAAGGCTATAACGGCCTCGCCGAAGTCGGTAAGCAGTTTGAAAAGGACACCGGCATTAAGGTCACGGTCGAACACCCTGACAAGCTGGAAGAGAAGTATCCGCAGGTGGCCGCCACCGGCGACGGCCCGGACATCATCTTCTGGGCCCATGACCGTTTTGGTGGCTATGCCCAGTCGGGCCTGGTGGCCGAAGTCAGCCCGGACAAAGCCTTTAAGGACAAGCTGTTCCCGTTCACCTGGGATGCGGTCACCTTTAACGGCAAGCTGATCGGTTACCCGGTGGCGGTAGAGTCGCTGTCGCTGATTTACAACAAAGACCTGGTGAAAACCCCGCCGAAAACCTGGGAAGAGATCCCGGCGCTGGACAAGACGCTGAAGGCTCAGGGCAAAAGCGCCATCATGTGGAACCTGCAGGAACCCTACTTCACCTGGCCAATTATCGCGGCCGATGGCGGCTATGCCTTCAAGTATGTTGACGGCAAATACGACATCAAAAACACCGGCGTCAACAATGAAGGCTCGAAAGCTGGATTACAGTTCATCGTCGATCTGGTGAAAAACAAGCACATCAGCGCCGACACCGACTACTCGATTTCCGAAGCCGCCTTCAACAAAGGGCAAACCGCGCTGACCATCGACGGTCCGTGGGCCTGGTCAAACCTCGATAAGAGCAAGATCAACTACGGCGTCGCGCTGCTGCCAACCTTCCACGGCAAGCCGTCGAAACCCTTTGTTGGCGTGCTGACCGCCGGCATCAACGCCGCCAGCCCGAATAAGGAACTGGCGAAGGAGTTTATCGAAAACTACCTGATCACCGATGCGGGCCTGGCCGCCGTCAACAAGGATAAGCCGCTGGGTGCGGTGGCGCTGAAGTCGTACCAGCAGAAACTGGAAAGCGACCCGCGCATTGCCGCCACCATGGCCAACTCCAAAAATGGCGAAATCATGCCGAACATCCCGCAAATGAGTGCCTTCTGGTACGCCGAACGCAGCGCGATCATCAACGCGGTCAATGGCCGTCAGACCGTGCCGCAGGCGTTGAAAGATGTTGAAACCCGCGTCACGAAATAACCTTAGCGTTAGCTGAAATAAAGGGCTGCTTGCAGCCCTGATTCCACAAGGATTGCTGCTATGCCTTTCGCTCAGACCAGCCTGACAACGTCTGCCAAACGACCGCTGAAAACCGCGATCGCCAGGGCGCTGATCGTGCTTTTTGCCCTGCTGGCCGGTTATTTGATTGTGCTGATGTATGCGCAGGGAGAGTACCTGTTCGCCATTCTGACGCTCCTTCTCTCAAGCCTCGGCCTGTTTATTTATGGCAACCGCCGCGCGTACGCCTGGCGCTACGTCTATCCCGGCCTGGCGGGCATGGCCCTGTTCGTGCTGTTCCCGCTGGTGTGCACCATCGCCATCGCCTTTACCAACTACAGCAGCGTCCACCAGCTGACCTTCGAGCGGGCGCAGAGCGTGCTGATGGACCGGCAGTTCAGCGCCGATAACGCCTGGAACTTCGCGCTCTATCCGGATGGCGATCGGTGGCAGCTGGCCCTGACCTCGCCGGAAAACGGTGCGGTGATGGTCTCCAAACCGTTCGCCTTTAACGCCACCACGCCACAAACGCTGGAGATGGCGGCGCAAACCCTGCCGGAGACGGAGAAAGCCGGGCTGCGGGTGATCACCCAGAATCGTCAGGCATTAAGCCAGCTCTCCGCCAGACTGGCTGACGGCACCCAGCTGCGCATGAGTTCGCTGCGCCAGTTCTCTGGCACCCAGCCGCTGTATCAGCTCAGCAAGAGCGATAATCTGCTGACCGACAGCCAGAGCGGCAAGGTGTACCGTCCCAATATGGACAGCGGTTTTTATCAGGCGATTGATGCCAAAGGCGGCTGGGAAACCGAGGTGCTGAGCCCCGGTTTTACCGTCGGTATTGGCTGGAAAAACTTCCTGCGCGTGGTGCAGGATGACGGCATCCAGAAGCCGTTCCTGTCGATTTTTGTCTGGACGGTGGTGTTCTCGCTGCTGACGGTTGTCCTGACCACCGCGGTCGGCATGGTGCTGGCCTGCGTGGTGCAGTGGGATGAACTGAAAGGCAAGGCGGCCTATCGCCTGCTGCTGATCCTGCCGTATGCGGTACCGGCGTTTATTTCCATCCTGATTTTCAAAGGGTTATTCAACCAGAGCTTCGGCGAGATCAACCTGGTGCTCAGCACCCTGTTCGGCATCAAACCGGCGTGGTTCAGCGACCCGCTGACCGCCAAAACCATGCTGATTATCGTCAACACCTGGCTCGGTTATCCCTACATGATGATTTTGTGTATGGGCCTGCTGAAAGCCATTCCCGACGACCTATATGAAGCCTCGGCAATGGATGGTGCCACGCCGGTGCAGAACTTCTTCCGCATCACGCTGCCGCTGCTGATTAAGCCGCTGACGCCGCTGATGATTGCCAGCTTTGCCTTTAACTTTAATAACTTTGTGCTGATCCAGCTGCTGACTAACGGCGGCCCGGACCGGCTGGGCACCACCACACCGGCCGGGCATACCGATCTGCTGGTCAGCTACACCTGGCGCATCGCCTTTGAAGGCGGCGGCGGCCAGGACTTTGGTCTGGCGGCGGCAATCGCCACGCTGATTTTCCTGCTGGTTGGCGGCCTGGCGGCCATCAATCTGAAAGCGTCACGAATGAAATTCGATTAAGGAGGCGTTATGGCCATGGTTAAACCGAAGTCTCAGCGGCTCAGGCTGCTGGTGACGCACCTGTTATTACTGAGCTTTGTCGCGCTGATCCTGTTTCCGCTGCTGATGGTGTTTGCCATCTCGCTGCGGCCCGGCAACTTTGCCACCGGCAGCCTGATCCCGGAGACGGTTTCCTGGGATCACTGGAAGCTGGCGCTGGGGATCGCCGTCACCAACAGCGACGGCAGCGTCACGCCGCCACCGTTCCCGGTGATGCTGTGGTTATGGAACTCGATCAAGATTGCGGTGATCACCGCCGCCGGCATCGTCACCCTGTCCACCACCTGCGCCTACGCCTTTGCCCGCATGAAGTTTCGCGGCAAAAGCTCGCTGCTGAAGGGGATGCTGATTTTCCAGATGTTCCCGGCGGTGCTGTCGCTGGTCGCCCTGTACGCGTTGTTTGACCGCTTAGGCGTGTACGTGCCCTTCCTTGGGCTGAACACCCACGGCGGGGTGATTTTTGCCTATATGGGCGGCATCGCGCTGCACGTCTGGACCATCAAAGGCTACTTCGAAACCATCGATAACTCGCTGGAAGAAGCGGCGTCGCTGGACGGTGCCTCGCCGTGGCAGGCGTTCCGCCTGGTGCTGCTGCCGCTGTCGGTGCCGATCCTGGCGGTGGTGTTTATTCTGTCGTTTATTGCCGCCATTACCGAAGTGCCGGTGGCGTCGCTGCTGCTGCGTGACGTCAACAGCTACACGCTGGCGGTGGGCATGCAACAGTACCTGAATCCGCAAAATTACCTGTGGGGCGACTTCGCGGCGGCGGCCATCTTATCGGCCATCCCGATCACCGCAGTGTTCCTGATCGCGCAACGTTGGTTAGTGGGTGGGCTGACGGCGGGAGGGGTGAAGGGTTAAGATTTTTTACCTGTAATACGGTTATTACAGCTAGTCCTGTGTCCTGGGTGGCCTTCAAGGCCACCCTTTTTTATGCCTGCGTCCGGTCAGAGGACCGACACTTTCCTGCGGCGCTTATCCAGATCCTGAATCAGGCTGTTCACTTCGGCATCGGCAAACATCGCTTCCAGCGTCTGCGACAGCTTGCGTCGCCAGTTCGGATACTGATCGCTGGTGCCCGGCACGTTAACCGGCGCGGCCATATCCAACCAGTCTTCCGGTTGCAGCCCCAGCAGCGCGCTGGCGCTGTCCGCCACATAGCGTTGCAGGCCACGACGGATCGCCGGCGTCAGTTGGGCGGCCCGGTGCGCGGTTTTCACCGGCACGCAGCCATAGTGATGCAGGCCATCCAGCAAGCCCTGACGGGCCTTCGCCCGGTCGGCGTACAGCGTCTCCAGCACCGCGTCATCGGTGTACAGCCCCAGCGTTTTACCCAGCGTTAAATCGTCCGCCTGCCAGTAGCTGCGCAGCGTCGGTAAATCGTGGGTGGTCAGCGTCGCCATCGCCTGCACCGGATAGGACTGCGGCGCGCGGAAGCTGTTCTCCGCATCACGCTCAAAGTAGAGCACTTTGTAGGAGTAAACGCCGCCTTCACGCAGCTTGCTGACAATCTCCACCGGCACCGTGCCCAGGTCTTCGCCAATCACCATGCAGCGGTGGCGCTGACTTTCCAGTGCCAGAATGGCCAGCAGATCGTCAACCGGGTACTGCACGTAGGCCCCCTTATCGGCGGTTTCACCCGCCGGGATCCACCACAGACGCAGCAGCGCCATCACATGATCAATCCGCAGCGCGCCGCAGTGGATCATATTGGATCGCAGCAGATCGATAAAAGGCTGATAGCCCCGGTTGACCATCGCCCAGGGATCCATCGGCCGCAAATCCCAGTTTTGCCCCTGCGGACCGAGGATGTCCGGCGGCGCGCCGACCGAGGCTTTCAGGCAGTACAGCTCGCCATCACCCCAGGTTTCCGCGCCGCCTTCCACCACGCCCACCGCCAGATCGCGGTATAAGCCAATCGGCATCGCGGCCTGCTGGCTGAGCTGATAACAGCGTTCAATCTGCGTTTCGGCCAGCCACTGCAGCCACAGGTAAAACTCCACCTCCGGCGCCTGCTGCTCGCAAAACGCCCGCACCACCGGACCGCGCGCGTTGCGGTAAGCGTCCGGCCAGGCGTTCCAGCCCTGTGCCCTGCCGGTTTCTTTCTCCAGATGGACATACAGCGCGTCATAGGCCGCCTGTAACCACAGGCTTTCGCCACCTTGCTTCACAAAGCGGGCAAACGCCTGGCGCTGCGCATCATCCGCCTTGCGCGCCATAAATTGCGGGTAGGCCAGACGCAGCCCCTTCAGCTTGAGTGCCATCACCGCGCTGTAATCCACCCAGTCGGTGGCGCGCACCGCCTGCAGAGCATGCTGCGTTTCCGCCGCCTGCCACCACTGCTGCGCGGCCTCGCTGTGCTTGAAATCGGGCACCGCAGCGACGTCGATATAAATAATATTCAGCCAGCGGCGGGACGAAGGACTGTACGGGCTGGCCGCTTCCGGATCGCCGGGACAGAGCGCGTGGATCGGGTTGAGGCCGACAAACGCGCCGCCGCGTGAGGCGACCTGACTCAATAGCGTGCCGAGATCGCCAAAATCGCCGATGCCCCAGTTGCTCTCCGAGCGCAGCGTATACAGCTGCACGCAGGCGCCCCACAGCTTTTTCCCCGCCAGCAGCGGCTCCGGTTCGAAGCAGCGTTTCGGGGCGACAATCACCCGGCATTCCCAGCTCTGCGTGCCCTGGGTGAGCGTCAAACGGTGATAGCCCGCCGCGATCGGCTCCGGCAGCGCCAGCGTCATGCGGCCGTTGACCCTGCCCTGCTGCTCGCTGCCGCTCTCCTGGCGAAACTGCCAGCTAAAATCGCCGTCGCCGTTAACCGGCAGGGCAAAACGCTCACCGCCGGTAAACACCCTGACGGTGGGCACCGGCCTGGCCGGCGGCCGCCGATCGTTGTTCCAGCCCATCGCCTGCAGCAGGTCGCGTTTGGTTTCAGCCGCAATCGCCTGAGGCTTGCCGTGGGCGTTAATAAAGCCGGAGGCAATGCCCGCCTCTCTGGCCGCCTGCTCAAGTGCATTATTTTCCATCGGGGCTCCTCAGCGCTTCGCCTGCCAGATCCGCTGTTGATAATCGCGGATCGATCGGTCGGAACTGAACATCCCGACGCGGGCGGTGTTCAGAATGGCACTGCGCGTCCACTGCGTGGCGTCGCGGTACAGCACGTCCACCCGTTGCTGGGCCGCGCAGTAATCGGCAAAGTCCGCCAGCACCAGATACGGGTCGCCGCCCGACAGCAGGCTATCCAACAGCGGTTTGAACGCGGTTTTATCCCCGCCGCTAAAGAAACCGTTTTCCAGCTCTTTCAGCAGGCTGTTCAGGTGCTTATCCTGCTTACGCAGCTTCAGCGGATCATAACCCGCGCTCAGCAGGGCTTTCACCTCATCAACCGTCTTGCCGAAGATAAAGATATGCTCATCGCCGACCTGTTCAGCAATCTCCACGTTGGCTCCGTCGAGGGTGCCGACGGTCAGCGCGCCGTTCAGCGCCAGCTTCATATTGCCGGTGCCGGAGGCTTCTTTGCCCGCCGTTGAAATCTGTTCTGAGACGTCCGCCGCCGGGATCATCAATTCCGCCACCGACACCTTGTAGTCCGGGATAAACACCACCTTCAGACGATCGCCGACCAGCGGGTCGTTATTGATTTTTTCCGCCACCTTATTGATGGCGTGAATGATATTTTTCGCCAGGTAATAGCCCGGCGCGGCCTTGGCGCCAAACAGGAACACGCGCGGCACGCAGTCTCTTTCCGGGTTATCGCGCAGCTGGCGATACAGCGAAAGAATATGCAGCAGGTTAAGGTGCTGACGTTTGTACTCATGCAGACGTTTGATCTGCACATCGAAAATCGCCTCAGGATTGAGGGTGATGCCCATCGTTTGCTGAACATAGTGGGTCAGACGGCGTTTGTTTTCCTGCTTAATGTTCTGGTAAGCCTGCTGGAACGCGCGGTCATCGGCAAAGGCTTCCAGCCCTTTCAGCGCATCGAGATCGGTCAGCCATTCGACGTTCAGCTTGCTGTCGATCAGCGCGGCCAGCGCCGGATTACACTGCTTCAGCCAGCGGCGCGGCGTGATGCCGTTAGTGACGTTATGGAATTTTTGCGGCCACAGCTGGTGATATTCCGGGAACAGATCCTTGACCACCAAATCGGAATGCAGCGCGGCCACGCCGTTGACCGCAAAGCCGCTGACCACACACAGATTCGCCATGCGCACCTGCTTGTTCTGGTGGATAGAGAGCTTTTCCCACACGCGTTTGTCGCCAGGCCAGCGCTGCTCAACCACCTTTTTAAAGCGGGCATTGATCTGCTTAATCAGCGAGAAATGGCGCGGCAGCAGGCTGCGGACCAGCTTTTCATCCCAGCACTCCAGCGCTTCCGGCATCAGCGTGTGGTTGGTATACGCAAACGTCTGGCTGACAATGGTCCACGCGGCGTCCCACTCAAGCTGTTGCTCGTCCAGCAGAATGCGCAGCAGCTCCGGGATGGCGATGGTCGGATGAGTGTCGTTAAGCTGGATCACCTCATAGCGCGGTAAATCTTCAATTTTGCGGCCAAGGAAATGGTGGCGGCGCAGAATATCGGCCACTGAACAGGCGCACTGGAAATATTGCTGCATCAGGCGCAGACGTTTACCGGCCTGATGGTGATCGTTGGGATACAGCACTTTGGTCAACTTTTCCGCCTCAACGCCCTGTTTTTCTGCCTTGAGGAATTCCCCGTCGTTAAACCGGCCCAGATCAAAAGGCTGCACCGCACCCGCTTTCCACAGGCGCAACGGCTGGGTGACGCCATTCTGATAACCCACCACCGGCAGGTCCCAGGCTTCCCCGCGCAGGGAGAATTCCGGAATCCAGTGTTCGCGTCCGTCATCCTGTTTCAGCAGCATGCCGCCAAAGCCAACATCCACCGACAGCGCGCTGTTGTGGCAGAACCACGGATAGCTTTCGCGGTGCCAGTTATCCGGCGCTTCCTGCTGCTCGCCGTCGCGGAACGACTGGCGGAACAGACCGTACTGGTAGTTCAGCCCATAACCGGTAGCCGGCTGGCCCACGGTGGCCATCGAGTCGAGGAAACAGGCCGCCAGCCGGCCTAAACCGCCGTTGCCCAGCGCCGGATCGACCTCCTGCTCCAGCACGTCCGCCAGCTCAACGCCCTGTTCTTTCAGCACTTCCTGCACCGGCGCCATCCAGCCGAGGTTAATCAGGTTGTTGGCGGTCAGGCGGCCAATCAGAAACTCCATCGAGATATAGTTCACGTGCCGCTGCGGCTGTTTCGCGGCGGGCGGCAGCGGGCTGGCATTCAGCTGTTCCGACAGCGCCGCGCTGGTTGCCTGCCACCACTGGTGCGGCGTCATCTCCTGCGCCTGGTGTAAACCAAAACGCTGCCACTGACGTGTTAACGCCGCCTGAAACACCGATTTATCAAACTGAACCTGCATCACCTTTCCTCGCATCGGGTAAATTTTTCCCATGCTGAAGCTTCACCCATCGCGCGGCATCCTCCCGACAGGGATTAGCGAGGGAGGAGAAAAGGGGGCGTAGTCAGCCGCAGGTCAGCCCAGGGCCCAGGCATGGAAAATCTGATTTTTAAAAATGTGACGAAGTGCGACTAAACGAAACAAAAATCAGTAACGTTCTTGCAATCAATACGTTCCAGGCAGACCTTAAGGAAAACTGATTAATTACGCACACTAAAATAATTAAATCCCCCCACAAAACTTACGCTGAAGCCCCCAAACACGGCTTTGTGGCAGTTAGAGAAGGGGAAACTGTCCTCTGACCTCCGGCAAAAGATACTCATTATGCTTATCCCTTCGAAACTGAGCCGCCCGGTGCGGTTGCAAAATACGGTGGTGCGCGAGCGTTTGTTGACGAGACTTTCCGCTGCACAAAATTACCGCCTGACGCTGGTGACCAGCCCGGCGGGTTACGGCAAAACCACGCTGATGGCGCACTGGGCCTCCGGCAAAAATACCCTCGGCTGGTACTCGCTGGATGAAAGTGATAATCAGCCTGAGCGCTTTGTCAGTTACCTGATCGCCGCCATTCAACACGCGACGAGCGGCCACTGCGCCAAAAGCGAAGCCTTAAGCCAGAAGCATCAGTACGCCAGCCTGCCGGCGCTGTTTGCGCAGCTGTTTGTTGAGCTTTCCGACTGGGATCAGCCGCTGATGCTGGTGATTGATGACTATCATCTGATTTCCAACGCGGCGATCCACGAAGGCATGCGCTTTTTCCTGCGCCATCAGCCGGAAAATGTCTCGCTGCTGATCCTCTCGCGCACCCTGCCACCATTAGGCATTGCCAACCTGCGCGTGCGCGACCAGCTGCTGGAGCTGAACTCCACCCAGCTGGCGTTTACCCATCCTGAAACGCAGCAGTTTTTTGACTGCCGCCTGAACGAACCCATTGAGCAGGCCGACAGTAATCGCCTGTGTGACGAGGTCGCCGGTTGGGCCACGGCGTTACAGCTGATCGCCCTGTCCGCCCGCCAGTCGACCACGCCGGCACAGCAGTCGACGCAGCAATCCGCGCGGAAACTGGCCGGGGTTAACGCCAGCCACCTGTCGCACTATCTGGTGGAAGAAGTGCTGGATCGCGTCGATGCGCCGACCCGCGATTTTCTGCTGCGCTGCTCGTTGCTGCGGTCGATGAACGATGCGCTGATCGTCCGGCTGATGGGCGGCGACAACGGTCAGCAGCGTCTGGAAGCGCTGGAAAGCCAGGGGCTGTTTATTCACCGCATGGATGACACCGGCGAATGGTTTAACTTCCATCCGCTGTTCGCCACCTTCCTGCGTCAGCGCTGCCAGTGGGAGCTGGCGCCGGCAATCCCGGCCATTCACCGTGCCGCCGCCGAAGGCTGGCTGGCGCTGGGTTTCCCGGCCGAGGCGATCCACCACGCGCTGGGTGCGCAGGACACCACCATGCTGCGCGATATCATGCTGCAACATGCCTGGGCGCTGTTTAATCAAAGCGAGCTGGCGTTGCTGGAAGAGTGTCTGAACGCGCTGCCGTATGACCAGATGATCCTCAATCCGAAGCTGGTGCTGCTACAGGCCTGGCTGGCCCAGAGCCTGCACCGTTATGAGGAAGTGGACGCGCTGCTGTCCCGCGCCGAAGGGGAAATGCAGTTGCGCAATATCGCGATGGCGCCCGATTTAACTGCCGAATTCGATGCGCTGCGGGCGCAGGTGGCGATTAACGATGGTCGTCAGGAAGAGGCCGGTCAGCTGGCGACCGAAGCCCTGCGCTTTTTACCGCACGACAGTTATTACAGCCGCATTGTCGCGACCTCGGTCACCGGCGAAATCCAGCACTGCAAAGGCGATCTGGCCCGTGCGCTGCCGCTAATGCAGCAGACCGAGCAGATTGCCCGACGTTATCAGGTCTACCATTACGCGCTGTGGGCGCAGCTGCAACAGAGTGAAATCCTGATTGCGCAGGGCTTTTTGCAGGCCGCTTTTGAGATGCAGGACCGCGCATTTGAGCTGGTGCGCGAACAGCACCTTGAGCAGTTGCCGTTGCACGAATTCCTGCTGCGGTTGCGTTCCCAGGTGCTGTGGTCCTGGTCGCGGCTGGATGATGCCGAAGCCGCCGCCCGTCAGGGCCTGATGGTACTGACTAACTTCCAGCCGCAGCAGCAGTTGCAGTGCCTGGCGATGTTGGCGAAATGCGCGCTGGCACGGGGCCAGCTGGATAATGCCCACCACTATCTGCAACGCTGCGAAACCCTGCTGAAACACGGCAAATACCATATCGACTGGCTGACCAACACCGATAAAATCCGCGTAATTTACTGGCAGATCACCGCCAATAAACCGGCGGCGCGGCAGTGGTTGCAACAGACGCGTAAACCCGGCGTGGCGGATAATCATTTCCAGCAGGGCCAGTGGCGCACCATCGCCCGCGTGCAGATTATGCTGGAACAGTTTAGTGAGGCCGAAGTGGTGCTGGACGAGCTGAACAGCAATGCCCGCCAGCTGCGCCTGCTCAGCGATCTGAACCGCAACCTGCTGTTAAGTAATCTGCTTTACTGGCACACCGGGCGTAAAAGTGAAGCGCAGCGGGTGCTGATTGAAGCGCTGGGGCTGGCGAACCGCACCGGCTTTATCAGCCACTTTGTGATTGAAGGCGAGATGATGGCGCAGCAGTTAAGGCAGCTGCTGCAGCTGAACCTGTTGCCGGAACTGGAACAGCGGCGTGCGCAGCAGATCCTGCGCGAGCTGAATCAGCACCATCGCCACAAGTTCGCCCACTTTGATGAAAGCTTCGTCAACAAGCTGCTGACCCATCCGCATGTGCCGGAATTGATCCGCACCAGCCCGTTAACCCAACGCGAATGGCAGGTGCTGGGGCTGATTTATTCCGGCTACAGCAACGAGCAGATCGCCGGAGAGCTGGCGGTGGCGGCCACCACCATCAAAACCCACATCCGCAATCTGTATCAGAAGATGGGCATTGCGCACCGTCAGGATGCGGTGCAACAGGCGCAGCATCTGCTGTCGGTGATGGGTTACCACTAGCTCACCAGATGGGTCTTATCGATACGTCGCAGGCCCATCGCCAGCAGCAAACTGCCCGCCAGCGTCAGGGAAAACACCAGCGGGATATCGATAAACGGATGGTCGGTGTGGTCCAGATGGTGGGTACGCATAAAGTGGATAAACAGCGCGTGGAAGCCATAAATCGGCAGTGAATGGCGCGAGATTAGCGCCAGAAACGGCAGCGGTCGCTGATTGAGGCAGTTTTTAAACAGCACCAGCAGGCTGACCGCGGCAATAAATACCACCGGCCCGCAGTAAAGATACCAGGTGTCGGCAAAGGCACCGTTGATCGCCATCTGCTTTTTGGTCCCCATCGCAATCCCCGCCACGCTGGCAATAAACACTACGCCCGCCAGCCAGCTGACGCCGCGTCGGTTGGTGTCCATCATGCCAATCGCCCGGCCAAACAGCGCGTACAGCACGTAGTAAAAACTGTCCCCACTGAGATACAGATTGAGCGGCAGCCAGTGGAACGGCCCGACCGATTGATCGAGGGTATTCGGGTTGGCCAGCACTGCCAGCACCAGCGTCACAATCGCCAGATAGCCAGCGCGCACGGCTTTCACCTGGATCAGCGGGGAAAGCAGGTAGATCGGGATAATCGCGAAGAAGAACCACAGATGGTAGAACACCGGCTTTTGCAGCAGGTGCTTGATGGAAATCCCCTGATTGATTGGCGTCAGCCAGGTGATATAGGCCAGCGCCACCAGGCTGTAAAAGGCCAGACAGAGCACGATGCGCAGGAAATGCCGCCCCTGCGCACTGCGTTCACCAAAGAACAGATAACCCGAAATCATAAAGAAAAGCGGCACGCACACGCGCGAGGCGGAATTCAGCAGGTTGGAAACATCCCAGGTGTGCTCGCCGATGGCCGTACTGTTGGTCACATACCAGGTGGTGGTATGGATCATGATCACCATCAGACAGGCCACCGCGCGCAAATTATCTATCCAGCCAATCTTTTCCTTCATGTCCGTCATGCCGTCCTCAGTTCCAGCGTTAGTGCGTACCAGAGGGTAGCCGGACGGCGATTGTTCAACAACCTTTGCGGTGAGAAATCGGAGGACGCCGACCGGATAAAGCCAGCTTGTGGGTTGGTAAAGCCTGAGTGGATGGCGATGCGGGATCGCCATCATAGGGCGATGATTCGCCGACGGAATAACCGCGTTCGGTTATTTGACGGACGGCTTCTTCCTTATATTCAGCTGTAAATCGTGGTGTGCCCATACGCGCCTCCTGTGCTCAAACTAAAGGGCAGGATCGTCTACCGGCGCGCGGGCAAACCACTCAATCCATACTCGACCATCGCCATGTAAACCGCAAAGTAGTTCAGCGCCATTTGCATAAAGGTCGGGTGCAGGATAATGGTGTTGTTCGCTGTATCGAGCGTCAGTAAACCGCCAACCTCTGCGGCTTGCAGGCATCGTCTGATGTGCGAACGTGACACACCACACTTGAGTGAGGCTTTCAGGTAGTTGTACTCGATCACCACCGTCTGCTGTTTGATGCTCTCGATATAGAGATCCATCAACAGCATGTGCCCGGCATCTCTGAAAACGAACGCCTTACAATCCGGTACCATCTCGAAGAGATATACCTGATTGAGGGTGATTTCGGAATATTTTTGGAAATAACTGGCGGTGAAATTTTCCATTTTTAAACATCCGGATACATCGAACTCCGGATAAAGCATCCCATAGGGGATCATCATGGTATTAATTAACGCACGGGTTTCATCAAGCGCTTTTGACGTTACCTGATAGTTTAACTTTCGTTTATCCAGCGGATCCTTTTTGACGTCCATACGACCGCCTACCCGGATAAAAAGCAGAAAAGAATCAATCGTGTTGTCACTGATTAACCCCGTTTTCTTACAAAAATTTTTCACCTGGCGAAGCGTCGGCTTTTCTGTCGTGTAGAAATACGCAATGAGGGCAGAACCGATAATAAAACGGTTTGCTTTAAAAATAACCTTAAAATAGAGTGGCTTAGTCAGATAAAGTCTAAACAGTAGTTTGCAGTGCTTCTGCATGACTGCCTCAATGTTTTTGTGGGACTTAATTACTTCTGCACGGAGAAAAATTAATTCGGTGAGTTTTTGTTTTCTTTTCATATTGCTGCTTACTTTACCTGGTTCCATAATGCAAATAAAAAAATACCGCCACTCTTTCTTTAGCTTTTATTTATAACCCGTTGAGAAATGGTCCATCTTGCTATATAGAGGCGGTTAGTTTTTAACGATTCTTGTTAAAATCAGTAAGGGTCTTTATTGCCCTTCTGAGGATAATCCTAACACTAAAGCGGCCGTATAGCATAATACCTGATTTTATTTTGACCGGTTAAAATATTTTCAAAAGCCAATGACTTGCTTTTGGCTTGGATGTTTTAGTTAGCTACTTCAATGATTTATATGGTTTTTTCTGCAATAAGAATCCTTTCCCATTTCTCTTAAAAAATTAACCACAAAAATGGACAGTGACATAGCAAAGCCTGTGTGAGAATTTTCTTATCGCCAAGTTAAACCCGTGAGTTCAGATGTCCAGGTTAACAGGATTTCTCTCAGGAGGGGGAATTACCGGCACGTTTTTAATGGATTTCATAAGGATTTATCATGGAAGAGTCACGTCATCAGCCCCTGCGTTACGGCAATTCTTTTGCGTTTTTTTGTAAAAAGAAGTTCGCCAGGTTACTGTTTTTATTACTGATATTAATGACTTTTTTTTCCGTGCCTGTTGCATTGGCTAATATGAGCGTTTATCCCATGGAGGTTACGCTTAATAGTCAGGGAGCAGCGCAGGTACAAACCCTGTCGCAAAGCGGCGAGGCGCAGTTTATTAAAGTCAGCATTAAGCGAATTGATCGCCCTGCTACACAATTTGAAAAAGAAATATTGATTGAAGATGCGGTTTCACGCTCGCTGATTGCTACCCCGGATAAATTCGCGCTGGCATCGGGTTCGCAACGCATCATTCGTCTTATTTCTTTACAACCTCCGGAGAAAGAGACCGCCTGGCGTGTTTACTTCGAGGCCGTCGGTGCGCCGGAGGAATTGAAAGATAACACCGGCCAGGAGAATAAAATCAGTAACCAGCTGGGCATCAATTTAGTCTGGGGCGTGCTGGTTCATATACCGCCGCAACACGCGGTATTATCACTGATCCCATTATCGTCGGGCGAGGTTAAAAACAATGGCACGGTGCGCATAGCGATCCGCGAAGTCGCTTTCTGCTTGCAAAAAAATAGCAGCAGCAGCTGCCAGTGGAAACAGGAACACGCCACGATATATCCGGATGAGACATTGCGGTTCAAAGCATGGACGCCAGATGAAATAAAAGCTGCACAGGAAATCAGAATTAAATATGTTGATCAGAAAACGAGAAGTATGAACGAATACGTTCTCGGGAAATAATCAATTTATTCTAAAAGAATAACAATCCGTTTGTTATGAAGCAGTTCATTGTCAATAAAACGGTCATGGATGCGCGTCATTCTTCAAGCCGCAGGCGCGTTGATTGTATTGAGTCACCTTCCTGCAGCTCGAATTATTTAGCGTTATGACCATTACATGGATTTTCATGGAGCTAAAATGCAAAAATTAATCAAACCACTTTTCATCGCTGCTGCGTTAACGGCTGCATTTAATGCACAGGCTGTGCAGAAAGATATCACTGTTAATGCCAACGTTGATTCGACGGTAGATATGACTCAGGCAGACGGCACTGCGCTGCCGGCAACCATTAATATGCAATATATTCCTGGCCGTGGTTTATCTACTTATTCACTGGATACCAAAATCTGGTCGAATTCTTCTACCGCTAATATCAACGTGGCGCTGGTGAGTACTGCCCAGTTAAACGAAACCGTAACCGGTACCGCCGTTCCGTTGAAAGTCACGCTGGGTGCAGATCTGAAACCGATCACCACCACGGCGACCTCCCTGACTTACGCATCCCTGTTTCCGGCGGGCACTGAGAACGGTTCTTCCGTTCTGCCATTGAAAATCGCCCCGGCAACCGTAGCGCCTCTGGCGACCGGCAGCTATTCCGGCGTGGTCAGCCTGTTAATTACACAGGCAACGACGTCGAGCTGATTTGCCGGAGTTGATTGATAGATTATTTCGGGGGGCAGTTCGCCCCCTTGTTATTCTTTTTCAGCAGGACGCTGTAATGAAGGTCATTTTCCGGATCGTTACAATCGCCTCTTTCATTACCCTGATCCCCTTTCTTTCAGCCCGTGCCGCCACCCAGGTTCCACCTGGTTTTGAATCGCTGGTCACCGGCCAGACGCTGTGGGTCAATCTGTCTATCTACGGGCAATCGCTCGGACTTTTTGAAGCCTCCGTTAACCTCGATACCGTCACTTTCCTCAAACCGGAAGCCGTCGCGCAGGCGGTGATGGCGCATTATCAAAAGAGTCCTCAGCAGCAAGCGCTGCTGGATCATCTGATCGGCAAGCCTATGGCACGTAACGGGAATCTGGCGTGCAGCAGTAACGGCGGCGTGAGCGGGTGTGACTATCTGGAAACAGATTCGGTTGCGCTTATCTATGATGAAAATAATGGCAAAGTCGCGCTGTTCCTCGGCCCTGAGTTTGTGCCGCTTGCCGCAACCAGGAACTCGCCGTACTACGAACAGACGGCAGAAACGGAAGCGGCGTTTATACATCAGCAGAATATCAACTTCGTGACTAATAACGATGACCAGACGTTATCCGTACAGGGCGCAGGCGCGGTCGGATTGACGGAAAATAGTTATGCCGGTATTGACTGGGACTATCTGGCGCAGAAATATCGCCAGCAAAATCATCAAGATGTGCATTTTAACAATATTTTCCTGCGCCGCGACGTTGGCAAACGCTATTACGTTCAGGCGGGGCGCATGGACTCCCGGGATATTTTCAGCAACGCAGGCGGAAATATTACCCTCAGCCAGTTGCCGCTCAGCACCATCGAAGGTATGCGTGTCGGTTCCACGCTAGCCTGGATGAACAACTCACAGGCCGCGCAGGGCACGCCGGTGACGGTGTTTATCACCCGCCCCTCGCGTATTGATGCCTATCGCGATCGGCAGTTACTCGGCACCTTTTACCTGAATGCGGGGACACAGAACCTCGATACCACCGCGTTCCCTAACGGCAGCTACACCGTGACGTTGCGTGTTTACGAAGATAATCAGCTATCGCGCACCGAGCAGGTGCCTTTTAGCCGTACGGGCAATGTCACCAGCCAGAACATCGAATGGTTTGTGCAGGGCGGTGCCATTCCCGACCACGAGGTACAGGGCAACGGTGCAGAATCAAAAAACGGTGGCGATCGCCGCGTGATGCAGGCGGGGATCAAAGTGCCGCTCACCCGTGAAGCCGCGTTCACAGGCGGTGTGGCCGCGACCAACCGCCACCATTTTGTCGAAAGCGCACTCGACTGGAGTCACGGATTCGATAACCCGCTGCTCGACGGCATTCTCACCACCCGCTTCAGTTACCTGAAGGGCAGCGAAGGCTCTCGCGGCAACATTCAGCAAGCCACTTATAACGACGGTTTTTCCCTCAGCTTTTACCGCAGCGCACTGTATGCGCAGGATTGTTACAGCAACAACGGTGGCCAATACGGTTTCAGCGGCTGCTATCAGAGCAGCAGCCTGATGTTCAGCGTGCCGGTGAAAAGCTGGTACGTGAACGCCGGTTACAGCGCCAGTAAAAATGAAGGCCGCAACGTGATCCCGGCCCAGCTCGATGATAACGACGTGGTGCCGGTGTGGACACGCCGCAGCAGCTATAACAAAACGCAGACTACCACCTGGCAGGCCGGGCTGGGGCGCGGTTTCAGCGTCGGCGGCATCAACATCAATACCAGCGCCAACCTTTTTACGCGTACCAGCAGCACCGGCATGAAGCGCGATAATGGCGGATTTCTTTCCGTTTCACTCTCGCGTGTCAGCACGCCGACGATCAATGCGCGCTCGAACTACAGCTCGGTGGGCATGACTTATCAGACTGACCGCAGCAGTAAGGATCAGGTTGGCTATAACGTCGCGCAAAACTGGTATTTCGATGCGCAGAATCAGCAGGAAATCGGCGTGAATTTCAACGGGAATCAGGACAATACGCTGAATGCGTCGGTTTACGGAAAAACCAGCGGCGAGTACGGCAGCGGCAGTCTGGCGTTCAGTTCAGCCTCTTCGGGTGCGTCGGGCCAGCATGTAAGCAGTAGCGGCAGCTATAACTCCTCAATGGCGGTGGCGAAATCCGGTCTGTACTGGGGAAAATGGGGCAACGGCCTGCCTGGTGCTGCCATCGGGCTGAACGTCGCGAGCACCGATGAAAGCCAGGATACCCGAGTGGATGTCTCCGTTGACGGCGCGGGCAGCGCAAGTCTGCGCGGTACCGGCCGTACGTTGTTTAGCGTGCCGGCGTATACGCAAAGTCATATCAGCATCAATGATTCCATCGAATCCACCGCCGGTATGCGCAGTGAAATCACGCAGGGTGCCGGACGCCGGACGCTTTTTATCGCGCCGGGACGGATGCTGGTCAGCAAGGTGAATATCGTCTCGCGCTACACCTATCTCGGCAGGCTGATGGTCAATCCGCAAACGCCGCTGGAAGGCGCGACGCCGATAAATGTCACCAGCTGGTCGGGATTAGGACAGGGCGGATTCACGGCGGAAACCGATCACCGCATGAAGAATTTATATATGGCGCGTGGGAGGCAGATGTACCGCTGCGAACTGAAGGTGAAAAGCACGCATGACGTCGTGCGTTATGTTGGCGACAGCGAATGTAAAACGGTTGAACTTGCGTCGGTGCCGCAGGACGTTCAGCAGCGAGCAAAAATGCTGATCGCTACCCGCCGCACGGATGAAGGTCCTCTTGCGCGGGCAGCGTTTTCTTCGCAGAAACAATAATAGGGATTTTGTATGAAAAGTAGACTTCTTGCCAGTCTGGCGCTGATATGCCTGATGGCCGGCGCACAGGCGGCTTCACTCACGCCGACAGGACGCAATACCAGCGTCGCCGTGTCCTTCGACCGGATGTCCGTACCGGCGCAGTTGCCCATCTGGACCAACGAAAACGGCGGTTATGACACCAACGACGCACCAAAATGGGGGCGGAACACGCTGGTGTGCCAGTCACGAACCAACAATCAGTACGGTGCCTGCCTGACGTTTCCGGTCTGGCTGGAAGCCTCCCCCGCGCCCTATCCCGTGCCGGTCTTGTTTACAGAAAGCACCACTAAACAGACGCTGGTGCTCAATGTCTATATGACCAAACGTCGATCGCTAAATAATGTGGTCGTGGCAACCAATCTCGTTCCGCTGAATGCCTTTGGTGGAGAGGTTACGCCGAGGGGCGACGGTACGGATTATTCGGCCTATGTACCTTCTTCAGAGCTGAGTAAATTTCCCGCCGCCGGAACCTGGAGCGGAACGCTGAAAATGTCGCTGATGCAATGGCCCGTAACCTGTACCGGGAATTCGCAGAACGTGAACGTGGGCTGTACCAACGTGATCAAGCTGGGTGACTGGATCGCCAGCATGACCTTTAAGGTGACGGATTACGGTAATCAGCAGATCTATCTGCCCGAGTTTGGCAATGCGGCGGCGAATGTGGAGCTCGGGCTGAAAATTTTCCCCGGCGCACGCGCCACCACCACGGTAAGCGGCAGCCGCTCGCTGGATATGTGCCTTTATGATGGCAATAATTCGGACAGCAACCGCGTAAGCCTGATATTTCAGGACGAAGGTTCTGCCGCGCCCTCCAGAGCCACGGGGTTGTTTTCGTTATATCTCATTGGCGGCAATAAAAATCTGGCGCAAGATCGTCTGGATTATTCGATAGAGGTGATTAATCCGCTGACCAAAGCGCGGCAGGCAGTGCAGAACGGCACCGAGGTCATCTGGAGCGGTACCAATAAAGGCGTATTACGGCGCGTCGTTTTACCGGGACAGCGAAATTCCGTGCTGTGCGTTCCCGCACCGATGGACTTGATTACGCCCTCTTTCACTTTGTCGTCAAAAACGGCGGGGCGATATCGCGGTACTCTGAGGATTATTTATACCCCGACCACGCAATAATCCCCTGAAAGACTTATTTCCTGATAAATAAAACTGTTGGATTAAAAATTATAGATAAGACGCTTATACAGATGAAGACTGTTTTTGAGGTTAAGTTTTTTAACCACATTGGCCTGATGACTGTAGAGCGTTTTTTTGTTTTCACCGGTTATTTTCGCCACACCTTCAATCGAACCTTGGGTGAATAAAGAACACAGGAAACTGAATTCGCATTTTGTTAAATAATTACTCATCACGGATGCGGAAAATGACAGGCCGTTTTTGTGAAGTATCAACACCTCCGCAAGTTTAATAGAAATTATGTCTGTGGAGGATTTTTTATCGATAAAAAAGTCGGCTTTGATGCCGTGCTCGCTATAGTTAAAAATATTTTTCTCGAAATCTGAGAAGAAAATCAGCGTTGTGTTTCGATTGATTTTGAGTCGTGTCAGATAATCGATGTAAGTCAGCGCTGTGCGGAAATTTGCAGGTAAATCAAAAATAATCAACGGCGAAAAAATGGGTTTACTTTTCTGGTCATTAAGCCTGTTTTTTACTTCACCAATATCGCTACAACAGCATAACAGTGATTCACCGATCAACGCAGCCAGGCCCTGCTGGTGATAGTAGGACTGATCCAAATAAATAGCATCCATTTTTAATTTCCGATGAGATTCCCCTTATCCTCCGAATAATATCGGTTCCACGTTAAAAGTTAACTGTCCATTTTTGGTGCTAAGTTTGTCTGCTACGTCGAAGAGACTTGCTACCGGTCTCGGTCCGCTCTGTGCCAAAAGCGGAAGTTTAGGATGGCTCTGGGAAACTTCGAACTTGTCCATTAAATGCATGATCGGACTTTATTGAGATTTTGGGGTGCTAATAAACCGGTGGCAGAGCGGTGAGAGTTTCGTGGTATTTAATGTTTCATAAACTTATGCGCTCTGATTCTTTTTAATGCTTTCCCCTTCTTTCGCTAATCAAAGAGCCGCATGAAATCCCACCCCGACCTGGCGCTTTTTTGAGCAAGCGTGCACAGGGCCAATGGATAGTCAGTCTCCACCGTTCTGTAATCAGTCACAGGTTATAAGTAAGCTTTTCAATGTTGTCAGAAAGCATATCCAGCAGAGCGTTAACATAAATATTATTATTTCCCTGATGCCACATCGCACTCAGCGGAAGCCCGTCCACATTCTTCATCGGCGAGAGAGCGAGGTATTTCACGCCGTCAGCATTCATATTCTTATATGATGAAGGGACCAGAGCGATGCCCAGACCGGCGGCTACAAAACTCAGGATGGTCTGTTTCTCTTCGGCATACTGCGCGATAACGGGTACGCAGCCGCCTGCTTTGAAAACGTTCATCGTCAGATCGTAACTGTGAGGCCGGGTGCGCCTTTCGGGCACGATTACCGGCTCATTACGAAAATCATCGATACTGACTTCACTATGACTCACCAGCCGGTGATGGGCAGGAACGGCGAGCACGCAGGTTTCATTAGTGATAAATCGCGTTGTCAGCGTAACGTCAACATGTTCAGGCGGACGTACAAAGATCACATCCAGCCATCCGGAGAGGAGTCGGGGGATAAGGCTGTGCGTTTTATCTTCAGTAATATGGATATCCGCATCAGGAAACCGCCTGACGAAAAGATGAATTAATTCCGGCAGTAACCCTCTGGCAGCGCTGTCAATAGCACCTATCCGCAGCGTCCTTTTCTGCAATAATGCCGTTTTACGGAACCGCAGCCGCAGCGCATCGAAATCAGCAATCACGGCTTTGGCCTCATTCAAAAACGCTGCCCCTTCAGGCGTCAGCGAAACATTTCTGGTCGATCGATTCAGTAACCTTATCCCCAGCTCCTCCTCCAGCAATTTTATGAAACGGCTGAGTGACGCAGGCATCATTTCAAGTTTTCGGGCTGCCCGGCCAAAGTGAAGCTCATCACCCAACACTGCAAAGCAACGCAACTGATTTATATCCATTTTTTCACCAAAACCTGATTATGCAAATTATTTATATAAAGCAGTGCCGATGATAAAGCCGCGCAAAACTTCATACTGGGATTATTACAAAACGATAACAACCCTACATGACTGTGGAGCATCCTGAAATGAATAACGACCTCGACAAAAAGGTTATGCGAAAGGTTACCTTGCGCATCATTCCTTTTATTATGCTGCTGTATTTCATTGCGTTTCTCGACCGGGTAAACATTGGTTTTGCTGCCCTGACCATGAACCAGGATCTGGGCTTTTCGCCGACAGTCTTTGGGCTGGGTGCCGGCATTTTCTTCCTCGGATATTTCCTTTTTGAAGTCCCGTCAAACTTAATCCTCCATAAAGTGGGCGCCCGTATCTGGATCGCCCGCGTGATGATCACCTGGGGCTTAGTCTCTGGCTGTATGGCTTTTGTGCAGGGCACTACCAGTTTCTATATTCTGCGCTTCCTGCTCGGCGTGGCTGAGGCCGGTTTCTTCCCGGGTATCATCCTCTATCTCAGCTACTGGTTCCCGGCAGCAAAACGCGCGCAGGTCACGGCTATCTTCATGGCCGCTGCCCCGCTCTCAACAGCACTGGGATCGCCTATTTCAGCTGCCCTGCTGGAGATGCATGGTTTTCTCGGCTACGCCGGCTGGCAGTGGATGTTTTTACTGGAAGCCGTCCCCGCGCTGATGCTCGGCGTTATCGTGTTGTTCTACCTTACTGACCGCCCGGCCAAAGCCAAATGGCTGACTGACGAAGAACGTACCTGGCTGGAAAACACCATGCAGGCCGAGGAGCTGGCACGTGCGGCAAAACAGAGCCACAGTAGCGCATGGCAAGGACTGGCGGATAAGCGCGTGCTGGCACTGGTTTATTTCGGTACGTCCGCTGGCTTGTACACGCTTGGCATATGGTCGCCGCAAATCATCCGCAGCTTCGGTGCATCATCGCTTGAAATTGGTTTCCTTAACGCCTTCCCGGCTGTCATAGGCGTTATCGCCATGATCCTGTGGGCACGTCATTCCGACCGTACTAAAGAGCGCAGCTGGCATGTAATTGGCGCCTGTCTGCTGGCAGCAGCCGGACTGATTTACGCCGGTAACGTTAGCACGCTGTTCGCCGTTATTATCGCCTTAACGCTGGTCACCGTAGGGATCAGCGCATCGAAACCCCCACTGTGGAGCATGCCAACCGTGTTTCTCAGCGGACCGGCAGCGGCAGCGGGTATCGCTACTATCAACTCCATCGGCAATCTCGGCGGTTTTGTCGGTCCGATGATGATTGGCGTGATCCGTCAGCAAACCGGCAGCTACAGCTGGGGCCTCTACTTTGTCGCGGGGCTGCTGGGATTATCAGCTCTGATTGTCCTCATTCTTTCTGCCAAAGCAAATAAACCGCAAACGGCAGAGATTCCTCATCCTCATACCCATCATTGACTGGAGAAGTAACTATGCGTAATTACAAAATTGCAGCCATACCTGCCGACGGTATCGGTCCGGAAGTCATTTCAGCAGGTGTTGAAGTACTGCATGCGCTGACACGTCGCGATCCGCAGCTGAAGTTTGATGTAGAAACCTTTGACTGGGGTTCGGATTACTACAAAAAACATGGCGTGATGATGCCGGAAGAGGGACTGAACACGCTGAAGAAGTTCGACGCTATTTACTTCGGCGCGGTGGGAGCACCCGATGTGCCTGACCACATCACCCTGTGGGGCCTGCGTCTGCCGATTTGCCAGGGCTTTGACCAGTACGCCAATGTACGGCCAACCAAAATCCTGCCTGGCGTGACTTCACCATTACGGAACCGTGGTCCAGGCGATCTTGACTGGGTCATCGTGCGTGAAAACTCTGAGGGCGAATACTCCGGTAACGGCGGTCGTGCGCACCGGGGCTTACCGGAAGAGGTGGGTACCGAAGTGGCAATCTTCACCCGCGTTGGGGTCACGCGCATCATGCGCTATGCCTTCAGACTGGCGCAGTCACGTCCGCGCAAGCTGCTTACCGTAGTGACCAAATCCAATGCCCAGCGTCACGGTATGGTGATGTGGGATGAAATTGCCGCTGAGGTAGCGCTGGAGTTTCCGGATGTGCAGTGGGACAAAATGCTGGTCGATGCCATGACGCATCGTATGACGCTGCATCCGCAGACGCTGGATACCATCGTTGCAACCAACCTGCATGCCGATATTCTGTCTGATCTGGCCGGGGCGCTGGCAGGCAGTCTGGGCGTGGCGCCTACCGCAAATATCGATCCGGAACGCCGGTTCCCTTCCATGTTTGAACCGATCCATGGTTCAGCATTTGATATCACCGGCAAAGGCATCGCTAATCCGGTTGCGACCTTCTGGACTGCCGTGCAGATGCTTGAACATCTGGGCGAACGCGACGCCGCTGCGTTGATCATGGAAGGCATCGAATACGTGTGTAAGAAAGGCATTCTGACGCCAGATGTCGGCGGCACCGCCAGTACCGCTGACGTCACACGCGCCGTGGTGCAATTTATCGAAGCCAAAGCTGACGTTGCCGAGAACGCATAGCCATGAAAAATGAACAGGCCGCAGCGATCCTGCAGGATATCTTTCAGCAGGCTGTCGACAGCGCCCGCGCCGGGCCGGTGATCCCTCCGAACCTGCCGGAAAAGCCACGCGGCCGTTGCGTGGTGATCGGTGCCGGTAAAGCTTCAGCAGCTATGGCGGCAGCGGTGGATGCGGCCTGGCCTGAAGTGGATGTGTCAGGCGTGGTAGTGACGCGTTACGGTCACGCGGTGCCCGCGGGTCGCATCCGCATTATCGAGGCGGCGCATCCCGTATCGGATGCGATGAGTGAAACGGCCGCAATGCTGATTGTGGAGGCATTACGCGGATTAACACCGGATGATCTGGTGCTGGCACTGATTTCCGGTGGGGGTTCTGCGCTGATGGCGCTTCCCGCGCCGGGATTAACGCTGCCCGATAAGCAGAAAATCACCCGGTCTCTGCTACACAGTGGCGCCAACATCAAAGAGATGAATCTGGTACGTCGTCACCTCTCCGCGGTGAAAGGTGGCAAGCTGGCGGTGCTGGCGCAACCGGCCCGTATCGTGTCACTGATTATCAGTGACGTGCCGGGCGATAATCCGGCAGACGTAGCGTCTGGCCCCACCGTTGCCGACCACAGTATGCCGCATGATGCGCTCCAGGTACTACAGCGCTACGACATCGCTATCCCCGAAGCTGTCCGCAACCTGTTAAACCAGCCGGCCAGCCCGGTGAAAAAAGTAGCGAACGGTGAATTCAGGCTGATCGCCACACCTGCGCTGGCATTACAGCAGGCGGCAGTCGCTGCACGCAATCACGGACTCACGCCGCTTATTCTGGGCGATGCGATTGAAGGTGAAAGCCGTGAAGTGGCCGTGGTCATGGCCGGTATCGCCAGGTCGATGAAGCAGTATGGGCATCCGGTTTCCGGTCCTGCTGTGCTGTTGTCGGGTGGTGAAACCACCGTGACGGTCAACAACGGTCAGCCCGGAAAAGGCGGGCGAAACACCGAGTTTTTGCTCAGCCTTGCTTGCGCATTGCAGGGTGAAAACGGTATCTGGGCAGTAGCTGGCGACAGTGATGGTATTGACGGCACGGAAGATGCAGCGGGCGCGATGGTTTTCCCGGACACGCTGACACGCGGCAGAATGAGTGGCCTTAATGCGGTTAATTATCTCGATGGACATGACAGTTACAGCTATTTTCACGCGCTTGATGATTTGCTGATAACCGGCCCGACTTTAACCAACGTAAATGACATCCGGGCAATATTGATTGCCTGAGCCTGTTGCTCTCCTGCGGCCCGGGAGAGCAATATTTATGCTTAGCGTTGTTCAGCCTAAGCCAGTTTGTCACGGTTCTAACGGCTTCCCCTGATGCTCTATCCTGGAAAGCTACAGCCTGTCGTGTCCAGTTTGCGCGGTTGAAAATCCCTTCTCCCTATTAAAACCAGTCAATCCCCTGGATTTAGTCCGTTTCTCACTCACAGTGGACGCTGGCCAGCGCCTATCTGCTTTGTGTCAGAAGCGGACGTTTTCTTTGAGCCTGAACTACCAAATTTCTATCAGTATCAAAACCATTAAACTGTGTGTGCCGCAAAGCGGTTTTCAGGTAATCCGGGACTGAGATCAGATTCAGCTCTGAGCAATGCACCGTCATATTCAGACAGCGCAGTGAGTCCCACTGTAGCCGTGGTGCAATAAAGACGGGTAAAACCCTCACCGGCGAGTGTCGGACAGGTGCTCTGGATTCCAGGTGACGTCAGAATAGCGTCTGTGGTCCCATCCGGGCGGTAACTGACAACACGGTTCCCTCCCCATTCAGCATTCCATAGATAGCCCATCTCATCCACGCAGGAGCCGTCAGGCGCGCCGCTGCCTTCGCTTTCGGCGAACACGTGCTGGTTCTGCAGCGAGGGGTAATCACAGCACATTATCCGACCCTGCATCGAGTCACAGTAATAGAGCGTGCCGCCATCGGGGCTGAAACAAATGCTGTTTGGTATAGCGACATCGGGCAGTGCAAGCGTCTCAACAGTCAGCGTTGCCGCGTTGAGTCGATGAAACTTACCGATGACTTTAACGGGATAACCGTCATCCATCGTCCCGAAGACAAAATTACCCGCACGGTCACATCGTCCATCACCTATGCGGGTGCCGTTGTCTCCCGGTGAAGCGGCAAATGGGGTAATTAAACCGCTGTTGAGATCATAGAAAGCCAGCCTTGGCGCGAATCCCATCAGCAGAATGTGACTTTTTCAGTCAGTGCAAAGGAGCCAAGGCGTTCAGGCAGCGACCAGCGCATCACAGCATCATTGCCCTCTTCTATGGCTAGCAGTTCACTGGCTTCAATGTCAGTCCAGTAGAGCCTGCGGGTTCTTTCACACCACAGCGGGCACTCTCCGAGCGTATTCCTGACCTCAGCTGCAATTGAAAACATGATAATCCTCCGGATATAAAAGGTCGTACTGCACGTGGGCAAAAGTGGATAACGCAGTTACTGCAGAAAACGTGCAGAGAGCCGATCGCCGAAAAGCATGACGGCAAGTCCGATCAACATGACAACCATGCCCCCCAGCCTGAGTAACGAAACCGGACGCCGCACAGCGCCCAGCAAGCCAAAATGATCAATCATCTGCGAGGAAAGTAACTGTCCGACAATCGCCAGCCCGAGCAGGGCTGAAAACCCAATTTTCGGCGCAAGCACGACATAGCTGAACAGTGCACATGCGCCTATCATTCCGCCCGCTAGACTCCAGAGGGGTTGCGACGGGATCGCCGCCAGCGATGTCATCAACCCACCCCGCAGCAGCGCGTAAATCCCCAGACTGAACGCGCCCGCTGTAAATGAAAACAGCGCCGCAGTGACCGGGTCGCCGCCCAGTCCCTTTGCCAGCTGGCTGTTCAGGGTCGTCTGCAGGGTGATCCCAAGACCTGCGGCAAAAGCGATTACGTAATAGATCATGCCCATGCTTTTCATCCTGGTCAGTCGGCCTGCACCAGCGGCAGGAAGGTGTCAGCAAAAATGTCAGGCTGGTAGCCAGAGGCTGCAAAAAGGTGCTCACGCGACTCATCAATCGCCGCATGCAGTCGCGCGCTGTCTACGCCCAGCACCTTACCGTTCTGTTTAACGATGCGTCCGCCGATCATGACGGTGTCGATGTTGCTGCGCTCGGCGGCATGAACCACCGTGCCAAAGGCATTGCCGGATGGGTAAAGATTGAGATCACTGACGCTAATCAGCACCAGGTCGGCTTGTTTGCCTGGCGTCAGGCTGCCCACTTTGTCCTGCAGCCCTGCACAGGCAGCGCCATCAAGAGTCGCGGCTTTAAGGAGCTGCGCCGCCGGAAGCGTTTTCAGCGCATGTTCAGAATCGCAGCACTGCTGCTGATGCATGCCCATCACGCGCTGCAGGTAAAAGGCGACGCGCATCTCCATAAACATGTCGGTGCTGTACGACGTTTCATTGTCTACGCTCAGGCCAGGGTTGATGCCATGACGCTGCGCGGCCTCAATGGCGAACATCCCGCTTTCGATGCCATAGTGCGAATCTGAGCGCGGGCAGACGTTCACCCGGACACCGGCCTCCCGCAGAATTTTCCATCCCCGGTCGGGCAGCGCCGTGCAGTGATTGAAAATATTGTCCGGACCCAGCAGCCCCTGCTGATGCAGCGACTCAAGTTCAGCCCCCATCTCAGCGCCAAAGAACTCAGTGACAATCGACAGTCCCAGCCTGCGGGCCTCGGCCCACAACTCCGGCTCCAGCTGGGCCATGACGGCGAGAGAGACCAGGCTTTCAGGGTTGTCGGTGAAATACTTATCCTGCAGACGCTGCCAGTTTCCCGGCCAGTGGGCTTTATCCCATTCGCCAGCTACCGGTGCGCCGGAAGCATGAATGGCACGAATGCCGGTATCAAGCAGGGCCTCCACGGCGGCATCGGAATGCGCTGCGGTTCGGCTGTTGTGCGAGTTATCGATCATCGTGGTGATGCCCGCGTCAATAGCGCCCAGCGCCGTCAGCAGGTTGCCAACATAGATATCGGCAGGCCGGTAATATTTAGCGAAGGAGAAGTGCGTGGCGTTGCTGTAGTCGTCCAGGCAGGTGGCGTTTGGGTTAATGCGGCGCAGCTGTCCTTCCCATGCGTGACGATGAGAATCGACCATTCCCGGCATGGCGATCATGTTGGTGGCATCAATGACATGCGCACCCGGCACATCCAGGTTTTGGCCCACGGCGGTAATCGTTGAGCCGTTGATGAGAATATCGCCGCGCTCAATGTTACCGACGTTCCCGTCCATGCTCAGTATCGTCGCGCCACGAATCAACGTAGCCCGTGAAGTGACATTCTGATTGTTAACAATATTTCGGATGTAGTCGGTCATTAAACCTGCCTCTTTCCTGATTAATGGGGAAACGATACGCCACGTCATTATCCTGAAAAAGATGCTTAAAGCGTTTTCATAATTCATAATTTGCGAATAATCAGACTCACTTTTACCCAGGAGCAGGACGATGGATCGGATTCAGGCTATGCAGGTTTTTATAAGAGTTGCTGAAGCCGGAAGCTTTGTGCGCGCGGCAGAGACACTGTCACTGCCAGCTTCCACCGTCACCAGCACGATTAAAAATCTGGAGAAATACCTGCAGGTGCGTCTGCTTAACCGGACGACGAGGCGGGTCAGACTTACGCCTGAAGGCCTGCAGTATCTTGCGCAGTGCAGGGAAATCCTTTCACTGATTGAACACACGGAATCCAGCCTGACCGATTCCGTCAGGCGGCCCCAGGGGCGACTGCGGATAGATATGCCCGGTGGGATCGCCCATTTTATTGTCATGCCGAATCTGAAAGATTTTTACCGGCTCTATCCGGATATTTATCTGATGATTGGCGTCAGCGACCGGCAGGTTGATCTTGTTCAGGAAGGTGTGGATTGCGTCATCAGAACCGGGGAATTAACCGACTCCACGCTGGTTGCCCGTCCCCTTGGCCGGTTTCGCTGGGTGACCTGTGCCTCGCCGGACTATCTCAGGGAGTACGGTATCCCTGAGACGCCGGAAGCGTTGTCGCAGCATCGGGCAATTCATTACTTTTCCGGTTCGGGAAGACGGACCAATGAACTGCGTTTTAGGCGTGGCACTGAGATGCTTTCCGTTCCGGTAGAAGGAGACGCAGCCGTTAACGAAACGGGACTCTATATCAGACTGTGTCTTGAGGGTTTTGGGCTGGCGCAGCTTGCTGAGAATGTGATTTCGGAGAATCTGCAGCAAGGCAAGCTGGTCGAGGTTCTGGCGGACTGGCAGCCACCTTCAGTGCCGGTGACGATGCTCTATCCGCATCAGCGGTTTCTCTCTCCCGCAGTGCGTGCTTTTGCTGACTGGGTCGCCGGGCTTTTTAACGATGGCGCAGGTGAGAAACGGCCCTCCCGGTAAGAGATGGTCTTGAGAGTAAGAGTACGCTTCAGAACGATAATGGACAGCATCCACAGCAGAGGAACCGATCGTTCCCCTGTTGTGCCAGCCAATTCAGCCCGTCTGCTGTACAGGTTCCAGATGCGCATTTCGTCCGGCAGCCATTCCGGTGCAGGCACCTGCTACCGCGATTGCTGCGGTCATCAGTAATGACACCGTCCAGCCTCCGGACAACTCCTGTACTTTGCCCAGCAACAGCGGCCCCATCGCCGCCATCAGATAACCAACACTCTGCGCCATGCCTGACAACGCGGCAGCATCACCGGCGTTTTTAGTACGCAGCCCGATGAAGGTCAGACCCAGCATCATGCTGGCACCCGAGCCAAAGCCTAGAAGCGCTGCCCACAGCATCGCAAGATTCGGCAAGTACAGGATCCCCATAAAGGACACAGCCGTTATAAGGCTTACGCCAGCAGCGGCTAATCTCTGATCGTTTAGACGACGCAGCGTGGCCGCCAGAATCAGGCCGGGAATGGCGGTGGTCAGCTGAAGGATACCGTGTACCTCACCAGCCTGAGCTGAGGAGAGTCCACTGTCCGTCAGAATGGCTGGCAGCCATCCCACCGCAACATAAAACGGCATCGCATTCAGGCCCATAAATAAGGTGACCTGCCATGCCAGAGGCGAGCGCCAGACCGCGACGGTCGCCGCTTTTTTCTCGCCCTCTCCCGGCAACTGATGCTTCATCTTTAACTGGGGCAACCATAAAAGCAACGCAAGCAGCGGTGCAATAACCAGCATGGCTAACGCGATGTTCCAGCCCCAGCTCTGCGTCAGAGGAATGACAATGGCTGAACCAATAGCACCAGCCGCGCCCATGGTGATGGAATATGCCCCCGTCATGGAAGCCACGTTGCCAGAAAAGTCACGTTTGATAAGGCCAGGCAGCAGGACATTGCCGAGCGCAATCCCGATACCTATCAATATGGTTCCGCCATAAAGCGCCCAGACACTGCCTGTGGAGCGAAGCAGGATGCCCGCTGAAATCACGGCCAGGGCACCAAAAAGGGTGCGTTCAAGACCGTACTTGTGTGAGATGGATGCGCTCAGCGGTGAAAAGACGGCAAAGGCCAGTAAAGGCAGCGAGTTAAGCAACCCAACGGCAGTAATACTGAGCCCAAAATCATGGCGAATAGACTCTAAAACGGGCGCGATAGCGGTAAAAGGAACACGCAGGTTGATAGCGATAAAAAGGATGCCGGTCACAAGTATGATTGAAGACCACTTGTTGGTAGTGTGGGACATAAATTTTGTTTTCTCTGGTAAAAAGAAAGACTTTAAAGGACGCATGAGTTACAGAATATAGATAACCTGACAACATATAACTAAATCATGCCAGTTAATAAAAAACCGGTGACCTCACCGGATGAGTTTAATGCCGATGCTTTCAGTCAGGCTGCTATCGCGCTGCATGTATCATCGTCAGGCGAGTATGCAGGGCAGAGTCCGCATGCTCACCGTAAGGGACAACTTATTATCTCTTTACGTGGTGCAGTGAGTTGTGAGGTTCAGGATGCGCTGTGGCTTGTTCCACCGGGACATGCTGTCTGGGTTCCGGGTGAAACCCCACACAACTGCCGGGTCACGAAGAATGCGGATACCTGCTTTCTGTTTATCGAACCCGGCGCGGCAGCGATGCCGGAAGCCTGCTGTACCCTTGCTATTACTTCTCTGGTCCGCGAGCTCGTTCTGTTCCTGGCAGAGCAGGAACATGCTTATTCGCCTGACAGTAAAAACGCGAGGCTGGCAGCAGTGCTGCTGGAACATATACCGGATGTGCCGGTTAAAGCGCTCCACCTGCCTGTATCCGACCATCCTAAAATCCGGAATATGGCTGAGGCACTTTTTAATGAGCCTGATGACCGGCGAACATTAAAGCAGTGGGCTGCACATCTGGTCACCAGCGAACGATCGCTGGCCAGGCTGATAAAAGAGGCGACAGGAATGAGCTTTGGTCGCTGGCGTCAGCAGCTGCATTTGATGATTGCCCTGAGCCATCTGGCTGAAGGTCAGTCCGTGCAGCGCGTAGCCGGAACGCTGGGATATGATTCGGTAAGCGCGTTTATTACGATGTTCAGAAAAGCGTTGGGTAAATCACCGACGCAATATTTTATGTCCCTAAACTAATGCAACCCGACACAAACCGGATTTTACAAAGAACGCCAGCGTCGGCTGTTCGCTCAAAACGGACCTTCATAGTTGAAAGCCCCGCGCATCAATAAACCCCTCTTAGTAGCCATCAAACACAACTGCCCACCCCACCGCCTGCGAACAGAAAGAAGAGTGGAGAACTGGCCATAGCCTCCATCACGTCTACCTGGAAGGTTTCTCCTTCTGGTCAAAAAGCGGAGGTGTTATTTTTTATATCCCAGCCGGCCCTGGCTTCGGCGCCTTTACCGCCGAAGGCACTCTGTTCCCAGTACTGCACTTTTACCGTCTCGGCCTGAAAAGCATATTGCATCCGGGCTTGGTCACCGCCGTCACTGAAGGAAACACCGGCAATAAAAACGTTCTCCAGCGTGATGCGATAATATTCCAGTGCGGTACCGCCCGCCTTGCAGGCCGAGAGTTGTACTTTGCTAATTTTATGGCCATTCGATGCGTGCAGAAACATCGCCGGGGTGGATTTATCCATTGACGCCTGGGCAATCAGATTGAGATGGTTGGCGCCTCCCTTACCGGCCTGAACCCGGTTTACGCCCCAGCTGTAAGAGTGGATATCGGTCCAGCCCTTGTGGTCAGCGTCCTGAGACTCGCCATTTATGTTGTCGACCTTGATAAACAAATTACTCATTCCCTGAACCCTCTTCTGAGCTAATCCTTGCTGACTTCGGTGATTTTTCCACCCTGTGTCATAAGATACGTATTCCGGTGACGTCTGAACTGCGTGTCGCCAGTGCGGGTACGATTAATAAGCATCAAAATATCTTTATCGATGCAGTTTTTAGGTGGTTTCATGTCAGCGAAGCATAACCTGTCCTCCCGGCCTAATTCCTGATACCCCTCACCAAAACCAAAGATCGTTATGTATCTTGGTCCCCCGGCATCGCTGGGGAGTATTTTATACTTTGAGTAAATAGCGGATTTATTTTTCATCCACCAGTCAATACTGGCGGAGGTTGAAACCGGAAGACGATCAACAAGGATTTCTGCATGAGTGGTATTTTGATGTGCATCGATCACTTTTACGCTTCGGAAATCTAGATAGATATATACGCCTGTGGCAGTCAGCACCAACAAGAACACACTGATCATTAACTTTTTCACTTAACGCCTCCATCAATATCTGTTGTCGCTTCTATATGGGTCATAAAGAGACGAAATCTAAATGGGCTAGAACGTTGCAGGACAAACCCGATCCTCAAAAACTGCAACTGATGAAATTTTGGCTTACTGATGTCCAAAAGCTAATCCTTGCTGACTTCGGTGATTTTTCCATCTTGCGTCATAAGATAAGTATTCCCGTGGCGTCTGAACTGCGTGTCGCCATCTCGGGTGCGACTGACCTGCATGAGAATGCCTTTATCGATGCAGTTTTGAGGTGGTTTCATATCAGCGAAACATAGCCGGTCCTCTTGGCCTAATTCCTGATACCCCTCACCAAAAGCAAAGAATGTTATAGATTCTGGCCCACCCGCATCGCTGGGGAGTATTTTATACTTTGAGTAATTAGCGGATTTATTTTTCAACCACCAATCAATACTGGTCGAAGTGGAAAGAGGCAGATGATTAACAATTATTACTACCGAATACGGTGTAAGATGCACATCAATAACCTTAACTTCCCGGCCATTTAAATAAAAATAGACACCTGATGCCATAAACACCAATATGGCCAATGTGATAAACAGTTTTTTCACTACCTGCTTCCTTGTATATCGATAGTTGCTTCCATATTTGTCATAAATGGACTGAATCCAAACCGGTTAAATCTCTGTAAAACGAACCAGATCCTAAAAAAGTGAAACTGATGGAATCTTTGCTTACTGATGTCATTTACGTCCAGGCCAAAGTGATCCTGCCCGGTATACTTAACTTTTGCTCTCCAGCGATTTCCCCGGATATCCAGACTGATAATCTCGATATGCGTAGCATAGACATCATGAACAGTGATTCCCAATCCATTAATTTTATCAAAAACTAATGAGTCGAACTTCGGTAATACCTTATCACTGACACTATCGGTGATAGTGATGATTTCCTTCTGTGGAAAACCTTCTTTATCAAAATTGACGTTATCGTTAATGACCTGTTGGATTCCCAATCGAGTGCTTTTTTCAGAGTCATCATTCAGGATCTGTTCACGATATCCCCTGTCCAGCTGCAAATCTCGGAACGGTGCGCCGTTCGCCGTTTGCATATGGCTGAACATTTGATTGATCAGATTTCTATAGGGGCCATATATGGAAAAAGGCAGCGATGTGACCTGAAGTTCATCAAACAGCAGTCTCGCACACTCCTCGACACTGACTTTCCCCGCCCTTTTATCGCCATAGACGCCGGCAAAGCGCGATTGCGGGTTATTGAAGGCCGTCAGTCGTGTCAGCGTGTAAGGGTCAACGACGTTAGAGATGGTGCTGAGGGTAAACTCGTCTTTCAGGCGTGATTCGGTGATGTCGCCGCACCGCATATCATCGGTGCCGTAATCGTCGAACGGGCGCTGCGTGGAGAAGATAGTCTGCGGGAAACGGGCCATCGTCATCTGCGTTACTCCTTGTAACGGTAAATCCCTATTTTATTCAGACAGGATTTTTATCAGGGGCGAATAACGAAACTTTACGTCAGATTAATCATGCAGAAAAGTGATAAACCCACAAAACAGCAAGTTAATTTAGAGGGCATTAGCAGAAGGCGTTAATAGATCCGCTAATCTTAATTTATATTTTCCCCTTCATCATCAAGCAACACCGACTTTCCGTGGCATCCCTGTTATGATTCTCCATTACTGATTCGATTAACCGGTATCGGGATTGTCTTTATTATTAAATTTTTAGTTTGGTTTATATTTAAATAAAAAAGCCGCGATCAAGCGGCTTGAGGTAAAAAAGTTCGTGCCCAATTGCCTGCAAGTAAACCCGTCCGATGAAACCAGGCCAGGTCAGTCCGCCGTTAATCACGCACCAAAAACTTCTCGATAATGTCTTCGCGCGGCTCGACGCCCAGGCCAGGCTCTGACGGCAGCCAGGCGTAACCGTCTTCAATGCGCACCGGGTTCTTAGCCAGCGAGCGGCTGATTTCACCCGGCTCAACGCAATATTCCATCACCAGCGCATTCTCGATGGCGCAGAGGAAGTGCAGCGAGGCGGCGGTGTTGATGTCGGTGGTGAAGTTATGGTTACACACCTTGCGGCCCCGGCTGTGGGCATAGTTGGCGATTTCAATCGCCTGGGTAAAGCCGGTGCGGGTCAGGTCGATCTGCACGATATCAATGCCGCCTTCATCAATCAGACGCTGGAAGCCGCTGACCGAACACTCCTGCTCGCCGGCCGCAATATGCTGCGTACAGGCGGCGGAAACCTGGCCGTAACCGGCAAAGTTATCCGGGTGCAGCGGCTCTTCAATCCAGAACAGGTTGAACGGATCGAAACGCTCGGCACGACGAATGGTGGTTTTGGCATCCCATGCGTGGCCGACGTCGAGCATCAGGTCGACATCGTCGCCAATTGCATGGCGAAGTGCGTCAAGGTAGCGCATGTCCAGCGCTTCATTCTCACCAAAAGGTTCCCAGCCAAATTTCACGCCGGTGTGGCCGGTATCCACCGCATGACGGGCGCGGGCCACGGTGTCATCAATGCTGTACTGGAACATATTGGAAGAATAGACGCGCATTTTGTCGCGCATCGCGCCGCCCAGCAAATCGACAATCGGTTTATCCAGCGCCTTGCCTTTGATATCCCACAGCGCGATATCAATGCCGGCCATCGCCTGGATCACCGCACCGTTGCGGCCGTAATAGATGGTCGCCTTGTGCATCTTGGTCCACAGGCGCTTAGTGTCCAGCGGGTTCTCGCCAATCAGCAGCGACTTCAGGCCGGTGACCATGGTGTGGGAATACGGCGCATCAATAATTGCTTTGGTTACGTACGGGCTGCCGTCCACTTCGCCCCAGCCGACATAACCGGCATCGGTGGAGATTTTGATCAGCAGCGCATCCTGCGAACTGTCGGTGCGCTTTTCAATGTTCGGCAGTCGCAGGTAAAAGGCTTCTACGTCGGTAATTTTCATCAAGTCGGTTTCCTGGTGGCAAAATAGTGAAGCAAAGGCGGCGTTACTCTGCCTGAGAAAGCAATTTGCGGCGTTCCGCAATGATTTTTTCGTAATCCACGTCCAGTGACTGCACGCGAATATGTTGTTCAATTTCGTCCGCCATTTTGCGGATATCGCCTTCGGCAAACACATCCACCAGACGCTGATGCTCCCCGATAATCGCCGCCATCGATTTGCCCATGGTCGACAGGCCGAAAATCACCGTCAGCTGGCGGGCGATGGACTCCCACAGGTTGCTCAGCACCGGGTTCATCGCAAAGCTGCACAGCGTGCGGTGAAAGGCGGTATCGGCGGAGGCAAAGCCGTACACGTCCTCGCGCTGCTGCATCAGCACCAGCTCTTCCACGCTCTGATTGAGAATGCGGATCTCGCGGGGGCCGTTGCGCCCCGCTTCAATCGCCCGGCGGCAGGCCAGCGTTTCGAGCGGAATGCGCACGTCGATAATCTGCTCCAGCCGCTGATGCGAAATCTCCATCAGGCGGATGCCTTTATACGGCTCGCTGGAGACAATCCCCTGGCTTTCCAGAATCCGCAGCGCCTCGCGGATCGGCACCCGGCTCATGCCCAGACGGGTGACCAGGTCCGGCTCGGACACCCGGTCGCCCGGCAGCAATAATCCCCGTGAGGCGGCCGAAAGAATGGCATCCACCGCGTGATCCACTAAGGTACGTGGCCTGGCGGGTGCCCAGCTGTCGTCAATATTCTCTTCGTCGAGCAAAGGCGCGTTGACCTGTTTTCCCGTTTTACGCGCGGGGGTCGCGGATTTTGCGGCCATAGCACTGTCCTGAATTAATGGGTACGGGTCTGGAACTGGCCGAAACCGGGTTCCACCTGCATTTCGCCCTCGCTGAAGACCGTCACGCCACGGATTATCGTGCGGACCACCTTGCCCTGGCAGGTCATGCCTTCAAAGGCGCTCCACTTGCCGAGGCCCTGGAAGTTCGCTCCTTCCACCGTCCAGCTGGAAGCCGGATCGTAAAAGGCCAGGTCAGCATCAAAGCCCAGCGCGATAGCGCCCTTCTGTGGATAAAGATGGAAGGCTTTTGCCGGGCCGGTGGCGGTCATGCGGGCGATGTCCTGCAACGACACGCCGCGCTTAAGGTGCCCTTCGCTAAAGAACATCGGGCCCAGCGTTTCCACGCCGGTCAGGCCCATGCCGGCATCCCAGATGGTCTCCAGCCCGGCCTGCTTCTGTTCCGGGGTATACGGACAGTGATCGGAGGCCAGCACGTCAATTTCGCCACTTTGCAGCACCTGCCACAGCGCATCCACCACCGGACGCGGGCGGATGGGCGGCCCGCAGCGGGCGTTGGGACCGATGCGCACCAGATCTTCTTCATCCAGCATTAAGTAGTGCGGGCAGGTTTCGAAGGTCGCGCGGACGGCCGGGCGGGAATCGGCAATCAGCTGCGCGGCTTTGGCCGAGCTGACGTGGACGATATGCGCCCGTGCGCCAGTGGCTTTGGCAATCTGCAACACGCGACCAACCGCTTCAATCTCGGCGATTTCCGGGCCGGCCAGCGCGTGGGCGCGGGTATCTTTGCGTCCGGCCTGGCGCAGTTCGCTGCCTGCGCCGATCAGAATGTCGTGGTTCTCGGCATGGACGCCAATCAGGCCATCAAAGGTTTTCAGTTCGCGCATCGCGCGCAGCAGGCCGTCGTCGTTCAGACGCGGTAGCCCTTTCTCATCGGTCGCCTCACCGTTCACCGCGCCGCTGCACAGAAAGGCCTTAAAAGCCACCGCACCCAGCGCGTCCAGCTCCGCCAGCTGGCTGACGTTGTTGCCGTCCAGCCCGGCCCACATGGCGAAATCCACCGAGCAGCTGCGGGCCAGCATCTCGCGCTTGGAGATGAAGTTTTTGGTGCTGGTCGCCGGCGGCAGCGAGTGCGGCATTTCGACAATGGTGGTCACGCCGTGCGCGGCGGCACCGCGCGTCCCTTCCCTAAGCTCCTGCTCGGGGAAGTCGTGCGAACCGGTGAAATGGGTATGCACATCAATCGCGCCCGGCAGGATCACCAGCCCGGCGGCATCAATAATCTCGTCGGCCTGCGGCAGCGTGGTGCCGCGCGCGAGGATCCCGGCGATTTTGCCCTGGTCGATCAGCAGATCGGCCTGCACTTCGCCGCTTTCCAGTACCACCAGGCCATTAATAATCAACGTCTTCATGCCGTTTCTCCTGTTAAGGTTTCACGCTGGCGGCGAGGGACACGTCCACCAGCGCGGCAAAAGGAACCGGGATTGCCGGGCTCAGCCAGCCGGCGTCGGTCAGCAGCCGCGCAAAGCGGTCGAAATCGTCCTGCATCATCAGCGGAGACGCCGCAAAGACCTTCGCCTGCAGATAGGCATCCAGTCCGGTGACCAGCGCCGCTTCAGGGTAATCGGCATACCAGGGCTGAACATGCGCCGCCAGCGCCTGCGCGCTGTGCTGCTGCAACCACTGCTGCGCGGCGTTCATCGCCGCCGTAAAGGCAACGAATGCCGCATGTTTGGCGGCCAGCACGTCACGCCGCGCAATATAGGCACTCCACGGAATATCGCCGCACAGCGGTGCCAGGCTGGCGATGCTGTGCAGCTCGCCACGCGCAATATAAGGTGCCAGCGCGTGCATCGAATGCAAGGCGTAATCGGCTTCGCCACGGCTGACGGCAGCCATATCGGCCGCTTCGTCGCCGCTGCCGGCAATCAGCTCAACCTCGTTTTCAAGCTGGTGCTGACGCAGCAGCCTGGTGAAGCTCAGAGTCGCCGTGCCGACGTTGCCGACATCAATCACCCGCTTGCCGCGCAGGCTTTGCAGGCTAAACCCGCCGTCCGCAGTGCCGGCCGCGAGGAACCATGGGTTGGCAGACACCGCAGCAGCAAAGCACAGCAGCTCCGGGCCGTTTTCCTGATAATTTTTCATCATCACCATCGGGCCGCCAATGGTCAGATCGGCCTCACCCGCGATCACCGCCGGCACCTGGCCACCCTGCACGGTGTGACCGCCGGATTCTGCGGTGGTGAAGTTGACGCGAAGGCCGTGCTTTGCAAACAGGCCGAGGCTGTCGGCCAGATACTGCGCGCAGTAATAAATGCGGGATTCGCTGCGGTCGCCCTGGTTAAGCGTTAAAAGCATCGTCATCAGACGGGTTCTCCGGCAGAGGTAAGAAACGACGGGTTCAGCTCGCGGATTTCGCTGACGCCGCACCAGTGGCTGAGGGCGGTGATTTCATTCACCCAGCCCGACAACAGGCCAAATACCGCCTCTTCGCCACCGGCAACCAGCGCGCTTATCACCGGACGGACCACCAGCGATAATGACGCGCCCAGGCAGGCGGCGACCACCGCATCGGTGCCGCTGCGCACGCCGCCATCCAGTACCAGATCGCCGTGATACTGCTGACGCAATGCGGCCAGCTGTTGCACCGGCGTGGCCCAGCGCGAACTCTGGCGCAGGCCGATATTGGAGGCAATGATGCCCTGACAGCCGACGTTCTGCGCCGCAACCGCATCGTCAGGATGCAGAATGCCTTTTACCAGCAGCGGCAGCTGATGCCTGGCCGCCATTTCGCACGCCTGGCGGAGTTCGTCCCAGCCCCAGCACGGGAAAGCCGGCAACGCCTGCACGCCAGGTCCGGTGGAACCAATGGTTTTCATGCCGCGCTGTAATAGCGCCTCGCCAATCGAAAATCCGCCGGGCTGCAGGCCGGCAACCGGATGAACCGGTGCCAGCACTGTCAGAATAATGCCCTTTGCGCCGCATTCGGCGGCATGGGCGATCAACCCGGCAATGCGCGCGAGATCGCCCGCCGCACGCAGTTGCAGCCAGCAGCCGTCATACACCGCACAAATCTCGTTCAGCGGCGTGACCGTCTCCTCAGAGATGGCCAGCGGCAGCTGCAGACGCTTACAGGAACGGGCAATCGGCAGCAGCCCTTCGGGGTGAAAAATCGCGTCACCGGCAAACGCGCCGACGCCAAGCGGCGCGGCCCAACGCTGTCCGGCAAATTCAATCTGGGTGTTAATGCCTGTGTTGGCGCGCATCACGCGGGGCAGCAGGCGATAGCGTTGCAGGTCCTGACTGTTGACGTCACCAGCATCCAGCAGCGCATCCGCCGGCTGGCCCATCATATAGCGGTACAGCGGCTCGCCCAGACGCTGGCGGGTCTCCTGCTGGAAGGGCAGCCCGTTGGCTGAATCAGGCATGGTGACTCTCCTGATGGTCCTGTTCGTGTTTCAGGAAGGTGGCAAATGCGTCGGTTTCCGGCTGCTGCAGAATCGATGGCGGGCCCTGCTCAATCAGCTGGCCTCCCTGCAGGAACACCACGCGATCCGCCACGCTGGCGGCGAAGGCCACGTCATGGGTACTGATAATCATGGTGATGCCGGTTTGCGCCAGATTACGGATGGTCTGGTTAACTTCACGCACCAGCTCCGGATCCAGTGCCGAGGTTGGCTCATCAAACAGCAGAATACGCGGCTCGGCGGCGAGTGCACGGGCGATGCCGACGCGCTGCTGCTGGCCACCGGACAGCTCGTGCGGCAGGTTGGCAACGAAGTCACCCAGACCCACCGCCCGCAGCGCACGTAAGCCCTTAGCGCGCGCCAGCTCTTCCTGCACGCCCTGCACCCGCAGCGGAATGCTCATGGCGTTATCCAGCGCGGTCAGATGGTCAAACAGGGCAAAATGCTGGAAGACGATGCCGATGCCGGAACGGGCGCGGTTCATCGGCAGCAGACGTTCCGGCAGCGCGCGGCCGCTTTCGTCGTAGCCCATGATGTGGCCTTCGGTGGCAATTTTGCCGCTGGAGCGTGGCGTCAGCGCCAGAATCGATTTCAGCAGCGTACTTTTACCGGAACCGGAGCGGCCCAGCAGCACCACCACTTCGCCACGGCGAATATGCAGCGACAGATCCTTCAACACCGGCTTGCTGCCGTACTCCACGCACAGGTTGTCGATTTCCAGCACCGTGGCGGCTTTGTTGGTGTCCCAGCGCTGTTTCGGCAGCGCGACCACGTCGGCCTCCACCGGCATCGGCAATCTCTCCAGACGCAGTCGGGCACGGCGGGCGCGGTCTTCAAGGTTGTAGTGACGCTCAAGCCACCACTGGCCGCCGGCCAGCAGCGAGGAGAGGATCATATAGATGCCGCCTGACGCCACCAGCACCGGAATAAACAGGAAGTTCTGGGAAACGATGGTCTGCCCACGCATGGTCAGCTCGTTCACGCCGACCACCGAGGCCAGCGAGGTGGATTTCAACAGGCCCACCGCTTCGTTGCCCATGGTTGGCAGAATGGCACGCAGCGCCTGCGGGATAACCACATGGATCATCTCTTTGGTCCGCGAATAGCCAAAAGCCTGCGCGGCGGTGCGCTGATTGCGATCGGTGGCAAGAATGCCGCCACGGATAATTTCCGCGCAGAAGGCGGTTTCGTTGATCATCAATGCCAGTAAGGCACTGAGGAAAGGGCTGAAGCGCAGGCCAAACTGCGGTAACACGTTGTACAGCAGGATCAGCTGTAACAGGACCGGCGTGCCACGCAAAATATAGATATAGACCTGCACAGGAAAACGGATAATCCAGTGGCGGGAGGTGCTGGCCAGCGCCAGAAAGAACCCAATAATCACCCCACCTGCCAGCGCACCCACCAGCAATTCCAGCGCGATAACGGCACCCTGCCACAGATACGGCAGGGTTAAATACTTCAGAAAATCATCCACGCGCTTTCTCCCGCTGTCGGACGCTTACCTTACCCCGGCCCTGCAGCAGCGTTCGCCGCAGGGCCGGTCGTTCACTGACCTTACGGCTTACCCTTTATCGACGGCGATACGCTGTGCGCTGGCGCCCTGGCCCCAGTAATCCAGCAGTTTTTTCTGCGCGCCGCTCTCCTGGATCACTTTCATCGCATCCAGCACCGCATGACGCATCACGGTGTTGTCTTTGGCGATTGGGAAACCGACCATGATTGGCAGGTCGACGGTGAAGGCGGTGTCGAAGCCTGGGTCGGCCTTGGCAATTTCACGCGCGGAGCCCGCTTCGGTCAGGTAGATATCCGCACGGCCGCTTTTGATCGCCTGAATGCTGTTATCGGTGTTTTGCACCATCAGCATGCCCACTTCCGGCTTACCGGCCGCTTTGCATTTTGCCGTCTGCTCCGGCACCAGCTTGGTGGCTTCGTAAGTGCCGGCCGCCGCCGCGACGGTTTTGCCGCACAGGTCATCGGCAGAGAGGATGTTCTTCGGGTTGCCTTTGGCGACGATCGAACCGTCCTGCACCTGTACCGATGCCACAAACGCAATCTGCTTCAGACGTTCAGGGGTGACGTACAGCATCGGGCCGATATCGGCACGGCCGCTGGAGATCGAGGTCAGCAGCACGTTGAACGAACCGTTCTGATAGGTGTGCTTGAAGCCCAGGCAGCCGCCGATGCGATCGAACAGCGACGGGTCCAGACCTTCAATCACCGTTGGATCGGCCGCAGATGGCGCTTCGAAGCCTTTGGTGTAGCCGCCCAGACCCACCACCACGTCCTTGCCAACCAGCGAAGGATATTTGGTTTGCAGCGTTTTACACTGCGCCATCGCACCGAACGCGTCGGCGGAAGGTGTAACCGGGTCCGCAGCCTGCGCGGAGAGAGAGACCAGTGCGCCGGTCAGACCGGATACGAACAAAGCGATGCGTGCTAATTTCATGAAAAGATTCCCCTGGTGCTGGTATGTGTGGAAGCGATGACCTGCAAGAAATGAATCACGTTCGACTGCGTTTGTTGGTGTTGGCGTAAGATCAATAACCGTTCTCTTTACTCACCCGGTTTATAAGCGGCTCTTTGGCCAGGTACCGTTCGAGGTTCTGCTCGAACAACGTCAGGCAACCGTCGAGATAGGCGCCGTGGTCGTCCAGACTGCAATGCGGCGTGATGATCAGCCGCGGGCACTGCCAGAGCGCGTCGCCTTGCGGCAGCGGCTCCTCGTTAAACACATCCAGTACGGCACCGGCCAGTTGCCCGGCGGTCAGCATGTCGCTGAGGGCGTCGTAGTCAAAAACCCTGGCCCGACCGACGACGATCACCCCGGCACGCGCCGGTAATGTCGCCAGGCGTTGACGGCTGAACAGCCCGTCGGTGGCAGGCGTCAGCGGCAGCGTGGAGACCAGCACATCGGTATCGGCCAGTTCGGCATCCACGTCGGCGATGCGGATACAGCGCGCAACGTCAGCGGTGGTCTCTCCGCTGCGGGTCACGCCCGTTACCTGATAGCCCTGACGGGTCAGTAACGCTGCGGCGGCTGAGCCGATGCCGCCCAGCCCAAGCAGCAGCACTTTTTTACCGCGCGCGCAGCCGCCGAAAGTCGGACGCCACTGCTGACCGGCCTGATCCTGCAGAAAGCCGGGAATGCCGTAGTTGAACATCAGCGCCGACATCAGAATAAACTCCGCACCTTTGTCGCCATGCACCCCGGAAGCGTTGGTGAGCTGCACCGCGTCTGGCCACTTCTCCAGCCAGCTCTCCACGCCCGCCGACATCACCTGCACCCAGCCGAGCGTTGAGGCGGATGACAGATGCTGATACAGCGGGAATTTGCGGCCGGCCCAGACGATATCGGCCGCCGTTAAAAAGTCGGCGATCCGCTGCGGATCGCTGTTTTCACTCAGCGTAAAGCGTCCGCGCAACGCCGGGTTGGCTTCCAGACGTTGCATCAGCACGGCCTGCGGCAGTTGCAGCGCGTCAGGGCCGGCCGGGTCGTTTTCAATGTGAATATGCATGCTGTTCTCCCGCGTCTCAGCGCATTGCCGTCACTTCCATCTCAACCAGTAAATCCGGGTGGTTGAGCTGGATGCCGACCGTGGCACGGGCCGGGAACGGGAAGGTGAAGTAGCCGGCGTAGACGTCATTCAGCTGCGAGAACAGCGACAGGTCGGTGAGGAAAATGGTGACGCGAACCACGTTGTCGAAGGTCATGTCAGCCTGGCTCAGCAGGTCACCGACGTTTTTAAGCACCTGGTGGGTCTGTTCCTGAATGGTGTTGCCGACGATGGTCGCGGTGTAGGGGTCAATCGCCACCTGGCCGGAAATGAACAGCATCGGTTCATGCAGTACCGCAGCCGACAGCGGCGCGGGGCCCATCGGACGGTCTTCCGGATTCATACCTGGGTAGCAAATAGCCTTTTTCATATGCGTCTCATCGTGCGGTTGATGCAGCCAAATTCGTATACGATTAGACGAAAGTCAACGCGCGAATTTTCACCAACCGGTCAGTTTTGCTACGCTGGTATGGTGATCGCGGTCGACAAAGTGCGTGGGATTTCGAATTAAAGGGGTGTTAAATCATTTGCTTAGGGATTATCGCCCGTTCTCTGTTGACGGCGAAAAAAGCGGCTGGACAGAACGTATACGATTTTCTGATGATAGCGCCTGGCGGGGTAATCAGCAGCAGAATGCGCCGATCTGCCAGGCTGTTGAGGCGCTGTCTGGCTATTGCCCGTTACAGCGGGCTGACACTCTGGCGGTCAAAGGGTATACTGACGCCCACTTTTTATAACCTCTCGTATCGCGTGCGGATCCAACATGCAAAAGTTTGATACTAAAACCTTTCAGGGACTGATCCTGACCTTACAGGATTACTGGGCTCGCCAGGGCTGCACCATTGTTCAACCACTGGACATGGAAGTCGGCGCCGGCACCTCTCACCCCATGACCTGCCTGCGTGCGTTAGGCCCTGAGCCGATTGCGGCCGCCTACGTTCAGCCGTCACGCCGTCCAACCGATGGACGCTACGGCGAGAACCCGAACCGTCTGCAGCACTACTACCAGTTCCAGGTGATCATCAAGCCTTCACCGGACAACATTCAGGAGCTGTACCTGGGCTCGCTGAAAGAGTTGGGCATGGACCCGACCATTCACGATATCCGTTTCGTGGAAGATAACTGGGAGAACCCAACGCTGGGCGCATGGGGCCTGGGCTGGGAAGTGTGGCTGAACGGCATGGAAGTGACGCAGTTCACCTACTTCCAGCAGGTTGGCGGCATGGAGTGCAAGCCGGTCACCGGTGAGATCACCTACGGTCTGGAGCGTCTGGCAATGTATATCCAGGGCGTGGACAGCGTTTACGATCTGGTCTGGAGCGACGGCCCGCTGGGCACCACCACGTACGGCGACGTGTTCCATCAGAACGAAGTGGAGCAGTCCACCTACAACTTCGAATACGCCGACGTCGACTTCCTGTTTACCTGCTTCGAGCAGTACGAGAAAGAGGCACAAAGCCTGCTGGCGCTGGAGAAACCTCTGCCGCTGCCGGCCTACGAACGCATTCTGAAAGCGGGCCACACCTTCAACCTGCTTGATGCGCGTAAAGCCATTTCCGTCACCGAGCGTCAGCGCTACATTCTGCGCATTCGCACCCTGACCAAAGCCGTGGCTGAAGCCTACTATGCGTCTCGCGAGGCGCTTGGCTTCCCGATGTGCAATAACAAGAAAAAATAAGAGGCCGCCATGACTGAGAAAACTTTTCTGGTGGAGATCGGCACCGAAGAGCTGCCACCAAAGGCACTGCGTAATCTTGCTGAATCCTTTGCTGCCCACTTCACCGCCGAGCTGGACACCGCGGGCCTGACCCACGGCGCAGTGAGCTGGTATGCCGCGCCGCGCCGCCTGGCGCTGAAAGTCGCCAACCTGAGCGCCGCACAGCCCGATCGTGAAGTTGAAAAACGCGGCCCGGCGATTGCCGCTGCGTTTGACGCCAACGGCGTGGCCACCAAAGCCGCCGAAGGCTGGGCTCGGGGTTGCGGCATCACGGTCGACCAGGCCGAGCGTCTGAGCACCGACAAAGGCGAATGGCTGCTGTATCGCGCCCAGGTGACCGGCGAAAGCGCCCAGTCGCTGCTGCCGGCGATGGTCAGCACCTCACTGGCAAAACTGCCGATCCCGAAACTGATGCGCTGGGGCGATTCCGACGTGCAGTTTGTCCGTCCGGTTCACACCGTGACGCTGCTGCTGGGCGACGAAAGTCTGCCGGCGACCATTCTTGGCGTGGCGTCTGGCCGCACCATCCGTGGTCACCGCTTTATGGGCGAGCCTGAATTCACCATCGATAATGCTGACCAGTACCCGCAGATCCTGCTGGAGCGCGGCAAGGTGCAGGCGGACTATGAAGTGCGTAAAGCGCAGATTAAAGCCGATGCTGAAGCGGCCGCCCGCGAAATCGGCGGCGTGGCAGATTTAAGCGACAGCCTGCTGGAAGAAGTCACCTCGCTGGTCGAATGGCCGGTGGTGCTGACCGCGAAGTTCGAAGAGAAATTCCTCGCGGTGCCGGCCGAAGCGCTGGTCTACACCATGAAGGGCGATCAGAAGTACTTCCCGGTCTACGATACCGCGGGCAAACTGCTGCCAAACTTTATCTTCGTCACCAATATCGTGTCGAAAGATCCGCAGCAGATTATCTCCGGAAACGAGAAGGTGGTGCGTCCGCGTCTGGCCGATGCCGAGTTCTTCTTCAACTCAGACCGTAAAAAGCGTCTGGAAGATAACCTGCCGCGTCTGGAAACCGTGCTGTTCCAGAAAGAGCTGGGTACGCTGCGTGACAAAACCGACCGTATTCAGGCGCTGGCAGGCTGGATTGCCGGACAGATCGGTGCGGATGTTAACCATGCGACCCGTGCTGGCCTGCTGTCCAAGTGTGATCTGATGACCAACATGGTCTTCGAGTTCACCGACACCCAGGGCGTGATGGGCATGCACTATGCGCGTCACGATGGCGAAGCAGAAGACGTGGCGGTGGCGCTGAACGAGCAGTATCAGCCGCGTTTTGCCGGTGACGATCTGCCCTCCAACCCGGTTGCCTGCGCGCTGGCTATCGCCGACAAAATGGATACGCTGGCCGGTATTTTCGGCATCGGCCAACATCCGAAAGGCGATAAAGACCCGTTCGCACTGCGCCGTGCCGCGCTGGGCGTGCTGCGTATTATCGTCGAGAAGAACCTGCCGCTGGATCTGCAAACGCTGACCGAAGAAGCCGTGCGTCTGTATGGCAGCAAGCTCAGCAACGGCAAGGTGGTCGACGAAGTGATCGACTTTATGCTGGGTCGTTTCCGCACCTGGTATCAGGAAGAAGGCCACAGCGTGGATACCATCCAGGCCGTACTGGCGCGTCGCCCAACCCGTCCGGCAGACTTCAACGCCCGTATGAAGGCGGTGTCGCACTTCCGTACGCTGGAAGAGGCTGCCACGCTGGCGGCGGCGAACAAGCGCGTCTCCAACATTCTCGCCAAGGCTACCGAGCCGCTGAATGACAGCGTGTCGGCGTCCCTGCTGAAAGAGAACGAAGAGATCCAGCTGGCGACATACGTCTCCGCGCTGACCAGCAAACTGCAGCCTTACTTTGCAGAAGGCCGTTATCAGGATGCGTTAATTGAGCTGGCTCAGCTGCGCACCGCTGTCGACAACTTCTTCGAGAAAGTGATGGTGAATGCCGAAGAGCGTGAAGTACGGATTAACCGCCTGACGCTGCTGGCCAAACTGCGTGAGCTGTTCCTGCAGGTTGCGGACATTTCGCTGCTGCAGTAAGCGTGAAATCAGCGGGTGGGTTGTTTGCATCCACTGGTACATATAAAAAGGGCGGGATAATTCCCGCCCTTTTTGATCGCTTTAGTCGCGTTATCGCCGACGTTAGCTGCGTTTAGAGGCTTTCATATCGATCACGAAGCGGTACTTCACATCCCCTTTCAGCATCCGCTCAAACGCCATTTCCACCTGATCCAAAGTAATCACTTCCACATCGGAGACGATGTTGTGCTCACCACAGAAATCCAGCATCTGCTGCGTTTCCTGAATGCTGCCGATTGAGGTGCCGGAAATGCTCAGGCGCTTGAAAACAATCGGCGTGACGTTTGGCGACGGGTGCGGCGCGTCCGGGATGCCCACCAACACCAGATGACCGTTGGTCTTCAGCGTATGCAGATACATATCCAGATCGTGCGGCGCGGCAACGCAATCCAGAATCATATCGAGGCTGTTGGCTTCGGCCGCCATCTGCGCGGCGTCTTTCGACACCACCACTTTACTGGCACCCAGACGCAGCGCATCGGCACCTTTGGCGGGTGAGGTGGTAAACAGCACCACTTCCGCGCCCAGCGCGCTCGCCAGTTTCACCGCCATATGGCCCAGGCCACCCAGACCGATCACGCCAACGCGCTGGCCAGGCTGCACGTTCCAGTGTTTCAGCGGTGACCAGGTGGTGACGCCCGCGCACAGCAGCGGCGCAACCGCATTCAGCGGCAGATTTTCCGGAACGTTAACCACAAATTTGCCGTCGACCACGATGCTTTCGGAGTAGCCACCGAAGGTTTTGCCGCCGATGGTTTTCTCGTCCGCGTTATAGGTTGCGGTGAAGCCGGCTTCGCAGTACTGCTCTTCGCCCTGATGGCACTGTGAGCAATGTCCGCAGGAATCGACCATCACGCCGACACCCACCAGATCGCCGGCCTTAAACGCGGTGACGTCCTTGCCGGTGCCGATCACGCGACCCACGATTTCATGACCCGGCACTAACGGGAACTGGCTGACGCCCCACTCATTGCGCGCCATATGCAGGTCAGAGTGGCACACGCCACAGTAGTGGATATCGATATGCACATCGCCAGCCTGCAGCTCACGGCGTTGAAATTCAAAAGGTTCGAGGGGAGTTGTCGCAGACGTTGCTGCCAGACCATATACCTGCATGGGGGATGCGCCTTGTTTTGCAAAGCGGCGTAGAGTAGTGAAATGCGGCGGTGAGGGCAAGGCGGAAGTGTAAATTGGAATATCTGACTCGCATTCATACACGGATTTGTCATTTTCCATTAGCCGAACAATTATTCTGCCGTTAACTCCGTCATCCATGCCGGAAGTTCGCTGGATTTTATCTGTGATAAGATTGTATGATTAGTAGGCAAGTGGTAACAGGAGGCTAAATATGGCCGATATGAAATTTATGACTGCGGAAAGTGTGCTCGAACGCACCACGTTGGGAAGGCCCAACGAAGTCCTCCGTCACAGGAAAGCGCGTGCACTAAAACGTGCTTACGCTAGTGCAACCAGAGTGGTGGTCCGTGTTCCCGTGACTTCGGGTCATGGCATCTCTGAAGAACGCGCGATGGAAATTTCTCAGCAGTTTGTCGATTTGTACGAAAACAAAGATAAACGTAAGAGAGGATTTAAGCGGGCATGATGCTAAAGGGAGATGTATATGTCAGCGGCAACTATGAGTACCTGATGGAGTGTGAAAGAAACCAGGGAAAGCATGAGTTAGAGACAGCATTAAAGGACTTCAAAATATACTGGTCAACCCCCGGTTTCCATTTGAGTTTTGGCAAGGATAGCCATTTCACCCGCCCTTATCATCCAGCCCCTGGTATTCTGGCTTGCTCAATTCGAAAAGCGCATGTCAGGCCAGCTATCTTTACAACTCTATTTGGACAAAATGGTTCTGAAGCCAAATGGAATCTTCAAAAAATCCCGCGCACCGCAACCAGTAACACCTACCTGATTTACGCAGTCAACAGCAACAGGGATGCTTTGGTGATGGCACTCCTCCATGACGCTCATTACCAAACGCAGTCAAATGATCTTATGGAAGGGTTCATGGAAACGGCGGATAACTGGTTTTGTGATATGCGCGTCAAACCCCTCTCGGTTGCAGCTCAGGATTCTATCTGGTCTGTCCATATCTGGAAAAAATAACCCAACCCCCAGAAACACAAAACCCGCCAGATGGCGGGTTTTTCGGATTATCCCAGCAGTTCTCTGCTGAGACAGGGATTAAATTGTATCAACTGCATCAACTTTTGAGCGCTGCGCGACGGTTTCGTCCGCTTGGCTTCCCAACTCTTAACCGATGAAACGCTCACGCCCAATGCCAGGGCAAATTCGTCAATTTCCATGCCGGTGATTTCCCTGATGCGTTTTGGTTCGGGTATCGATACTTCACCCTTTAATGCGGGAGCGGCCTGGATAACTTCACGCGTTAAGACAATATGTTCGAGGCTTGATAACAACTCTCCCATTGGGTCTTTCAATTCCATAATTCTCTCCTCATAAAAATCACAAATGTGAACGGCCAGAGGGTAAAGAACCTGATTCTCAGGTTCAGAATGCTGGCTACAACAGCCGCTGGGGTGGCTCAGAGAGGTTGCTCAGAGAGACAGCGCAGGGAAACGCCAGGATCATAAGTATTAGATCAAATCCTGGGATTTACGTCATATTTTTAGACTATATTTCACTCTTGCTTTTGGCTGCGCCGAAACGGAACAAAGCTGCACCATCGCAGCGCAGATGGCCGCATTAGTGGTCGGTAAATGTTAACGGCTTTGACTCTGCCCGGCGTTTCGCCGCCGGAACAAAAATCTGCGCCATGTTTAAATCCTCCCAATTTCAATCAATTAGCGCGACGTGGCTCACAAATTAATGAACCAATAAAAAATTGGTTCGGTTCTTGCCTACTTTAAAGAAAGAGAGACTGTGCAAACTATCACCAATTGTGATGGTAAGCGCCGATAACCGCCCTTTTTCTGATGAGTAAACAAGCGAACCAATTATGGGTGACACGCCAGAAACCGCCGTTAACTCCAGCTCCGCGCTGGAAAAGCTTCGCCAGCTGCTGCAACAGCACGAGGCGCAACCTGACCTGCCGCTACCCACCGAACGCGAGCTGGCAGAACGCTTTGTCGTCGGCCGCCGGGAAATTCGCCGGGCGCTGGATGTGCTGGAAGAAGAAGGCCGGATCTGGCGCAAACAGGGTAAAGGCACCTTTGTTGGCCCGGCCGCGCCGGTGCAGCCGCTGGTGCTACAGGATCTGCCGCAGCAATCCAATCTGCTGGAGGTGATGGAGGCGCGCGTGCAGCTGGAGCCGGGCCTGGCGCGGATGGCAGCGCTGCGGGCGACCCATGAACAGATTGCGCTGCTGAAACGCCTGCTGGAAAGAATGCAGAGCATCACGCTCGGCGACGGCGATCAGCATGAACTGTGGGACAGCGCCTTTCACCGCGCCATCGCGGAAGCGGCGGGGAACCGGCTGATGCTCGGCCTGTTTGATGCCATTGATGCGGTGCGCCGCGAGCCCAGCTGGCAGCATCTGCGCGAGCTGGCCCGCACCCAGGATCGCCTCAACAACTATGACGACCATCATCAACGCCTGGTGCAGCACATTGCCGCCCGTCAGCCGCGTGAAGCGGCAGCGGCGATGCGCGAGCACCTGCTGGCCCTGCAACAGGCGCTGATTGAAGCCATCAGCAGCGGCGACGAGGAGCAACCATGAGCCCTGAACAACCTTCCCCGGTACTGGCCGTCTCCCAGCTCAACGTGCAGTTCACCGGCTCGCCGGTCAGCGTGCTGGACAATATTTCGCTTGAGGTCCATGCCGGTGAAACCCTGGCGCTGGTCGGCGAATCCGGCTGCGGCAAAAGCATCACCTCGCTGGCGTTAATGGGGCTGTTACCCGCCAGCGCCCAAGTGAAGCACGGCAGCCTGTCCTTCCTCGAGCAGAACCTGCTGACCCTAAGCCCGCGAGAGTACGCCGACATTCGCGGCAACCAGCTCGCGATGATTTTTCAGGAGCCGATGACCTCGCTGAACCCGGCGTTCACCCTGGGCGATCAGCTGAGTGAAGCGGTGATGCGCCACCGCAACGTCAACCGGCGTGAGGCGATGAAGGTGGCGTTACAGATCCTGGAAAAGGTGCAGATCCCCGCGCCGGAAATGCGGCTGAAAGCCTGGCCTCATCAGCTTTCCGGCGGCATGCGCCAGCGCGTGATGATCGCCATGGCGCTGATTAACCACCCGAAGCTGCTGATTGCCGATGAACCAACCACCGCGCTGGATGTGACCATTCAGGCGCAAATCCTCGCGCTGCTGAACACGCTGAAAGCCGACACCGGCACCGCGGTCCTGATGATCACCCACGACCTCGGCGTGGTGGCGGAAGTGGCGCAGCGCGTGGCGGTGATGTACGCCGGGCAGGTGGTGGAAACCGGCGACGTGGAGGAAATTTTCAACGATCCGCAGCATCCGTACACCATCGGGCTGATGGGCTCGATCCCCAGCCTCGGCGCGCGCAGTGCCGCGCTGGCGACCATTCCGGGCACCGTGCCGCTGCCTGAACAGATGCCGGCCGGCTGCCGCTTTGCCACCCGCTGTCCCTTTGCCGAAACCCGCTGCCATCAGCATAAACCCAGCCTGAAAGCCTTCGGTCCCCGTCATCAGGTGGCCTGCTTCCGCGCGCCGCTGGAACAGCACATTACGCTGGGAGAAATTGCATGAGTACGCCAATTCTGGAATGCAGCGACCTGAGCAAAACCTTTGCCGGTCCATCGCGCCTGTTTAAGCGCAATCCGCAGGTCACCGCCGTCGATCGTATTTCGCTGAAGGTGATGCCAGGCGAGACGCTGGCGGTAGTGGGCGAGTCCGGCTCTGGCAAGTCCACGCTGGGCCGGCTGCTGCTACGCCTGCTGTCACCGACCCAGGGCAAGGTGTTTTATCAGGGCGAAGACATTACCCAGGCCAGCGGCGCGCGCCTGAATCAGCTGCGCCGCGAGCTGCAGATTATCTTCCAGGACCCGTTTGCCTCGCTCAATCCGCGCATGAACGTCGAAAGCATTGTCGGCGAGCCGCTGTGGCTGCATGAATCGCTCTCCAGCAGCCAACGTCAGGAAAAAGTGGCCGATCTGCTGCAAACGGTCGGCCTGCCGGCGGCCTGGTCCCGCCGCTATCCACACGAATTCTCCGGCGGCCAGCGTCAGCGTATCGGCATCGCCCGCGCGCTGGCTTCCGGTCCCAAACTGCTGCTGGGCGATGAGCCGGTTTCCGCGCTGGACGTGTCGGTGCAGGCGCAGGTGGTCAATCTGCTGGAGAACCTGAAGCAGCAGTTCGGCCTGACGATGATTATCGTGGCGCACGGCCTGGCGGTGATCCGCCATATGAGCGACCGCGTGGCGGTGATGTACCTCGGGCAGATTGTGGAGCTGGCAACGGTGGACGAGATTTTTGATGCGCCGCTGCATCCCTATACCCAGGCGCTGATCGCCTCCGCACCGCAGCTTCAGCCGGGCGTCAGTCGCCCGATCCCGATGCTGCAGGGCGATCTCCCCAATCCGGCCGATCCGCCCTCCGGCTGCCGTTTTCACACCCGTTGCCCGCACGTTAGCGACGAGTGTCGGCTGGTTGAGCCGATTCACCAGGTTTTACCGGGCGGCCGCCAGATCGCCTGCCATCGCTGGCAGGAGATCAACCGCGACCGCAGCGTAATCACGATTGCTCCACCTTCTTCCGCCTTTTTACGGCGTCGTGCGCTGTTTGAACAAGCGGTTAAACACCATTCAATCCCCTCTGGAGAAGTGACGCGATGAAAGTACGCCACACGTTGTTGACCGCTTTTGGCGGCCTGATGCTGCTGGGCAGCCTGCAGGCTCAGGCAGAAAGCACCCTGCGCATTGGCCTGGGCGCCGATCCGGATATGCTCGATCCGCATCTGGCCCGCACCTACTACGGCCGTTTTGTCTTTGCGGCGATGTGCGACCGTCTGGTGGACGTCGATGAAAATCTGAAGGTGGTGCCAGGCCTGGCGACCGACTGGAAATGGAGCGAAGACGGCAAAACGCTGACCATGAATCTGCGTCAGGGCGTGACGTTCCAGGACGGCGAGACGTTTGATGCAGACGCGGTGAAATTCAATATCGACCGCGCGCTGACGCTGCCGGGATCGCTGCGTAAGAGCGAAATCTCTTCGATTGAGTCGGTAGAAGTGGCGTCGCCGTCCCAGGTGATTTTCCACCTGAAAACCGCCGATGCCGCCCTGCTCAGCCAGCTGACCGACCGCGCCGGCGCGATGCTGGCCCCGAAAGCCGCCGCCAAACCGGACTTCGCCACCCATCCGGTCTGTTCCGGCCCGTATCAGTTTGTCAGCCGCGTGCAGCAGGACCGTATCGTGCTGAAGCGTTTTGAAAATTACTGGAATAAAGCCGCTTACCACTTCGATAAGGTGGTGTTCCTGCCGATCCCGGATGACTCGGTGCGCCTGGCTAACCTGCGCTCTGGCGACCTCGATCTGACCGAAGGCATCGCCGCCAGCGATGTGAAGACCGTTGAAGCCGACAGCAAGCTGGCCCTCGCCAAAACCACCGGCCTCGGCTATCAGGGCATTACTTTTAACATCGCCAACGGCAAGGTCGATCCGGCCAACCCGTTCGCCAAAGATGCCCGCGTGCGTGAAGCCTTCTCACTGGCTATCGATCGCGATGCGCTAAATCAGGTGGCGTTTGAAGGCGTATATACCCCGGCCAATCAGGCGTTTTCCCCGGTCAGTCCCTATCACGTCAAACTGCCGATCGCCCCGCGTGATGTGGAAAAAGCCAGGGCCCTGCTGGCCGCCGCGGGCGTGAAAACGCCGGTTAACGTCACGCTGCTGGTCACCAATAACCCCACCTCTCAGCAGGTCGGTCAGGTGATCCAGGCGATGGTTAGCGAGGCGGGCTTTAACGTCAATCTGCAAATGAGCGAGTTCGCTTCCCTGCTGGATCGTCAGCAGCGCGGAGACTATCAGCTCAGCCTGTCTGGCTGGTCGGGTCGTCCCGATCCGGACGGCAGCATCTTCTCGTTTATCAACAGCAAAGGCACCCTCAACGACGGTCGTTACAGTAATCCGCAGGTGGACAGCTGGCTGACCGAAGCCCGCCAGACCAACGATCAGGCCACCCGCCAGGCGCTGTATGACAAGGTGGTGAAGCAGCTACAAACCGATGTGCCGATTGCCTATCTCTACTTTGAGCCGCGCATTTTTGGCATGAACAAGAAACTGCAGGGCTTTAAGGCCTGGCCGGACGGGCTGGTACGCCTGGCTGGCGTGAAGATGGCCCCGTAAGCCGGAGAGCGACAATGCTGGAATTGATCTGTAAACGCCTGCTGCTGGCGATCCCGACGCTGTTCCTGGTGAGCATTATGGTGTTCTCGTTGCAGAAACTGCTGCCGGGCGACCCGGTGCTGGCGATGGCGGGCGAAGAGCGCGATCCGGCGGTGATTGCCCAACTGCGCGAGCAGTATCACCTGAACGATCCGCTGCCCACGCAGTACCTCTACTGGCTGGGCAATGCGCTGCGCGGTGATCTCGGCACCTCGTTACGTACCCAGGAGCCGGTCACCGCACTGATTGCCAGCAAGCTGCCGGTGACGCTGGAGCTGTCGCTGCTGGCGATGATTGTGGCGCTGGTGGTCGGCATCAGCATGGGGATTATTGCCGCGGTGCGCAAAAACAGCTGGGTTGATCACACCACCAACTTTGTCGCGCTTTCGGGCATCTCGGTGCCGCACTTCTGGCTGGGCATCCTGCTGATTTTGCTGTTTTCGGTGCATCTTCAGTGGCTGCCCGCCTCGGGCTATGTCTCGCTCAGCGAGAGCCTGTCGCAGAACCTGAAAACCCTGCTGCTACCGGCGCTGGTGCTGGGCACCGGGCTGGCGGCGACGCTGATGCGCCACACCCGCGCCTCGATGATTGCGGTGCTGAAGGCGGATTATATCCGCACCGCCCGAGCGAAAGGCCTGCTGCCCAACAAAGTGATCCTCAAGCACGCCTTTCGCAATGCGCTGGTGCCGGTGATCACCCTGACCACCCTGCTGTTTGGCGAACTGCTGGGCGGCGCGGTGCTGACCGAGCAGGTATTCACCCTGCCGGGCTTCGGCAAAATGATCGTTGATGCGGTGTTCAACCGGGATTACGCCGTGGTTCAGGGCGTGGTGCTGGTGGTGGCGATAGGCTTTCTGCTGCTCAACCTGCTGGCGGACGTGCTCTACGTGCTGATTAACCCGAAAATGCGAGGCTGACGATGAGTGAAGTTCTGGCTGCCGGCAGCGCCGCTGCGCTGCGTAAACCGACCAACCGCGTGCTGAAGAAATTCCTCGGCAATAATAGCGCGGTGATTGGCGCGGTGATTGTGATTTTCTTTGTGCTGATCGCCCTGCTTGCGCCCTGGCTGGCGCCCTTTGACCCGACCAAAGCCGATTTTATGGCGGTGCGCAAAGCCCCGTCGGCCCTGCACTGGTTAGGCACTGACGAGCTGGGACGCGATCTGCTCTCCCGCCTGATTTGGGGCGCGCGGACCTCGCTGCTGGCGGGCTGTATCTCGGTGATGATCGCCATTCTGATTGGCGTGCCGCTGGGACTGATTGCCGGTTACTGGCAGGGGATCTGGGATGGGGTGATTTCGCGCTTTATTGAAGCGCTGCTGGCCTGTCCGTTCCTGATCCTCGCCATCGCGCTGGGCGCATTTCTCGGCCCCAGCCTCGGCAATGCGATGATCGCGATTGGCCTGTCGGCGATGCCGATTTTTGCCCGCCTGACCCGTGGCCAGGTGATTGCGATCCGCAATGAAGAGTATATCGACGGCGCCCGCGCCATCGGGCTCCCGGACCGCTGGATCGTGCTGCGGTATGTGTTGCCCAACGTGATGTCGCCGATTCTGGTGCAGGCGACGCTGGCGATTGCCTCGGCCATTATTACCGAAGCCAGCCTGTCGTTCCTTGGCCTCGGTCAGCAGCCGCCTAACCCGTCCTGGGGCGCGATGCTGAACACCGCCAAAGGCTTCCTGGAGCAGGCTCCGTGGATGTCGATTTTCCCTGGCCTTGCCATTTTTCTTATCGTGCAGGGCTTCAATCTGCTTGGCGACGGACTGCGCGATGCGCTCGATCCGCGTAACGATTAATCATTAAGGAACTGCTATGAGTGGAATCAGTGATTTTAACGTCGGCTACCCGTCCTACCGCGCGCCGATGATGGGCCGCAATGCGGTGGCCGCCTCACAGCCGCTGGCGGCACAGGCGGGGATCAGGATGCTGCAACTGGGTGGCAACGCGGTGGATGCGGCGATTGCCACCGCCATGGCGCTGACGGTGGTTGAGCCGACCGGCAACGGCATTGGCAGCGATGCCTTTGCCATTGTCTGGGACGGGAAAAAACTGCATGCGCTGAATGCCTCTGGCCGCGCGCCAGCCGCCTGGTCGCGGGAGACCTTCGCCCATCTTGCAGCGATGCCGGAAATTGGCTGGGATGCGGTTACCGTGCCGGGCGCGGTGTCCGCCTGGGTTGAGCTGGCGGAGAAGTTTGGCACCCTGCCGCTGACCACGCTGGCGCAGCCGGCGATTGAGTATGCGCGCAACGGTTTCCCGGTGTCGCCGCTGATCGGTCATCTTTGGGAGCGCGGCTATAACAAACTGCGCGATCAGCCGGGTTTCAGCGCCTGTTTTGCGCCGGAAGGCCGTCCGCCGAAAGTCGGTGAGCTGTTCCGTAACCCGGACCAGGCGGACACGCTGGAGAAAATCGCCGCCACCAACGGCGAGTCGTTCTATCGCGGTGAACTGGCCGAGAAAATTGTCGCCTTTGCCAAAGAACACGGCGCGGCGTTGACGCTGGATGACCTGAAGAACCACAAGGCGGACTGGGTTGAGATGCTCTCCCGTCCGTTTGCCGGCGGCTCGGTGCAGGAGTTGCCGCCCAACGGCCAGGGCATCGCCACGCTGATGGCGCTGGGCATTCTCGAGCAGTGGGATATTGGCCGTTATGAGCCGGATTCGGTGCAGTGGCTGCATCTGTCGATTGAAGCGATGAAGCTGGCGCTGGTGGATCTGGAGCGCTATATCGCCGATGAAGATCATATGGAGTTTCCGGCGGACCTGCTGCTGAGCGACGAGTACCTGAAAACCCGTGCGGCGCTGATCGACCCCACCCAGGCCGGCGATTTCACCTTCGGCGCGCCGAAGCAGAGCGGAACGGTGTATCTGTCCACCGCCGATGCCAGCGGCATGATGGTCTCCTTTATTCAGTCGAACTTTATGGGCTTCGGTTCAGGCGTGGTAGTGCCCGGCACCGGTATCAGCCTGCAAAACCGCGGCGCGGGCTTTGTGCTGGACGAGGCGCACCCGAACGTGGTGGCCGCCAGCAAACGCGCCTTCCACACCATCATTCCGGCCTTCGCGCTGGATGCGGAAGGTCAGCCGCTGATGTCGTTTGGCGTGATGGGCGGCCCGATGCAGGCCCAGGGCCATTTGCAGATGGCATTGCGTATCATGCTGGCGAAACAGAATCCGCAGGCGGCGATTGACGCGCCGCGCTGGCGGGTGGTGGAAGGACGTGAGGTCAGCGTGGAGCCTGCCATGCAGCTGAATACCCTTGCCGCCCTGCGGGCGATGGGCCACAAGATTGTGGTGGAAGATCCGCTGCAGACCTATAACTTCGGCGGCGCGCAGGCCATCGTCCGCGACCCGCAAGGCTTCTATATTGCCGCCACCGAAAGTCGCAAAGACGGCCAGGCGCTGGTTTACTGAGTCCCCTGCCGGAAGTCAGCATTTATTCGCCCTTCCGGCGTTTTTTTCCCTGTCCTCCCCGTCCCTTACGGACTATTCTTAGGTGCGGCGCCTGCCGCCCCGATAGCTTGCCAGCCCTACAATTACAGGAGTTACTTCCCATGACGACAGGAATCTTTCGCGTCTGCTCGCGTCTGTTAGTGCCTTTTATGGCACTGGTTCTGGTCTTTCAACTGACTGGTTGCGGCGATAAAGAAGCCGACCAGCGTAAAGCCTTCATCGATTTCCTGCAGAACACCGTGATGCGCAGCGGCGAACATTTGCCGAGCCTGAGCGAAGATCAGAAGCAGAAATTCGGCAATTACGTCAGCGATTACGCCATCATTTATGGTTTCTCACAGCAGGTTAACCGCGCGGTGGATTCCGGTATGAAGCCGGTGGTGGATGAGCTTTCCGCCATTCGCACGCCACAGGATTACCTGACGCGCCGTGATTCGCTGCGCCAGGCCAGTGGTTCTCTGGGCGTGCTGACTCAGCAAATTCAGGCGGCCAAAACCCAGGCCGACAGCAGCAAGGCCGCGCTGAAGCAGCCGGAAGAGCTGAAAACGGTGTATGACAACGTCTACAACAAAGTGGTGACCCAGCCGGCCAACGCATTGCAGCCGCTGTTACCGGCCTTGCAGACGCTGAGCCAGGATGCGGTACAGACCGGTGACTTCCTGCAGCAGCAGGGCAGCAAAGTGACCTTTAACGGTCCGGCTATCCAGTTCCCAACGCAGCAGCAAGCCGAGCAGTACAACACGCTGATGCAAAACCTGTCTTCGAACGCTCAGGTGCTCGGTCAGGCGCAAAGTGCCATGCAAGGCGGTTTCCAGTAAGCCGCCCGGCTTAACGGCGATCGCTTTCCTTAACGGGCGGACGTGCTCCGCCCGTTAAAATTTCTGCTTACCTCTATCGGTTTTTCCCTTCGCGCATTCTCCTGAATCGTAAACTTGTGGTACGGATTGACTGATTTTTCAGAACGCTATCAGTCCATTTTTACGATGGGTGTCAATGATTCGAGTTTAGAACCGGGATAGTCTTTTTCTCGATAAGTGAAATGGAATTTCAGCCTGGTCCTGCGCCTGATGCAGCCGAACGGGTGTGGATAAGGGCAGGGATTGATTTTGCAAAACGCTCGGGGTTTTAAGAAACGTTATTTGTTAATGCCGCTGGCTATATTGCTGGCTGGCGGCATTTTTTGGTTTTCCCACTTAACGCCTTTTTCGGAGAGCATTATTAAAAAAATCCCTCTCAGCAATCTGGCGGTGCTTTATGTCACGGAAGGTGATGCCGGTGCCACAACAGCCTGGTCCTATCGCTTCTATCTGTACGATGCGGCGAAAAGCGAGGGGGATTTTGCCGCCAGCATTAAGAAAGGAACGAAGCCCTTTCTGATCACCTCGGACAAAGACACGGTGATTAATGTCGATAACGGCAACCTCTCCCTATCTGTCCATGGGAAGGTTTATTCTTATCACAGTAATGCCAGTTATCGACTCTCTTCAGGGGTCTATTCCGTTCCGGTTTATCTGCAAGCGTCGCCGTATTAATTGACCATGAATGGGGTTAAGCGACCGTAATTTTATTACATCCCGCTAAGCCGTTGATTTCGAGCCGGGGGTAACTGTGATCGCACGCATTTTGCGCGGTAGATTTATTGTGATCTGCATCACACATCGTGCACAAAGGCTCATCACATATTCGTGACAAAAATCACACAATTCAGCCTGATTTGCTTATTTATTGTTCGGCGTCTTTTTTTTACACTACATAAGTGTGATGTGCATCACTAAAACACCCCCTCTACCCCACCCTACATAGTGATATACATCACACTTTTTCTGCTTGCTACGCAGCGTCATATTCGCGTGTTAGAGTCCGCCTGCATACAGTGATAGAGACGGCTCCCCGCCGTAATCTCATAAACAAAAATCAACGCGCTCTCTTATTTGTCAGCGCGTACCAATAAGGGGTGTTTTTTTATGTCCTCATCAGATATCAAGATCAAGGTCCAGAACTTTGGTCGCTTTCTGAGCAACATGGTGATGCCAAACATCGGGGCGTTTATCGCCTGGGGTATCATCACCGCGCTGTTTATTCCTACCGGCTGGCTGCCAAATGAAACCATGGCCAAGCTGGTCGGCCCAATGATCACCTATCTGCTGCCGTTACTGATCGGCTACACCGGTGGTCGTCTGGTCGGTGGCGATCGTGGCGGCGTGGTGGGTGCTATCACCACCATGGGCGTGATCGTCGGTGCGGACATGCCAATGTTCCTCGGATCGATGATTGCTGGCCCGCTCGGCGGCTGGGCAATCAAGAAATTCGATGCGTTAGTCGACGGCAAAATCAAAAGCGGCTTCGAAATGCTGGTCAACAACTTCTCTGCCGGTATCATCGGCATGCTGTTGGCGATCCTCGCGTTCCTGGCTATCGGCCCGTTGGTTGAAGGTTTGTCCCATATTCTCGCCGCTGGCGTGAACCTGATGGTGCAGAACAACCTGCTGCCATTAACCTCCATCTTTGTGGAACCGGCGAAAATCCTGTTCCTGAATAACGCCATTAACCACGGTATCTTCTCGCCACTGGGTATCCAGCAGGCCAGCGAAGCCGGTAAGTCGATCTTCTTCCTGATCGAAGCTAACCCAGGTCCGGGTATGGGCGTGCTGATGGCGTACATGTTCTTTGGTCGTGGCAATGCTAAGCAGTCTGCGGGCGGCGCGGCAATCATCCACTTCCTCGGCGGTATCCACGAAATTTACTTCCCGTACGTGCTGATGAACCCGCGCCTGATTCTGGCGGTTATCCTCGGTGGTATGACCGGCGTGTTCACTCTGACCCTGCTGCACGGCGGTCTGGTGTCACCTGCCTCTCCGGGTTCCATCCTGGCGGTGCTGGCCATGACGCCAAAAGGGGCTTACTTCGCGAACATCGCCGCGATTGTTGCCGCCTTTGCCGTCTCCTTCGTGGTCTCCGCTATCCTGCTGAAAACCAGCAAGGTGAAAGAAGAAGACGATATCGAAGCTGCAACCCGTCGTGTGAGCGAAATGAAAGCGCAGTCTAAAGGCCTGCCTGGCACCGCAACCACCTCGGCTGACGGCATGAACAGCGACCTGACCCACGTGCGCAAAATCATTGTTGCCTGTGACGCCGGGATGGGTTCAAGTGCGATGGGTGCGGGTGTATTGCGTAAGAAGGTGAACGATGCCGGACTGACCAATATCTCCGTGACCAACACCGCCATCAACAACCTGCCGGGCGATGTGGATCTGGTGATCACCCACCGCGATCTGACCGAACGCGCCATGCGCCAGGCGCCGCACGCGCAGCACATTTCGCTGACCAACTTCCTCGACAGCGGCCTGTATACCGACCTGACCAGCCGTCTGGTGGATGCCAACCGCACCGCCGGTCATCGCGAGAAAGTCACCGCAACGCTGAGCGACAGCTATGACGAGAGCCAGGAACACCTGTTCAAACTGAGCGCCCGCAATATCTTCCTCGGCAACCACGCCACCAATAAAGAGCAGGCCATCCGGTTTGCCGGTGAGCAGCTGGTGAGAGGCGGTTATGTTGAGCCAGAATATGTTCAGGCGATGCTGGATCGTGAGAAACTGACCCCAACTTACCTGGGTGAGTCCATCGCCGTGCCACACGGCACCATCGAAGCAAAAGACCGCGTGCTGCAAACCGGCATCGTGTTCTGCCAGTACCCGGAAGGCGTACGCTTTGGTGAAGATGAGGACGATATTGCCCGTCTGGTTATCGGCATCGCGGCCCGTAACAACGAGCATATCCAGGTGATTACCAGCCTGACCAACGCGCTGGATGATGAGTCGGTGATCCAACGACTGATCAACACCACCGACGTGCAGGAAGTGCTGGACCTGCTGTCAGGTAAACAGCCCGCTTAAACCGGGTTGCAGACAAGCATTACCTCCCAGGGCCGGGCATGCCCGGCTCTTTTTTTAGGGTCGGGTTTGTCCGGCCCCTGATCATTGATACGGGAAAAATTATGAAAGCATTACATTTTGGCGCCGGAAATATTGGTCGCGGTTTTATTGGAAAATTACTGGCTGATGCCGGGATTCAGCTGACGTTTGCCGACGTTAACCAGGTGGTTCTGGATGCGCTGAATGCCCGTCATGAGTACCCGGTTCATGTGGTTGGCGAGCAGGCTCAGGTCGAGATCGTCAAAGGCGTGAATGCGGTTAACAGCACCAGCGATGACATCATCCCACTGATCGCTGAGGTTGATATCGTTACCACGGCGGTTGGCCCGCAGATCCTCGAACGCATCGCCGGTGGCATTGCGAAAGGTCTGGCAAAACGCAGTGATAACGGTAATACCCGCCCGTTAAACATTATCGCCTGTGAGAACATGGTGCGCGGCACTACCCAGCTGAAAGGCCACGTGATGAAGGCGCTGCCAGAGCAGTATCACGCCTTTGTTGACGCGCACGTGGGCTTCGTCGATTCCGCCGTGGACCGCATCGTGCCACCGTCTGAAGCCGGCACCACCGATCCGCTGGAAGTGACCGTTGAGACCTTTAGCGAATGGATTGTGGATAAAACCCAGTTCAAAGGCGATCTACCCGCCATTCCGGGCATGGAGCTGACCGATAATCTGATGGCCTTTGTGGAGCGCAAGCTGTTCACGCTGAATACCGGACATGCCATCACTGCATATCTTGGCCAGCTGGCCGGGCACCAGACCATCCGCGATGCGATCCTCGATGAGAAGGTGCGTGCCGTGGTGAAAGGTGCGATGGAAGAGAGCGGCGCGGTGCTGATCAAGCGTTATGATTTCGATGCTGAAAAGCATGCTGCCTATATCCAGAAAATTCTCGGCCGCTTTGAAAATCCGTATCTGAAAGATGACGTCGAGCGCGTTGGACGCCAGCCGCTGCGTAAGCTTAGCGCGGGCGATCGCCTGATTAAACCCACGCTGGGCACGCTGGAGTACGGCCTGCCGCACGCCAACCTGGTGACCGGCATTGCCGCCGCGATGCATTATCGCAGCGATCAGGATCCGCAGGCTCAGGAGCTGGTCGGGCTGCTGAACAGCAAAGGCGTTAAGGCGACGCTGGCGCAGGTATCAGGCCTTGAGGAAAACAGCGACGTGGTTGCTGATGTGGTGAAGGCCTTTGATGCCATGGCGTAACGCCCACTTCAACGGATGAACGGACAGGGCACACGCGTGCCCTTAAAGGCGGCCCTCGCCTGGTGATGAACGATATGCAGGCTCTCATGGAAAAACCACAGGCTTTTGAGAATCGGGTGCTTGAACGCCTGAACACCGGACGAACGGTCAGAAGCTTTCTGATCGCGGCGGTTGAGCTGCTGGCGGAGGCGGTGAACCTGTTGGTGATCCAGGTGTTTCGCAAGGATGACTACGCGGTGAAGTATGCGGTAGAACCGCTGTTACTGGGTGATGGCCCGCTGGGCGAACTGTCCGTGCGGCTGAAACTGATTTACGGTCTCGGCGTGATCAGCCGGAGCGAGTATGAAGATGCCGAACTGCTGATGGCGCTGCGTGAAGCGCTGAACGATGATGGCACCGAGTACCGTTTTACCGATGATGAGCTGTTAGGCCCGTTTGGCGAACTGCATTGCGTGACGGCATTTCCGCCGCGCCCTGACCTCTCCAGCGATGATGCCGAGCTGCGCGCCATGCTGCAGCAACGCTATCAGCAGGTGGTCAGATCGACGATGGTGCTTTCTCTGACCGAACTGATTTCGCGCATCAGCCTGAAGCAAGCGTTCAAAAAGTAACGCGTCACCTTTCCCTCTTGCCGTCGCATTGTGTATCCTTGCGGCAATGAATCACTTCACGGTTAATGACAATGAAAGAAGAAGTCCAGGCAGAAATCAGGATCCTCAGCGATAAGCTGGATGCCCTGAACTACAAAGAGCAGCCACTGCTGGCGTCCGGCGACACGGAAAAGCTCGGCGAACTGCTGAAAGAGAAAGACAAGCTGATCGAAGAGCTGGAGCGTCTGCGTGGCGTCCGCGAGCAGAAGCTGAGTGCGGAAGCGCAGAAGCTGAAAGATATGCCGTTCAGCCGTGCCATCACCAAGAAAGAGCAGGCCAATATGGGCGCGTTCAAAAAGAGCGTTCGTGGCCTGGTTGTGGTGCATCCGATGACCGCATTAGGTCGTGAGATGGGCCTGCAGGAGATGACCGGCTTCGCGAAAACCGCTTTCTAATCGCGCTTTCGCCGATAAAAATGCCCGCAATTGCGGGCATTTTTCATTTCGGGATCCGGCTTATTTTTTGGCGTATTTCGCCTGCAGCGTGGCGAACCACGGCGCGACGAAGTCAGTCGATTCGCCCCAGCCTGGGATGATTTTGTTCAGCGTCGACACGTTGACCGCGCCAGACTGTGCCGCCAGCTGCGCCTGAGAGATCGCCGCCGCCTTAAACTGGTAGGTCGCTGGCGTGGTTTCGCCGCCAATTTTGTTGGCCACCAGACGCATATTTGTTGCACCAATCAGCTTGCTGTCGACCGCCACCGTTTGCTTCCACGGGCTGTCTTTCTGGTGCATCAACTGCAGATCCTGGTTGGAGACATCGATGCTGTACAGTTTGATCTCGGTACGGCCATTCTCCTGCAAGGCTTTATAGGCGCCCTGCGCGAACGCATCCCATGAACCCCAAATCGCATCGATTTTGCCTTTCGGGTATTTCGCCAGAATGGCGCCAATTTTGTTGGCGGTATCGCCCTGCACGTCGGAAGAAACCGCACCGATTGATTCCAGCTGATGCAGACCTGGATTGGCCTTCAGCACTTTCTCATACACCACCTGACGACGTTCCATCGCCGGGAAGCCCGCCACCCACAGCTTGACGATATTGGCCTTGCCGTTGGTGTCTTTGATCAGCTGGTCCAGCGACAGCTGCGCCAGCGACGCATCGTCCTGCGCGGTGACCGTCACGCCTGCAATCGGCTGGTTCACCGGCGTATCAAATACCGAGACCTTGATGCCGGCATCGGTAATGCGCTTCACCAGCGCCGTGGAGTACGGGTCTTTACCGTGCGACAGGATGATGCCGTCATACTTCTGGCTGATCGCCTGATTAACGAAGTCCTGGAAACGCGCGTCGTCGCCGTTGCTGAGGAAGGTGCTGACCTTAAAGCCCAGCTTGCGGCCTTCCTGAATGGCACCGGCAACGAACTGCGTGGTGTTGTCATCCGAACCGAGGTTACGGATCACCGCGATACGGATCGGGCCGTCGTGATTAGCGATAGCGGCAGGCACCGCAGCCGTGTCAGCAAAGGCAGGTACGGCGATCAGCAGGCTCAACGCCAGCAACGATGTAGTCAGTTTTTTCATTATTATGTTTACCCTGTCTGAAGAAGTAAGCGCCTAGCGGCGCTGGATGTACGTAATGGCCAGTGCGATAGCCAGCACCAGGCCTTTGATGATATCCATCGCGTAATACGGCACCGAGAGCATCACCAGTCCGTTCTGTAACACGCCAAGGATGATGGCACCCACCAGCGTTCCCAGCGCGTTTGGCTTGCCGGAGCCCGCCAGAGAAAAACCGATCCAGGCCGCCGCCACGGCGTCCATCAGATAGCCGCCACCGGCATTGACCTGCGAAGAACCGATACGGGACGCCAGCAAAATCCCGCCCAGTCCCGCCAGCAGTGAAGCAATGACGTAGGCCAGCACCCGGTAGCGGTTGGTGCGGATCCCGGACAGACGCGCCGCCTCAGGATTGCCGCCAATCGCATACATACGGCGACCGTGTTTGGTGAGCGAAAGGCCCAGCTGCGCAACGACCGTCACCACCAGCATGATGATCACGATGGTCGGCACCTGCCCCAGCAGCGAGAAGTTGGCCGGGATGGTCCCTTCCGCCATATCGCCGCTCGGCATCACCATATTTTCGGTAATCGAGCCGCCGAAGCTGTAGGTCATCGCCACGCCCTGCACCACAAACAGGCTGGCTAATGTCGCCAACATGTCGGGAATGCGCAGGATCACGATGAGAAAGGCGTTGAACAGCCCAACCAGCGTGCACAGCAGCAGGGTGATGACGATGGCTTCCGTCGAGCCGTAGCCGTACCAGACGAACAGTGAGATCACCAGGGAGTTGGCCAGCGAGGCGGTCGAGCCCACCGAGAGGTCGAATCCGCCGATGGTCAGGGAAATCGACACCCCAATCGCAATCACCGTGACGATGGCGATAGAGCGCAGGATATTGATGATGTTAGTGGGTTCAAGGAAGCTGTCTGACGCCAGGCCAAAGGCGGCGATCAGCGCGACCACCGTCAGCAACATTCCCCATTTATAGAGAAATTCAAACAGTTGGTGGCGCACAGAGGGCGCAGCCTTCAGGGAAATATCTTTGCTGCTCACGCAGGCGTTCCTCCGGTGGAATAAAGTAAAAGCGTTTCTTCATCAACGTCACTGGCATCCATTTCTGCCACGATACGCCCGTCCCAGAGCACGCAAATGCGATCGCATAAGCCCACCAGTTCGGCGAATTCGCCGGAGGCATAAATCACCCCTTTTCCCTGGCGGGCCAGACCATCAATCAGTTCGAACAGGTCGGTTTTGGCTTTGATATCGACGCCTTTGGTCGGCTCATCAAAAATCAGCACGTCTGCGTCGTTGCGCAGCCATTTGCCGATCGCCACTTTCTGCTGGTTGCCGCCCGACAGGCGACGCAGCGTTTGTTGTGGGCCGGTGGTGCGCACGCCCAGCTTGTTGATCACCTCTTCGGCCCATTGCCAGGCCTGACGGTGACCAAACAGACTCCAGCGTGAGAAGCTGTTATCTGCGGTGACGCTGAGGTTCATCGCCACCGACTCATCAATAAAAATGCCTTCTTTGCGGCGCTCTTCCGGGATCAGCGCCATACGGTTGTCGACCGCGGCGTGCGGGGAAGAGGGTTTCCACGGCTTGCCGTGCAGCTCACCCTTCTCCACGCGGCTATTACTGGCACCAAACAGCGCCTTGCACAGTTCGGTTTTCCCCGCGCCGGCCAGTCCGGCAAGGCCGAGGATTTCGCCTTTGCGCAGCGTCAGCGAGATATCCTGCAGCAGGGCATCGTCATGCAGGCCGTCAACCTTCAGCAGGATCTCATTACTGAACGGCGGTCGGCGCGGCGGGTAAATGTCGTCCAGCTGATGCCCGAGCATCTTCTCGACAATCTGCTCGCCATCCAGCTGGGCCATCGGGCAGGTTTCAATCAAGCGGCCATCGCGCAGCACGGTCAGTTGATCGCAAATGGCGCGCAGCTCGTGGATGCGGTGGGAGATAAACACCACGCCGATGCCGTTGCTTTTCAGCCGGCGTACGACGGCGAATAAGCGCTCGCTTTCGTTTTGATCCAGCGGCGCCGTGGGCTCATCGAGGATCAGAAAACGGCAGTGGTGGGAAAGCGCGCGGGCCAGCAGAATTTGCTGCTTCTCGGCCAGCGTGCATTGATCGATGCGGCGACGGACGTCCAGCGAGACGTCAAGCTGCGCCAGCAACGCGCGCGCCTGTTTGCGCACTTCGCCCCAGTGGTAGACCTGTCCGCCTTCGGCCAGGCGATCCAGCATGATGTTTTCCGCCACGCTGAGCGTCGGCACCAGCGCCACATCCACTTCCTGCTGCACCAGATGAATACCCAGCTGCTTGGCATCACGCGGAGAACGGATGCTGACCGGCTGGCCATCGAGCAGGATGTCACCGCTGTAGTGATCGTAAGCGCCTGACAGTACTGCCATCAGCGTCGACTTCCCGGCCCCGTTTGCCCCGGTCAGCGCATGCACCGAGTGGCCTTCAAGGCTGAAATCAACGCCATTCAGGGCTGTAAAACCGCCAAAAGCGATGGAGATTTGACGCATTTCAAGGCGATTTACCACAGTCATGAACAATAACTCTCTGGCAGGTGAACAAAACAGGTTGCCGCATTTTTTATTGGATTGTTACGGCTGGCAACGAACGAAAGCGCATAAGCTAACACAAAACGTTATTAGCCATCCAGACATCCAGCCATATAAGCGGTTAAAACCAGTGAGACAGCGGTATCCAGCATAATCCGGGGGGATAATGACAACAGGCAGCATTTCACTCGGCGTGGAACCCACCGACCGCGAAGATCAAGGGGCATAAAAAAACCGTCATTACTGACGGCTTATTTTGCGGGCCACTTACCGCCCCCAAAGGGGCGGCCATCGTTGTCAGAACGTTTCCCAATTCGCTTCGCTGAGCTGGGTTGGGGTGATGGCTTTCGGGGCCGTTAGCGTTGAGCGCAGCGGTGCTGGCATCGCCGGGCCAGGCACCTTGCGGCCCGCAACACCTTCATCGGCGGACAGGCGGAACACCGCTACCGCCTGGCTTAACAACATCGCCTGCTCTTCCAGCGAATTCGCGGCGGCGGCGGATTCTTCCACCAGCGCGGCGTTTTGCTGGGTGGTGTTGTCCATCTCCACCACTGCCGTCGACACCTGGCTGATACCGCGGCTCTGCTCGTCAGAGGCGGAGGTAATTTCACCCATAATGTCACGCACGTTGGAGACCGACTGCACGATATCCTGCATGGTCATTCCGGTATTTTCGACCAGCTGCGCACCGCTGTTAACGCGATCCACCGACTCTTTAATCAGCCCTTCAATCTCTTTTGCCGCCTGTGCCGAACGCTGGGCCAGGTTGCGCACCTCGCTGGCGACGACTGCGAAACCACGGCCCTGTTCACCGGCACGCGCGGCTTCCACCGCCGCATTCAGCGCCAGAATATTGGTCTGGAACGCGATGCTGTTGATGGTGGTGGTGATATCGGCAATGCGCTTCGAGCTTTGCGAAATTTGCTGCATGGTTTCCACCACGTCTTTCACCTGTCGGCCACCGGTCTGAGCGGTGGTTGAGGCCTCAGACGCCAGCTTGCTGGCGTGGTGCGCGTTATCGGCGTTCTGTTTTACCGTGGAGCTTAACTGCTCCATGCTGGCGGCGGTTTGCTCAACGGCGGCAGCCTGCTGCTCGGTGCGGGAAGAGAGGTCGGTATTGCCGGCGCTGATTTCCGCCGCCGCATGGGCCACCTGACTGACGCCCGAGCGGATTTCGCCAATGATCTGACGCAGATTATCGCTCATGATGCCCACCGCGCTCATCAGTTGCCCCAGCTCATCGCGGCGCTCGGTGTTCACCCTGACGCTCAGATCGCCGTTGGCGATACGCTCGGTGGTTTCCAGCGTGTCACGCAGCGGACGGGTGATCTGGCGGGTAATGACCATGGCGATAATAATGCCCAGCACCAGCGCGGCGAAGGTGACCGCAGACATGGTGGTAATGGCGGTGGCGACGTTCTCGCGGGTCATTCTCAACTGTTTTTGTACCAGCGCTTCCACCAGCTTATTCATCTCCGCAGCCTGCTTAATCATCACCGCGGCCGCGGCTTTCTGTTCCTGATACGCCGGAACGTAGGACAGCACGCTGGCCTTATAGCTAATCAGGCGGTTTTTCAGCGGCTGCAGCGTGGCTTCCTGCGCGGGCGTCACCAGGCTGGCAAAAGTATCCAGCGTCACCGCCGCATTATCTGCCGAGGCGCTCAATATCGCCGCCGTTTGCTCGGAAGGCCCGGCAATCAGGCCGCGCACGGCGTAATGCACGTCCAGCAAGGCATAGTCCAGCTTGCCCATCAGCACCTGCAACTGCAGATCGGCGGTCGGCCCCAGCTCTTGCTTCAGGTCGAGGAAGGCCGCTTCACTGGCCGAGAGGTTCCAGCTGTTTTTGATGCCATCGCGGGTGTTCACCGCGTTGACATAGTTGGACTGCGCCTGCTGGTAGGCTTTGACCAGCCCAGGGAAGGTGTTCAGCCACGCGCGGCTTTCGGCATCAAATACCGAGGTGCTCATCATCTTGTCGAACAGCCCCAGCGCGTCGGCGATTTTTTTCTGGCTGAGGGCGATCTCTTTCTCGTCAAAGAACAGCTGATACTGCTTCTGGCTGTCCAGCGCAGCGCTGATATCGCTGCTGATGGCGTGGCTGAAGTCGACCTTGTCGGTCCGCTCTTTCACGTTGTTGAATTTCTGGATGCCGACGGCCGCAATCAGCGCAGCCAGCAGCAAAACCAGGGCGAAACCGGAACCGAGCTTCCTGCCGACGTTGAGGTTCTCGATGCGAAGTTTAATGCTGTTAATCATTTTTATTATTTTCCCGTGACCCGATAGCGTATGGCGGCGAGCAGATGGACTGCGCGTTCGCCAGGTATGGTGATCCACTTAACAGTTTTACCTATCGGTACGGCAGGGCGAGGACTTTAACGGCCAGGCAGGCCAGCGGCAGGCGAATCTTCTGTTCGCCGGGGGAATGCGCAGAATGAACAGGAACTCTAATTAATTAGCAGGCAATAAAAAACCGACGAAGCGGACTCCGTCGGTTTATCGTCACGAATTAACGTGGCGGGGATTTATTTTGCTGCTGAGAAAAGCGCTGCCGCCTGATCCCAGTTAGCCACATCCCAGAACGCCTTGATGTAATCAGGACGTTTGTTCTGATACTTCAGATAGTAGGCGTGTTCCCACACGTCCAGACCCAGAATTGGGGTACCGGATGCGCCAGAGATCGCTTCGCCCATCAGCGGGCTGTCCTGGTTTGCTGTGGAAACAACGGCCAGCTTGTCGCCTTTCTTAACCAGCCACGCCCAGCCAGAACCGAAACGGGTGGTTGCCGCTTTTTCGAATTCAGCTTTGAACGCGTCAACGCTGCCGAAATCTTTTTCGATAGCCGCTTTCAGGTCGCCGCTCAGGGTTGTGCCGGTTTTCAGGCCTTTCCAGAAGAAGCTGTGGTTTGAGTGGCCGCCTGCGTTGTTACGCAGTGCTGCTTTCTTATCGGCAGGAACCTGATCCAGTTTAGCGATCAGCTCATCAACAGGCAGATCGGCAAACTCAGTCCCTTCCAGCGCCGCGTTGGCGTTGTTGACGTAAGCCTGGTGGTGTTTGCTGTGATGGATTTCCATCGTCTGCTTGTCGAAATGCGGTTCCAGTGCGTCGTATGCGTAAGGCAAGGATGGCAGTGAATAACTCATGTTCATCATCTCCATTTAATGGTGGGCGGCGCTGTTTCTGTTAGCACCGCGTAAGCAGTCGGATCATTATAGTTAAATAAACGATCCGTAAAAGGGTTATCAATGCCCCGACGTTTATAAGGGTTTACTGCGCAGCAGGCGCAGCGGCGCTTTTATGCCCTTTCCCTGCTGGGATAAAACCAAACGGTCTAAGGCTTTATTTCCCTAATGCTGCCAACGATTTATCCAACGCGCCAACCAGCCAGTCGATATCGCTCTCCTGGAACGCCAACGGCGGACGCAGTTTCAGCACATTGCCATACGGCCCCGCCACCGAGGTCAGCACGCGGTTTTCACGCAGCTTCTCGGTGACATCCAGCGCCAGCTGTTTGTCCGGCGTTTTGCTGGTTTTATCGGTCACCAGCTCGAAGCCGATAAACAGCCCGGCACCGCGCACATCGCCGACGCATTCGTATTTGTCTTTCAGCGTCAGCAGTTCACGCAGCAGCTTCTCGCCGACCACGCGGCTGTGTTCCTGCAGCCCTTCTTCCTTAATCACTTTCAACACCGCCTGCGCCGCCGCCATCGCCACCGGGTTACCGCCGAAGGTGTTGAAGTACGGAATATCGTCGCTGAAGGAGGCCAGCACATCGCTTTTGGCCAGCAGTGCCGACACCGGAATGCCGTTACCCATCGGCTTGCCGGTGGTGACGATATCCGGCACCACGCCATGGCGGGCAAAGCCCCAGAACGCATCGCCGGTACGGGCGAAACCTGGCTGCACTTCATCGGCAATAAAGATCCCGCCGTTTTTATGCACCACGTCCACCGCTTTCTTCAGAAAGCCTTTTGGCCCCGGCAGCACGCCGTCAGAGGAGAAAATGGAGTCGGCGAGGAAGCCGGCAAACTTGATGCCGTTGGCTGCCATATCATCAATCTGCTTCTGAATTTCAGCCGCGAACCAGTCACCCAGATCGGGCGCGGTGACGCGATAACGATCGGGCGGGGACACCAGCCGGGTAGTGGTCGCCAGCGGCTGACCGGTGCCCAGCGCGGGCGAGACGCCAGACGTTAAGTCACTGGTGCCGTGATAGGCTTCCTGGCTGACGATAATGCCGGTGCCGCCGCTGTGCGCACGGGCAACACGGATCGCCAGGTCATTGGCTTCTGAACCGGTACACATGTACATGGCGCGGTCGATTTCAGATGGCATGGTCGCCAGCAGTTCTTCGGAGTAATCAAGGATACGTTCGTGAAGGTAGCGGGTATGGGTGTTCAGCTGCTGCATCTGCTGGTAAACCGCGTCGATCACCGCCGGATGGCAGTGACCAATACTGGCGACGTTGTTATAGGCGTCGAGGTATTTATCGCCGTTGGCATCCCAGAGATACTGGCCCGCACCTTTCACCAGATGGACCGGCTTACGGTAGAACAGACGGTAAGATTCACCCAGCACCTTGCTGCGTTTATCGGTCAGTTTACGTACATCAGCATCCAGGCCGTCGGCATGCTCGGCGCGAAAGCTGTTGGTGTCCATGATGGTCGAACGTGTAGCCATGATAACTCCCGTTGCGAAGTGAGAAATGAACGGGCAACCCGTGCGCCCGGATACCTTCATCATGGCAAGTTTTTGACAAAATGCAACCAAATACACAAATACAATAAAATACACATGCAGCGACCGACGATGTCGGTTAGGCTATGCCCATCCCCACTGGAAAAGGACACCACTATGCTGCAGGAAACCCGTTTACATCGCATTCGCGCGCTGCTGACCACGCTGAATCACGTCAGCACCGAGCGGATCATCCGGGAGCTGGGGATTTCCAGGGAAACCGCCCGCAGAGACATTATCGAGCTGGAGGCCCTCGGGCTGGCGCGGCGGGTCCACGGTGGGCTGATTGCGCTGGATGCCGAGCCGGAGCCGCCGTTAACCGTCCGCAGCGAGGTTCGCGCGCGGGAAAAGCGTGCCATTGCCCGCGCCGCCGCGCAGCGGTTGAAGCCGGGGCAAACCTTGTTTCTCGATGCAGGCAGTACCACCACCATGCTGGCGGAAGAGCTGCGCACCATGTCCGGCCTGACCATCATCACCAACAGCCTGAATGCGGCGCTGAAGCTGTCGGCGGCCGAAGAGCATGAGACGCTGAATAATTCGGTGATTTTGCTGGGTGGCAGCATGCTGGCTGGCGCGCAGGAAACGCGCGGTGAGCTGACCGTCGGCGAAATCTTCCGTTATCGCGCCGATGTGGCGCTGATGTCGCCGGTGGGTATCGAGGCGAAAAATGGCGCCAGCAGTTTTCATCCGCACGAAGCGGCGATTGCGCGGGCGATGGCGCAGCAGGCCACGCAGCTGATATTGCTGGCCGATCACAGCAAACTGGGGCTGACCAGCCGCATGAATTATGCGGCGATCAAGGACATTACTGCGCTGATTACCGACAGCGGCGCGGCCAGCCTTCCGGCGTTTGCGGCGCTGGAAAAAGCGCTGCCGGAGGTGGTGCTGGCCTGAGCCGGAAGTCAGATCAGTCTTTGCGGGTGGGTGTAGACGGTGGCGCGGCCCGGTTTGCTGAAGCCGACCAGCGTCAGGTTGCTGCGTTCGGCGACCTCAACCGCCAGTTTGGTGGCCGCCGAGACCGCAAACAGGATCTCAATGCCGCACATCGCGGATTTTTGCACCATCTCATAGCTTGCCCGGCTCGATACTAACGCCGCGCCCTGTTGCCAGCCCGGCTGCTGGCATCGCAACCCCAGCAGCTTATCCAGCGCCACATGGCGACCCACATCCTCGCAGCCGCCGACCAGATTGCCGTCGGGCATGATCCAGGCCGCAGCGTGCGTACAGCCGGTCAGCTGCCCCACCGGTTGGAAACTTTTTAGCTGGGATAAGGCTTCATCCAGACGGGCGATTTCAAAGGTCTGGCTGAACGGCAGCGGTTGCAGCGGTTTGCCGATTTCCGCCAGCTGCTCCACGCCACACACGCCGCAGCCTGTGCGTCCCGCCATCGCCCGGCGTTGCTCTTTCAGCCCCATAAACCGGCGGCTGGACAGCTCAACCTGCACCTCAATGCCGCCGCACGACGGCTGGATCTCAATGCCGTAAATATCCGCCGGCGAGGCGATAATCCCTTCCGACAGCGAGAAGCCAATGGCGAAGGCTTCAAGGTCTTTTGGCGTCGCCATCATCACCACATGCGAGATGCCGTTATACACCAGCGCCACCGGCACCTCATCCGCCAGCCAGTCTGGCTCCGGGGTGTCCAGCGATCGACGCTGCCGCACCTCGACCTGGCTCAGCCCTGCGATCTCACTCACAATCTCGTCACATTTACTGCTCATATTCACCTGAAACCCATCCCACGGACTACGACCACATAGTTACTGTGGTAATGTTTTAACCACAAGCGTTCAGAAAAGATTCTAAAGATTCTGAACCTGTGACCGCCTTATCGCAAAACTTATTGAGCACTGTCGAAACAGGAATGACACCATGAATGTCAGCAGAAGAAGCTTCTTCAAAATCTGCGCGGGTGGGATGGCAGGAACCACGGCGGCGATGCTCGGCTTTATGCCGGAGGTCGCGCTGGCGGAAACGCGCCAGTACAAGCTGCTGCGCGCCCGTGAAACGCGTAACACCTGCACCTACTGTTCCGTTGGCTGCGGGCTGTTGATGTACAGCCTGGGTGACGGCGCAAAAAACGCCAAAGAGTCGATTTTCCATATTGAAGGCGACCCGGATCACCCGGTCAGCCGTGGCGCGCTCTGCCCGAAAGGCGCAGGCCTGCTGGACTTTATCCACAGTGAAAGCCGCCTGAAAACCCCTTCCTACCGCGCGCCGGGTTCCGATAAGTGGCAACCCATCAGCTGGGATGAGGCGTTAGATCGCATCGCCAGATTGATGAAAACCGACCGCGACGCCAACTTTATCGAGAAGAACGCCGCCGGCACCACGGTCAACCGCTGGCTGAGCACCGGGATGCTCTGTGCGTCCGCCTCCAGCAACGAAACCGGCTATTTAACGCAGAAATTGACCCGCTCGCTCGGCATGCTTGCCGTCGATAACCAGGCACGCGTCTGACACGGACCTACGGTAGCAAGTCTTGCTCCAACGTTCGGTCGCGGTGCGATGACCAACCACTGGGTTGATATTCGAAATGCGAATGTGGTGATTGTGATGGGTGGCAACGCCGCTGAAGCGCATCCGGTTGGATTCCGCTGGGCGATGGAAGCCAAAATCCATAACAAGGCCAAACTGATTGTGATCGATCCGCGCTTCACCCGAACCGCGTCGGTTGCCGATTTCTACACCCCGATCCGCTCCGGTACTGACATCGCTTTCCTGTCAGGCGTATTGCTGTACCTGATCAGCAACAACAGGATCCAGCGCGAATACGTTGAGGCTTACACCAATGCCAGCCTGATTGTGCGTGAGGATTACCACTTCGACGACGGGCTGTTCAGCGGCTACGACGAAGCCAACCGCAAGTACGATAAAACCAGCTGGAACTACGAACTGGACGAGAGCGGCTTTGCCAAACGTGACCTGACGCTGACCCACCCGCGCTGCGTGTGGAACCTGCTGAAAGAACATGTCAGCCGCTATACGCCGGAGGTGGTGGAATCGCTGTGCGGCACGCCGAAAGCCGATTTCCTCTACGTCTGTCAGGTGCTGGCGGAAACCAGCGCCAACGATCGCACCGCCACCTTCCTCTATGCCCTCGGCTGGACGCAGCACTCGGTAGGCGCGCAGAACATTCGCACCATGGCGATGGTTCAGCTGCTGCTGGGCAATATGGGAATGGCCGGCGGCGGGATTAATGCCCTGCGCGGCCACTCCAATATCCAGGGGCTGACCGATCTGGGGCTGCTGTCGCAGAGCCTGCCGGGCTACATGACGCTGCCGTCAGAAAAACAGGCCGATCTGCAAACCTATCTGACCGCCAATACGCCGAAGCCAACGCTGCCGGGCCAGGTGAACTACTGGAGTAACTATCCAAAGTTCTTCGTCAGCATGATGAAGGCCTTCTACGGCGATAAGGCGCAGAAGGAGAATAACTGGGGATTCGACTGGCTGCCGAAGTGGGACAAAGGCTACGACGTGCTGCAGTACTTCGAGATGATGTCGAAGGGCCAGGTCAACGGCTACCTGTGCCAGGGCTTCAACCCGCTGGCGTCATTCCCGAATAAAAACAAGGTAGTGCAGTCGCTGGCGAAGCTGAAGTTCCTGGTGACCATCGATCCACTGAACACCGAAACCTCCAACTTCTGGCAGAACCACGGCGAGTTTAACGACGTTGACCCGTCGCAGATCCAGACCGAAGTATTCCGCCTGCCGTCCACCTGTTTTGCGGAAGAGAACGGCTCGATCGTCAACTCCGCCCGCTGGCTGCAATGGCACTGGAAAGGGGCGGATGGCCCTGGCGAATCGCGCAATGACGGTGAAATCCTCTCCGGGATTTATCAGCGCCTGCGCGAGATGTATGCCAAAGAGGGCGGCGCGCTGCCGGAGCAGGTGCTGAACATGAGCTGGAACTATCTCACGCCGGACAATCCGGCGTCAGAAGAAGTGGCGATGGAAAGCAACGGCAAGGCGCTGGCGGATCTGATGGACGACAAGGGCACGCTGCTGGCGAAAAAGGGCCAGCAGCTGGGCAGTTTTGCCCTGCTGCGCGATGACGGTTCCACCTCCAGCGGCTGCTGGATCTTTGCCGGCAGCTGGACCGCAGACGGCAACCAGATGGCGCGGCGCGACAACACCGATCCGTCCGGGCTGGGCAACACCCTTAACTGGTCGTGGGCGTGGCCGCTAAACCGCCGCATCCTGTATAACCGCGCCTCTGCGGACCCACAGGGCCAGCCCTGGGATCCGAAACGGGCGCTGCTGCACTGGGATGGCGCGAAGTGGGTCGGGCAGGATATCCCGGACTACAGCACCGCCGCACCGGGCAGCGATGTCGGGCCGTTTATCATGCAGCCGGAAGGGATGGGACGCCTGTTCGCGCTGGATAAAATGGCGGAAGGGCCGTTCCCGGAACATTACGAGCCGTTCGAAACGCCGCTGGGCACCAACCCGCTGCATCCAAAGGTGGTGTCCAATCCGGCCGCGCGCGTGTTTAAGGACGATCTGGCGGCGATGGGCAAAGCGGACAAATTCCCGTATGTCGGCACCACCTACCGTCTGACCGAGCATTTCCACTTCTGGACCAAGCATTCGCTGCTCAACGCCATTGCGCAGCCGGAACAGTTTGTGGAAATCGGTGAGGGGCTGGCGGGCAGGCTGGGAATTGTGGCGGGCGACACGGTGAAGGTGAGTTCAAACCGTGGCTATATCAAAGCCAAGGCGGTAGTCACCAAGCGTATTCGAACGCTGACCGTGGACGGGAAACCGGTCGATACCATCGGCATTCCTATCCACTGGGGCTTTGAGGGCGTGGCGAAAAAAGGCTTCCTCGCCAACACCCTGACGCCAGTTGTCGGCGATGCCAACACGCAAACGCCGGAGTTCAAGGCGTTCCTGGTTAACGTAGAAAAGGCTTAGCCACATTAGCTGGCTAAGGGGAACGATTATGGCTTATCAATCACAGGATATTATTCGTCGTTCCGCCACCAACGGCTTCACGCCTGCCCCGCAGGCGCGCGATCATCAGCTGGAAGTGGCGAAACTGATCGACGTGACCACCTGCATCGGCTGCAAGGCCTGTCAGGTTGCCTGTTCGGAGTGGAACGACCTGCGCGATGAGGTCGGGCATAACGTCGGGGTGTACGACAACCCGGCCGATTTGACCGCCAAATCCTGGACCGTGATGCGCTTTTCCGAGGTGGAGGAGAACGGCAGGCTGGAGTGGCTGATCCGCAAAGATGGCTGCATGCACTGCGCCGATCCCGGCTGCCTGAAGGCCTGCCCGTCCGAAGGCGCGATTATTCAGTACGCCAACGGCATTGTCGATTTTGAGTCCGAGCAGTGCATTGGCTGCGGCTACTGCATTGCCGGCTGTCCGTTCGATGTGCCACGGCTGAATAAAGAGGACAACCGCGTCTATAAATGCACGCTGTGTGTCGATCGTGTCACCGTCGGTCAGGAACCGGCCTGCGTGAAAACCTGCCCCACCGGGGCCATCCACTTTGGCAGCAAAGAGGAGATGAAGCAGGTTGCCGCAGAGCGCGTGACCGAACTGAACAGCCGCGGCTACGACCATGCCGGGCTATACGATCCGGAGGGCGTCGGCGGCACCCACGTGATGTATGTCCTGCATCACGCCAACAAACCTCAGCTGTACCACGGCCTGGCGGAAAACCCGTCGATCAGCCCGGCGGTAACCTTCTGGAAGGGGATCTGGAAACCGCTGGCGGCGATTGGTTTTGCCGCCACCTTCGCGGCCAGCGTGTTCCACTACGTCGGCATCGGGCCGAATCGGGTGGAAGATGACGACGATAACCTGCACGACAGGGAGGAAGACCAATGAGAAAGCGCGATCGCATCCAGCGCTACAGCGCGCCGGAACGCATTAACCACTGGATTGTGGCGTTTTGTTTTGTGTTCGCCGCACTCAGTGGGCTCGGCTTCTTCTTCCCGTCCTTCAACTGGCTGATGCATATTCTCGGCACGCCGCAGCTGGCGCGCATTCTTCACCCGTTTATCGGCGTGATTATGTTTGCCGCCTTCTTGCTGATGTTCCTGCGCTACTGGCGGGATAACCTGATTGAGCGCGACGATCTGGAGTGGGCAAAGAACATCCGTAAAGTGGCGCAAAATGAAGAGGTCGGGGATACCGGCCGCTATAACTTCGGCCAGAAATGCGTGTTCTGGGCGGCGATCGTCAGCCTGCTGTTGTTGTTAGCCAGCGGCATCGTCATCTGGCGGCCTTATTTCGCCGGCGCATTCTCCATCCCAATCATCCGCCTGGCGTTGGTGGTCCATTCCGTCTCGGCGGTGGTGTTAATTATGGTCATCATGGTGCATATCTACGCGGCGCTGTGGGTGAAAGGCACCATCACCGCGATGGTTGAGGGCTGGGTAACGCCGGCCTGGGCAAAAAAACATCACCCGCGCTGGTATCGCCAAATCAGAAAGAATAAACCCTGAAATCAGCCCGTTGCTGGCAGAACCGGGGTGCCGGTGCACCCCGGACGCGGGCAGAAAAATGGCTTAAAATTTCCCAAAACAAGGATCGGGGTGATACCGGGCGCTATAATTCCGAACAGAAATGCGTATTCTGGGCAGATATCCTCACCACAGGAAAAGAGACTGATGACTATTCGCATAATCCCGCAGGAGCAGCTGGAGAAAAGCGACAAAAATGCGGCGGATTTTATTCCGCCGTTACTTTTCCCCAGGTTGAAAAATTTATACAGCCGACGCGCAGCCCGGCTGAGAGAACTGGCAGAGAAAAATCCGCTGGGTGACTACTTACGCTTTGCGGCGGTGGTGGCCAGTGCGCAGGAAATCGTGCTGTACGATCATCCTTTGCAGATGGACCTGCATGCCCGACTGCTGGCGACGGCAGCCAGCGGAAAGCCGCCGCTGGATATCCACACCCTGCCGCGCGATCACCACTGGCAGCGCCTGCTGCACTCGCTGATTGCCGAAATGAAGCCCGAGATGACCGGTCAGGCGCTGGCCTCGCTGGAGAATCTGGAAAAAGCCTCGGCGACCGAGCTGGAAACCATGGCCAGCGCACTGTTCTCTAACGAATTTTCCCAGGTCAGCAGCGATAAATCACCGTTTATCTGGGCGGCGCTGTCGCTGTACTGGGCGCAGATGGCGGCACTTATTCCTGGCAAAGCCCACGCAGAATACGGCGAACAGCGGCAGTTCTGCCCGGTGTGTGCCAGCGTGCCGGTGGCCAGCGTGGTGCATATGGGCACCCAGGGCGGCCTGCGCTATCTGCACTGCAACCTGTGCGAAAGCGAATGGTATGTGGTGCGATCAAAATGCAGCAACTGCGAACAGACCCGTGACCTGCACTACTGGTCACTGGACTCCGAAGTGGCACCGGTTAAAGCGGAAAGCTGCGGCGATTGCGGCACTTACGTGAAAATGCTCTATCAGGAAAAAGATCCGGCGGTTGAGCCGGTGGCGGACGATTTGGCCACCCTGATCCTCGACGCCCGCATGGAGCAGGAAGGATTTTCACGTAGCAGTTTGAATCCCTTCCTTTTTCCGGGAGAATAACGGCAGCCGCTGGGGCCACCTGCGCCAGCGATGCTATCTGTCCACTCCGGCCGACACCCGTCGGCGCCACAGGGGAAATGCGTAATGAAATTGATTGGCACCTATACCAGCCCTTTTGTCCGTAAGATTTCCGTCATCATGCTGGAAAAGGGCATCACGTTTGAATTCATTAACGAAAATCCCTGGACTGATGAGAGCCACGTGCCCGGCTACAATCCGCTGGGAAAAATCCCGGCGCTGGTGACCAGCCCCGGCGAAACCTGGTACGATTCGCATATCATTGCCGCCTATCTGGAACAGATGGACATTGCGCCAGCGCTGGTGCCGCGCGATAAGCTGGCGGCGTTAAAGGTGCTTCAGCTGGAGGCGCTGGCTGACGGCATTGGCGATGCAGCGGTGATTTTGCTGCGTGAACAGATGCGTCCGCCCGAGTTTCAGATGGAAGCGCAACTGCTGCGCCAGCGTGAGAAGATCCAGCGCGGGCTTGATGCACTGGAAATCGAGGCGGCAAAGGGCACGGTGCTCAACAGCGACACGCTGAATCTGGCCGATATCGCCACCGCCTGCCTGATCGGCTTCCTCAACTTCCGCCGGATTGTGCCGGGCTGGTGCGTTGAGCGACCGGCGCTAATCAAACTCGCTGAGAAGATGTTTGCCCGTGACAGCTTTGCCCGTACCGTTCCTCCAACCGCCTGATCCATTATACGGACGTAATGAAGACACTATTCAGTCAGCTTCCCGCCATCGATAGCCTGCTTCGGGAGCCTGCCATGCAGGCTCTGCGCGTTCAGTATGGCCATCAGCAAACCACCGACACCCTGCGCGCCCTGCAACAGGAAGCCCGCGAGCAGATTCTGGCGCAGCAACAGCTTCCCGCCTGGTGCAGCGACTGGCCGCAGGCCGCCGCGGCTCGCCTGCAACGGCAACAGAGCACGGCGCTCAAGCCGGTGCTGAATCTCACCGGCACGGTGCTGCACACCAATCTGGGACGCGCATTGCTGTGTGAAGAGGCCGTTGCGGCGGTGACTCAGGTGATGCGCTCGGCGGTGACGCTGGAGTATGCGCTGGAAGAAGGCGAGCGTGGGCATCGCGACCGCGCGCTGGCTGAGCTGCTGTGCCAGCTGACCGGTGCGGAAGACGCCTGCATCGTCAATAACAATGCCGCCGCCGTGCTGCTGATGCTGGCCGCGCTGGCTCCCGGTAAAGAGGTGGTGGTCTCCCGCGGCGAACTGGTCGAAATCGGCGGCGCGTTCCGCATTCCCGACGTGATGAAGCAGGCGGGCTGCACGCTGACCGAAGTGGGCACCACCAACCGCACGCACCTGAAGGATTACCGCCAGGCGCTGACGGAAAACACCGCGCTGCTGATGAAGGTCCACACCAGTAATTATCAGATTGCCGGCTTTACCTGCTCGGTCGCCGAAAGCGAGCTGGCGACGCTGGGCGAAGAGTGCGGCGTGCCGGTGATCGTCGACCTCGGCAGCGGCTCGCTGATTGACCTCAGTCAGTACGGCCTGCCGGCGGAACCGATGCCGCAGCAGCTGATTGCCGATGGCGTCAGCCTGGTGAGTTTTTCTGGCGACAAGCTGCTTGGCGGCCCGCAGGCCGGCATTATCGTCGGCAAGAAAGCGCTGATCGCCCGTCTTCAGCAACATCCGCTGAAGCGGGCGCTGCGGGTCGACAAAATGACGCTGGCTGCCCTTGAGGCCACGCTGCAGCGCTATCTGCAGCCGGAAACGCTGGCCGTTCAGCTCCCCACGCTGCGCCTGTTAACCCGCACGCCACACTCGATTGCCGAACAGGCCGGGCGCCTGTTGCCGGTGTTGCGCCAGGCCTGTGGCGCGCATTTTTTGGTGGAGATCGCGCCCTGTTTATCGCAGATCGGCAGCGGATCGCTTCCCGTCGATCGCCTGCCCAGCTTTGCGTTGACCCTGACGCCGCACGACGGCTCCGGCAGCCGCCTGCAGCAGTTGGCCGCCGACTGGCGAAAACGCGAGGTGCCGGTCACCGGACGTCTCTCCGCCGGAAAACTCTGGCTGGATCTGCGTTGCCTGGAAGATGAAGAACTGTTTATCAGGATGATTTCGTTATGATTATCGCCACTGCTGGTCACGTCGACCACGGTAAAACGGCGCTGCTGGAAGCGATCACCGGCGTGAATGCCGATCGCCTGCCGGAAGAGAAAAGCCGGGGAATGACCATTGACCTGGGCTACGCCTACTGGCCGCAGCCGGACGGTCGGGTCATCGGCTTTATCGATGTTCCCGGCCATGAAAAATTCCTCGCCAATATGCTGAGCGGCATCGGCGGACTGGATCGCGCGTTGCTGGTGGTGGCCGCCGATGACGGCATTATGCCGCAAACCCTGGAACACCTGGCGATCCTCCAGCTCAGCGCGGTGCCGGCCCTGACCGTCGCCCTCACCAAGGCGGATACGGTTGACGAAGCCCGGCTGCAAACCCTCAGTGGCGACATCACCGCCCTGACGCACGACATGGGCTGGACGATCGATCTGTTTATCACCAGCACCCAGTCCGGGATGGGCATTCCGGCACTGGCTGCGCACCTCAGCCAGCTTCCCGACAGGGAAAGAGCCGCAGGCAAAACTTTCCGTCTGGCCACCGACCGGGCGTTTAACGTCAAGGGCGCGGGCACCGTGGTGACCGGCACCGCGCTCAGCGGCACGGTGAAGGTCGGCGATAAGCTGTGGCTGACCGGCCTGAACAAAGCGGTACGGGTTCGTGGCTTGCATGCGCAGAATCAACCGGTTGAACAGGCGTATGCCGGCCAGCGCATCGCCCTTAATCTGAGCGGCGGCGTGGAAAAAAGCGATATCTCACGCGGTGACTGGCTGCTGGAATCCCCGCCTGAAGCGGCTTTCGATCGCGTTATTGTCGAATTGAGCAGCCACCCGCCGTTGCGCCAGGGACAGCCGCTGCATCTGCATCATGCCGCCAGCCATATCACCGGCCGGATTTCACTGCTGGAAGGCGCGCTGGCGGAGCTGGTGCTGGATAAACCTCTGTGGCTGGCCGATAACGATCGGCTTATCCTGCGCGATATCAGCGCACAACAGACGCTGGCGGGCGCCCGCGTGGTGCAGCTTACGCCGAGGCGGCGTGGCAAGCGTCAGCCGGACTATCTGCGCTGGTTACATCAGCTGGCACAGTCTGCTGAGGATCCGCAGGCGATTGCGCTGTACCTGAAAGCCCAGCCGTGCCGCAGAGAAGCGCTAAGCTGGGCCCGGCAGTTAACGCCGGCGGCGCTGGCCGCCTGTGTGGCAACGATTGCGCCGGTTGAGGCCGGTGACACTCTGCTGCTGAGCGACACGGCAGAAATGTGGCAGGAGCAGGTATTACTGACGCTGGCGGAGTACCATCAGAATAACGGCGATCGTGCCGGTCTTGGCCGCGATCGGTTGCGCCGCATGGCGCTGCCCAACTTGCCCGACACCGTTGGCCTGGCGTTAATCGATCGCCTGTCGGCCAGCGGTAAACTGAGCAATAACCGGGGCTGGTTGCATCTTGACGGCTTCAGTATTCAGTTTGAGCCGGACGAAGCCGCGCTCTGGCAGCAGTGCGAGCCGCTGTTTGCCCATAACGCCTGGTGGGTCAGGGATCTGGCGACCACCCTTGCCGTGGACGAAGAACGTATGCGGCAGGTGCTGCGCAAGGCGGCCCAGGCCGGGTACATCACCGCGATTGTGAAAGACCGCTATTTCCTCAGCGAACAGATGAAGGCGCTGGCCGATATGATCCGCCAGCGTGATGCAGAAGGACACGCCACCAGCGCGGCGGATTTCCGCGACAGCCTTGGAGTGGGTCGCAAGCTTGCCGTACAGATTTTGGAGTTTTTCGACCGCAGCGGCTTTACCCGTCGCAAGGGCAACGACCATTTACTCAGGGATGCCGGGATGTTCCTTTAATGAAAACACTGCACGTTCTGAAGCACTACTATCACGCCCGTCCCCGCCTGTTGGTGGCCTTAGTGCTGGCCGTGGTGTGCTTTTTCTTTTTACCGGGGCAGCAGCCGCTGGTGCAGAGGCTGTTGGTCAGCTGGAACGTGCTCGCCTGGCTGTACCTGCTGTTCCTTTGGTGGCTGCTGTTAAGAACGCCAACCGATCGGATTGCCCATATCGCCCGCGAACAGGATGAAAGCGCCGGCACCGTGCTGGCCCTGGTGTGCCTGACCTGCCTGGTCAGCCTGCTGACCATTCTGTTTGAGCTGACGGCCGTTAAGCATCTGCCGCAGGCGCAGCAGGCCGGCCACATTGCCCTGACCGCCGCCACGCTGGTGGTTTCCTGGTCGCTGTTGCCGACCGCCTTTGCCATGCACTATGCCCACCTGTATTACCAGCAAGAGGGGCAAGGCGAAAAAACGCTGCTGTTCCCCGAAAAACCCGAGCAGCCAGGCTACTGGGATTTTATTTACTACGCCTTCACCATCGCGGTGGCCGCGCAGACGGCGGATGTCTCCACCGGCAATACCCGGGTTCGCCGCATTACCACCCTGCAGGCGGTGTTATCGTTCTTGTTTAATCTGGCCATCCTGGGCCTGTCGATCAACGTCGCCGCAGGCTTGCTCAGCTGACCATTTAAATTCAGAAGCGTGCGCTGACCCCGAGGTTATACATAAACTGTTCCCCGGAACTCAGCCCGCCGGTCTGGGAAACGGAGGCAAAGGCCGCCACCGAATCCCCCAGCGGCATATGGGCACCGACGGTGACATCCACCCAGTTGCTGTCCTGCTCTGCCGTATCACGGGTGAACGAGGTTTGGGTGGATTTCAGTCCGCCGCCCGCCCGCCAGACGTTATCGCCAAACTGGTGGTTATAACTGACCTCCGCCCACGGGTTCAGCCAGCCCAGCTGGGAATCGACCCGCCAGCCCAGCGCACCAATCTGTGAGTGATAGTTCTGATCATCAAAGCGCATGGCGGTGCTGCTGTTGCCCTGCTCCTGATAGCCGTCCACCGAACTGTAATCCAGCGCGTATTGCGCTACCGGGCCGGTGGTCAGCAGCGTGCCGACCGGGAAGTCCCAGCCGGTGGTGACTCTCGCGCCGATCTGGGTGCCGTTGGTTTCACCGCTTTCGGTTCGCGTGGCGGGCCCCAGCGTCAGGCGACGCTTGATGCTGTCGTAACTGGCCGAGGCATAGTGCGCGTCGGTATTCACCCAGCCGTTATCGAAGAACGACAGCTCGCTGTAGGCCGAAATCAGCCAGCCGCGCATCTTATACTCATAATCTGGCGTCGGTTGCTGCGAGTCGTTAGAGCCGGAGACCAGCGCGCCCACCAGCAGCGTGTCGGTCAGCTTGTAGTCCACGCCCAGCGTCAGATTATGCGTGGTGGCATCGCCATCGCCGGCGGCGAGGTTGCCGGAATAGTCATTGTGTTGGCCAGCATAGCCGCCATACAGGCTGAACGCGCCCTGCGGATACTCGCCGTGGCGCTGCTGTTGCAGATGGCTGTCGAGGGTGGCGCGCGCATCGCGGGACATCGCCAGCGTCGCCTGATTCAGCGCCACCACCTGCGCAGGCGCGTCCAGCACCGACTGGATGTAATCGGCAATCAGCAAATGGGTGGCAGGACTGGGATGCAGACGGTCAGCAAACAGAAACGCCTGCTGGCTGGAGAAGCCCGGCGTTGAGGAGCTGCACAGCGCCGCAGACACGCCCGGCGGACAGGCCATGCCGGCGGTGTTACTCAGGCCATAATGCGCCGGATCGGCCAGCACTTCGTTAAACAGCCCGTTGATATCAACCCGGACAATGTTGCCACCCTGACGGGCCAGCTGCGCGTCTTCCTGTTGGTTATAGCTGTCGGTTAACGCACTGGCCTGCGCGCTGAGCGCTTGCCAGGCATCAAACAGCTGGTCGGCGATCGCATCCTGCAACACGCTGACCGTGGTGAGCTGTCCGGCCGCGGCGGTCAACGCCTGCTTGATCGCCTGGTTGCGGGCATCGGGATTAAGGGTAGTCTGACTGTTCAGCGAGGCAAACGCGGCGGTCAGCGCTGAATTAGCGACGGGTGCGAGGCCGGCCTGGATCACCGCCTCCAGCAGCGCCGGCGTGGCGCCAATATTGGGCACGGTGGGCACAATGACCGTGTTGGCGCCGGCGGTTAGCAGCGCATGAACCTGATTAGCCGCCGCGAACGCGCTGGTACTGACAATACCGTTCGCCGCCACGGGATTGAGGGCAGCGGCCGCCAGATCGTTACCGCCAACCCAGTGGACATACAGGCCATCCGCATCGGCCCGGCCCCCGTTGGCAGCGAGGTAAGTCTGCACCTGGTCGGCGGTATTATCGACCGGATTAAGCGCCGCCACCGCCACCGCATCACCGGCGGCGTAGTTGGTCCCGCCGCGATCGGAAGGGCGCAGAGATTGATTAATTTTGGCCGCCAGCACATCGTCGTACAGCGGATGCTGGCTGCCATCCCAGGTGTAACGGCCATTGTTGCCGCTGTCACTCAGGCTGTCGCCAAAGACATAAATCTGATCCCAGCCGAGGGCCGGGCTGCTTGCACAGAGATAACACGCCATCGACACTGCCCCAAAGGCCAGATAGCGTGTGCCATACCGTTTCTTTGACATGAAATGACTCCAGAAAAGAGCCTAAAATCGATAAGAGTGCGCGTATTATTGAATTTATTTACTGGTCAACCTGTCACTAACTATTGCCTGGAACGCGATAACGTCAAGGCAGCGGTGATTATTTTTCGGTCAACTTCATAAGGAAATTTAACCATGCAGCGATGCGGCTGGGTTTCACAGGATCCGATCTATCTTGCCTACCACGATACCGAGTGGGGCGTACCGATCACCGACGGCCGGGCGCTGTTCGAAATGCTCTGTCTGGAAGGGCAAATGGCCGGGTTGTCGTGGCTGACGGTGTTGAAAAAGCGCGAAAATTACCGCAACGCCTTCCATCAGTTCGATCCGCAGGCGGTGGCGCTGATGAATGAGGACGACATTGAACGCCTGATGCAGGACAGCGGCATTATTCGTCATCGCGGCAAAATCGCGGCAATTATTGCCAATGCCCGCGCGCTGCTGGCAATGGAAGCCCGGGGCGAACCGTTTAACACCTTTATCTGGGATTTTGTCGATAACGCGCCGCAAATTCACCGACATGCCGATTATCGCACCGCACCGACCTTTAGCCCGGTCTCTGATGCGCTTTCAAAGACCCTTAAAAAGAAAGGTTTTAAATTTGTTGGTACCACCACCTGTTATTCATTTATGCAGGCCTGCGGGCTGATTAACGATCATGTTACCGGCTGTTTTTGTCACCCGGATAACCTGAAGTAGCGTCTCTTTACACTTTAAGACCAAAGCACCGTTATTTTTTGGAAATTCCTCGGCATAATCGGCGTTTTACGGGCAAATTTGCCCGCCGTTGCAATTGAAAAGGAATCCCGATGAAGACGCGTTTTACGACTCTTGCTCTGGTTTTGAGCGGTACGATCGCCCTGTCAGCCTGTACGACGAATCCGTACACCGGCGAGCGCGAAGCAGGTAAGTCTGGTATTGGTGCTGGCCTTGGGGCGGCCGTGGGCGCGGGTGTCGGCATGCTGTCATCCTCGAAAAAGGACCGAGGCAAAGGCGCGCTGATTGGCGCAGCGGCCGGTGCGGCGCTCGGCGGTGGTGCGGGCTATTATATGGATGTGCAGGAAGCCAAGCTGCGTGACAAAATGAAGGGTACCGGCGTCAGCGTTACCCGTCAGGGCGACAATATCGTGCTGAATATGCCGAATAACGTCACCTTCGACAGCAGCAGCAGTACGCTGAAACCGGCGGGCGCCAACACCCTGACCGGCGTGGCGATGGTACTGAAAGAGTATCCAAAAACCGCGGTTAACGTGGCGGGCTACACCGACAGCACCGGCTCCCGTCAGCTGAACATGACCCTGTCGCAGCAGCGTGCGGACAGCGTCGGCAGCGCGCTGATCACCCAGGGCGTGGCCGCGAATCGCGTGCGCACCAGCGGAATGGGCCCGGATAATCCGGTCGCCTCTAACAGCACCGCTGAAGGCAAAGCGCAGAACCGTCGCGTGGAAATCACCCTCAGCCCGCTGCAGTAAGTTTGTCCGTGCCGGGCGGCGCGTTTAGCCCGGCAATTCCCCCTATTCCGTCAAGCCACTTCCCTTTCACAACTGCATTCCACGGGCCGAAGCGCAAAGATGGGCGCGCCGGCGCTTATGCTTTATGATGGCCCGATCCGCTTTCGGCAATTCCGGGCTATCTTAGGGTAACAAGGCCAGTACTGGCTGAAAGGTCGTTTTTCTTCACTGTGACAGTTTTAAGGATCGCTATGAACCGCAAGGCGGCACGAGCCACCATCAGCGACGTCGCTAAAGCGGCAAAGACCGGGAAAACCAGCGTCTCGCGTTATCTGAACGGCGAGCAGAACGTCCTGTCGGCGGATTTAAAGCAGCGGATTGAAACCGCCATTGCCGAGCTCAACTATCGCCCAAGCCAGATGGCGCGCGGGCTCAAACGCGGCCGCACCCGCTTAATCGGCCTGATTATTGCCGATATCACCAATCCCTATTCGGTCGATGTGATGTGTGGCATTGAAGCTGCCTGCCGCGCGCAGGGCTTTACCTTGCTGATGTGTAACACCAACAACGAGGTCGATCAGGAGCAGCATTATCTCAACCTGCTGAGCAGTTATCAGGTCGAGGGGATTGTGGTGAATGCGGTGGGGATGCGCGAAGAAGCGCTTAACCAGCTTCAGCAATCCTTTTTGCCGATGGTGCTTATTGACCGAAAAATTCCTGATTTCCCCTGTGATGTGGTCGGTCTGAACAACGCTGAAGCGGCGACCGAGGTCACCACTCACCTGATCGGACAGGATTATCAGGCCATTCTGTTTGTGACCGAGCCGCTGGGCATGGTCAACACCCGCCACGAACGCCTGCGCGCCTTTCAACACACCATGGCACAGCACCCCGACCGCCTTGCCGAAAAAGCGGAAGTCGCCCTCACCGACAGCGCCGGCATGGATCGGGTTCTGCACGCCTTCTGGCAGCAGCACGGGGAAAAACGTTGCGCGGTGATGGTGGTTAACGGCGCATTGACGCTGCAGGTTGCCCGTTCGCTGAAGCGCCTTGGCCTCAACTGGGGTGAGCACATTGGCCTGCTGGGCTTTGATGAGCTGGAGTGGTCAGAGCTGGCCGGCGTCGGCATCACCACCTTTAAGCAGCCGACCTGGCAGATCGGCTATTCCGCGCTGGAACAGGTGATCCGCCGCATTGATGGCGACACCTCGCCACCGAATGACTGCGTGTTCTCCGGCGAGCTGATTGTTCGCGGATCGACGACCTTACTGCACAACAAAGCCTGATCCCCTCAGGCTTTTTCAGACCATTCCCGCCAAAATCCTGTTCACATCGTGAGCGCGATCATAAAACGACACTCTGCCCCTTTGCTTTGGAACCGGTTCCATTTAACGTTTTTATAACGCCAAGGCCATCCCGTGCCTGGAGGACCCGATGGAAAGAGAAGTGATAGTCGTCACCGCGGCCTATGGTCGCGAAAAAATTGCCGCACTCGGCGGCCAGCAGGCGGTCGTGCCGATCGTCGCCGCAGCGGGTGCAGATGGCGTGGAGATCCGCCGTGAATTGTTCAGCGATAAAGAGCTGCAATCGCTGCCGGCACTCGGCAAAGCCATTGCCGATGCGCGCCTGACCGCCTTTTATTCGGTGCCGGAAGCGCTGTTTACCGAACAGGGTGAGCTTAATCCGCACCTCGATCGTCACCTGGTCGAAGCTGAGCAATTAAACGCCCAGCGACTAAAATATTCGCTGGGGCACTATCAATGTGGTTTTGACGCTTCCGCACTGCGCGAAAAGCTGGCAGGTCAGCCTGTCCAGCTGGTGGTTGAGAACGATCAGACCGATTGCGGCACGCTGGCTGCGCTTGAGGGCTATGCCCGGGACGGTGGCGAAGCACGCGCCGACAGCGGGTTGACCTTCGATATGGGCAACTGGCTGTGGGTGGGCGATGAGCCCATCGCCGCGGCCCAGCGCCTCAGCCCTTACGTCACGTATATCCACGTTAAAGCCGCCGCGCGCAAAGGTCACGCCTGGCAGGCTGTGGCGTTGGATGATGCCGATAACCTGTGGCGCGAAACGCTGGCGCTGTTACCGCGCGAGGTGCCGCGCGGCATTGAATTCCCACTGGAAGGCGACGATCTGGTTGCCGTCACCCGCCACTACGTTGACCTGTTGAAAGAGGATTAAGCGATGAGTCTGCATAACAACGGCACGCTGGATGCGGTGACAATTGGTGAAGCGATGGCGATGTTTGTGGCCACCGAAGCCGGAGATTTGGCGGCGGCCGAACGCTTTGTGAAGCGTATTGCCGGTGCTGAGCTGAACGTGGCGATTGGCCTTGCCAGGCTCGGACTGAAGGTGGGCTGGGTCAGCCGCGTCGGTGACGACTCGTTTGGCCGCTTCACCTTGCAACAGCTGGAAAAAGAGGGCGTGGATCATCGCCAGGTGACCACCGATGCCCGTTACGCCACCGGTTTTCAGCTGAAATCAAAAGTGGATGACGGCTCAGATCCGCTGGTGGAATATTTCCGCAAGGGCTCCGCCGCCAGCCATCTGTCCGTCGATGACTTCAACCGCGACTATTTTGGCTCAGCGCGCCACCTGCATTTAAGCGGCGTGTCGGCGGCAATTTCGGCCTCCTCGCTGGCGCTGTCTAAACACGCCGCGCAGGAGATGAAGCAGATGGGCAAAACCATCTCTTTCGATCCGAATCTGCGCCCGGTGCTGTGGCCGAGCGAGCGCGAAATGGCCAAACAGCTGAACACGCTGGCCGGTTTTGCCGACTGGGTGCTGCCCGGTATCAGCGAAGGCAAAATACTCACCGGCTACGATCAACCGGAAGCCATTGCCGATTTTTACCTCGATATGGGCGTCAAAGCGGTGATTGTGAAAACCGGCTGCGACGGCGCCTGGTATAAAACCTCAGCGGGCGAAAAAGGCCAGGTCGAGGCAATCAAAACGGAGAAGGTCGTGGACACCGTCGGCGCAGGCGATGGCTTTGCCGTCGGGGTGATCAGCGCGTTACTGGAAGGAAAACCGTTGCCCGCAGCGATTCGTCGCGGCAACAAAATCGGCTCACTGGCGATTCAGGTGATCGGCGACAGCGAAGGGTTACCGACGCGCGCTGAACTGGGCGATTTCTAGCCCTTAACCACTGCCAGAGCCGGCAACATAATGAAACCGCATCGTTTCCCTACAGGACAGAATGCGGTAAACCTCAAACAGAGGATCCACCTATGAACAAACAGAAAACAATCGCGCCTAAACGCTGGTGGTACATCATGCCCATCGTGTTTATCACCTACAGCCTGGCGTATCTGGACAGGGCAAACTTCAGCTTTGCCTCCGCTGCAGGGATAAACGACGATCTGGGGATCACCAAAGGCATGTCATCGCTGCTGGGCGCCCTGTTCTTCCTCGGCTACTTCTTCTTCCAGATCCCTGGCGCTATCTATGCCGAACGCCGCAGCGTGAAGAAGCTGGTGTTCATCTGTTTGATTCTGTGGGGCGTCTGCGCGTCATTAACCGGCATGGTGAGCAACATTCCGATGCTGGCGGCGATTCGCTTTGTGCTCGGCGTGGTGGAAGCGGCGGTAATGCCCGCGATGCTGATTTATATCAGTAACTGGTTCACCAAATCCGAACGTTCACGCGCCAATACCTTCCTGATCCTCGGTAACCCGGTCACCGTGCTGTGGATGTCGGTGGTGTCTGGCTATCTGATTGAAGCCTTCGGCTGGCGTGAGATGTTTATTTTCGAAGGGATCCCGGCGGTGATTTGGGCGGTTGCCTGGTGGTTTATGGTGCAGGACAAGCCTGCGCAGGCCAAATGGCTGAGCGACGATGAAAAAGCCGCGCTGCAGGCGCAGCTGCAAAAAGAGCAGGAAAATATCAAAGCGGTGCGCAATTACAGCGAAGCTTTTAAATCCCGTAACGTGATTATCCTGTGTGTTCAGTACTTTACCTGGAGCATTGGCGTGTACGGCTTCGTGCTGTGGTTACCGTCGATTCTGCGTAACGGCAACCAGATGGGCATGGTCGAAGCCGGCTGGCTGTCCGCCGTTCCTTACCTCGCCGCGACGATTGCGATGATTGTGGTCTCCTGGGCGTCGGATAAGTTACAAAACCGCAAATTGTTTGTCTGGCCGTTGCTGCTGATTGGCGCGCTGGCGTTTTTAGGGTCATATCTTGTAGGAGCCAATAATTTCTGGCTGTCGTTCACCCTGCTGGTGATTGCCGGTGCTGCGATGTATGCCCCTTACGGGCCGTTCTTCGCCATTATTCCGGAGATGCTGCCGCGTAACGTGGCCGGTGGCGCCATGGCGCTGATCAATGCGATGGGTGCGCTGGGCTCATTCCTCGGTTCGTGGGTGGTCGGTTACCTGAACGGTGCCACCGGCAGCCCTTCAGCGTCGTATATCTTTATGGGAGGATCGCTGTTGATTTCAGTCTGGCTGACGTTGATTGTGAAGCCGGCGGAGAATAATCAGCCCCCGATGCCCCGCGGCGCTAAACACGCTTAAAAATGCAAAACGGGCCAGCTGGCCCGTTCCTCAATTTAAAAGGGAGACGAAATGAAACCTTCTGTGGTGCTGTATAAAAAATTACCGGACGATCTGCGCTCAAAGCTCGACGCCCATTTTACCGTCACCGAGATCAACGGCCTGACCCCAGAAAACCTGAGTCAGCACGCGGCGGCTTTTCAGCAGGCTGAAGGCATTCTGGGATCCGGAGGCAAGGTTGACGCCGACTTCCTGAGCAAAGCACCAAAGCTGCGTGCCGCCTCCAGCGTCTCGGTTGGCGTGGATAATTTCGATATCGCCGCCCTTAACGATCGCGGTGTGGTGCTGATGCACACGCCTACCGTGCTGACCGAAACCGTGGCCGATACCATGATGGCGCTGGTGCTGGCATCGGCCCGTCGCGTGACCGAAGTCGCCGAGCGGGTGAAAGCCGGTGAGTGGAAAAGCAATATTGGCGCGGACTGGTTCGGTATCGACGTTCACCACAAAAAGCTGGGTATTTTGGGCATGGGCCGTATCGGCCTGGCGCTGGCACAGCGCGCGCACCTCGGCTTCAGCATGCCGATCCTCTATAACGCGCGTAAGCATCATGAAGAAGCCGAACAGCGTTTTGATGCCACCTATTGCGACCTTGATACGCTGCTGAAAGAGTCTGATTTCCTGTGCATCAGCCTGCCGCTGACTGACGAAACCCATCACCTGATTGGCCGTGAGCAGCTGGCAAAAATGAAGTCCAGCGCGGTGCTGATCAATGCGGGTCGCGGTCCGGTGGTCGATGAGCAGGCGCTGATTGCGGCCCTGAAAGACGGCACGATCCACGCCGCAGGTCTGGATGTCTTTGAGCAGGAGCCGTTACCGGCAGACTCTCCGCTGCTGACGCTGCCAAACGTGGTGGCGCTGCCGCATATCGGTTCGGCGACCCATGAAACGCGTTATGGTATGGCCAGCGATGCGGTGGATAACCTGATTGCGGCGTTGACCGGCAAGGTAGAGAAAAACTGCGTGAACCCGCAGGTGATCAAATAAGCCGAGACGGGCTTAAAAGGAAGGACCAGGCCACCCATCCTGCCGGTGGCCTGGCGTTTACCCCTTAGCGTGCCAGCCAACCGCCATCGACCGCCAGCGTGTAGCCATGCACATAGTCTGAAGCGGGCGAGGCCAGAAACACTACCGGCCCTTTCATATCTTCAGGACGGCCCCAGCGGCTGGCCGGAATGCGGTCAACGATTTCCCCGTTGCGCTTTTCATCCGCCCGAAGCTGCTGCGTATTGTTGGTCGCCATATAGCCCGGCGCAATCGCATTGACGTTGATGCCGTGCTTCGCCCACTCATTCGCCAACAGACGCGTCACGCCCATGACCGCGCTTTTCGACGCGGTGTAAGAAGGCACCCTGATCCCGCCCTGATAAGAGAGCATTGAGGCAATATTGACGATTTTGCCGCCGTGACCCTGCTTAATAAACTGTTTCGCCACCGTCTGGGACATAAAGAACACCGATTTAATGTTCAGGTTCATTACGTCGTCCCAGTCTTTTTCGCTGAAGTTGATCGCATCTTCGCGACGGATGATGCCGGCGTTATTGACCAAAATATCGACCCTGCCGAATTCGGCGACCGCAGTTTCTACCAGACCGGCAAGGCACTCAATCTGTCCCAGATCGGCGGTCAGACTCAGAAAGCGACGACCCAGTCCTGCCACCATGCCGTGGGTTTCGGTGGGTTCGACAATATTAATGCCGACAATATCGCAGCCCGCCTCGGCCAGCCCAACGGCCATTCCCTGCCCCAGCCCGGTATCGCAGCCGGTGACGATGGCCACACGGCCCTGCAAGCTAAACGTATTCAAACTCATGGTGATCTTCCTTTTCAGTGGCTAATTTAATTTCCACCCATTCCTCCCAGACACGCATTAATTCCGCCGTGATAATGGGATTAGCCTTAAATACAATTAAAAGAGGTATAACAGCGCGTGCAAAACATCCATGATGATTTGTCGAGGGCACACTATAGCCAAAGAGAAACCCCGATAACCGTGATCGACGTCGAAATTAACGAGGATTGATACGTTATTTTCATAAAAACAAAACGCTGTTTCATTTATTATTAATGCGGCATGTTAATTACCGGTTAATTATTTCAAGGTAATGTTAAGGTATTATTTAATGGCAGCGACGACCAGCACAGGATGCCCCGGCCGCGCAAGGAAACCTGCTTTAACAAATGCTTTACCGTTTTCACGGAGGTGCGATTGCATCCCGCCTGGGCTGGCGTTAAGGTAAACCTCCACACGATCAGACAAAGTAGTTAACACGTTATGAGCTTTTCCGCCTTCGGTGACAAATTTACGCAACATTCAGGCATTACGCGCCTGATGGAAGATATGGGTGAAGGATTACGCACACCGGGAGCAGTGATGCTGGGCGGCGGCAATCCCGCACAGATCCCCGCAATGAATGACTATTTCCAGCAGCTGCTGCAACAGATGCACGATGAAGGCAAGCTTGCCGAGGCGTTGTGCAACTATGATGGCCCGCGCGGAAAAACCACGCTGCTGGAGTCGCTTTCTACTCTGCTGCGCGAACAGCTTGGCTGGGAAATCAGCCCGAAAAATATCGCCCTCACCAACGGCAGCCAGAGCGCGTTCTTCTATCTGTTTAACCTGTACGCCGGCCGTCGCGCCGATGGCAGCAAAAAGCGGGTGCTGTTCCCGCTGGCACCGGAATACCTCGGCTATGCCGATGCCGGGCTGGATGAGGATCTGTTTGTCTCCACCCGTCCAAATATCGAGATGCTGCCGGAAGGCCAGTTTAAATATCACGTTGATTTTGAGCATCTCAACATCACCGATGACACCGGGCTAATCTGCGTCTCACGCCCGACCAATCCCACCGGCAACGTGATCACCGACGAAGAGCTGATGAAGCTCGATGTGCTGGCGCAACAGCATCAGATCCCGCTGCTGATTGATAATGCCTATGGCGTGCCTTTCCCCGGCATTATCTTTAGCGAAGCGCGACCGCTGTGGAACCCGAACATTATTCTGTGCATGAGCCTGTCGAAGCTCGGCCTGCCGGGCGCGCGCTGCGGCATTATCATTGCCGATGAGAAAGTGATTTCGGCCATCAGCAATATGAACGGCATTATCAGCCTGGCGCCCGGCAGTATTGGCCCGGCAATCGCCAATGAGATGATCCAGCGTGGCGATTTGCTGCGCTTGTCGGAAGAGGTGATCAAGCCGTTCTATCAGCAGCGGGTGACCGAGACGATTGCCGTCATTCGCCGCTATTTGTCGGAAGATCGCTGCCTGATCCATAAGCCGGAAGGGGCGATTTTCCTCTGGCTGTGGTTTAAAGACCTGCCCGTTTCAACCGAAGTGCTGTATCAGCGGCTGAAAAAGCGCGGCGTGTTGATGGTGCCCGGCCACTTCTTCTTCCCCGGTCTGGAGCACGAATGGCCACATACGCATCAATGTATGCGCATGAACTATGTGCCGGACAACGACACCATCGAACGGGGAATTGCCATCCTCGCCGAAGAGATCGCACGGGCGCATCAGGAAGGATAAAAAAGGGCCGCTGCTGCGGCCCTTGCTTTTGGCGGGCCGAAAACCTCAGCATCCTGCACAACCGCATTTGTGACGCCGACGGGGCTTTCAGGGCATCGAAACGCAAATTTTTTAACCATCTGCCGATGAATGTCATACACTCAGGGAAGAATTCGTCGCACCAGTGCATGAGTCGCCACAGAGCGGCCGGGAACTCCCTGCACATGACGATAACAATCAGGCCGGCGTTGCCGTGACTGAAGGGATGATGATGATGAAAGTGTTAAATAAATGCCGCTGTGCCGGTCTGCTGGCCTGTCTTTCTCTGGTCAGCACCACGGGATGTTCCAGCATAATGAGCCATGCCGGCCCGGATCAGGGGTACTATTCCGGCACACGTGCTGGCGCAGCGACCGTTGCAGACAGCAATAACGGCTGGGTGATGCGTCCGCTTGCTGCCCTCGACCTGCCGTTTTCAGCCGTAGTGGATACGATTTTGCTGCCATGGGATTACTATCGTAGCGGCAAAGACCAGACGGCAAGCTCCCCGCGTGAACGCGTGCTGCAAAGCGAGCGGCTAAACCACACTAACGAAAGCCTCGCCACGGCGGCCCCAATGCCGAGCACTACGCCTCCTCAGTAACGGCGTCAGGCAAATTATTCCCCCACGCTGACCACAAACACTTGTTGCCAGCCGTTGACGTTGCGCAGGTAGGCCACATGCAATCCATCCGGCGAACAGACCACCGCATCCGCCAGTGGCGCGTCGTCCGTTCTTGCCGTCAGACGCTGCAGCTTGCCGCTCGCCACGTGACATAGCATCACGCTGTTATCGTTGATCAGCGCCACTGCGCGCCCATTCGGATGCCAGCTGAAGGCGGACTGAATATCACTCTTCGCCTGTGTGACCTGCCGTGGCTCGCCGCCCGTTGGCGCAACCGTCCACAGCTGAACCACCCCCGCGTCATCTTTCATCAAAAATGCAATGGCGCGCCCGTCAGGCGAACTGCGTAACCAGTGACGCGGCGCGGTTGCCAGGCCAGGATAAGCACGTTGATGGGTGAAGGTCAGGCGGCGCTGGAAGACGTTTTCCGGCGGCGCAGGCAGGCTGGTTGGGGTTCCGGCCAGCGGCGCATCGCCCTCCAGCGCGTAATCGGCCATTTTCGCCGGCAGATCGACCAGAAACACCTCCGGCACCTTGTCGCCGTTTGCTGCCAGCGTGTCGCCAATAAAGGCCAGCGCCCAGCGCTGACGGTGACCATCATGTTTCAGATAGCCCTCTTCACCGACCCAGCCCTCTTCATATGCCCGGTTGATATCGTCACTGCCGGCCACCGGTGTTGAGGTGGTTTTGCTCACCAGTACGCAATAATGGCTGCCATCGTATTCGCGGGGATGCTGCTTCGGCGGGCACACCGCATGCAGCGGCACGGCAACGCCGACGTTACGTAAATCTTCGCCGTTGTGCAGCTCATGCATCAGATGATCGTTATAGGTAAAGCTAAGGCGCGAGCCGTCAGGGCTGAAGACATGCACGTGCGTGCCGCCCCGCAACGCGCCGGCGGTGAAAGGTGGCGTGATATCGCAGGCGTCCAGATTCTCAAGATGGCCGTGTTGAATAATGACGCCACGGCGATGGTGAAAATCATACTTCCACTGGCTGTCCGGGTGTTCCGGGCCGTGGATGCACACATAGCGCGGCGGTAAATCGGGGCTGGCGGTGACCACGCCGACATGCGCGCCGTCTTTGGCCTGATACAGCACTTCCGTCTGGCCACTGAGGTTAACCCGCTCAACGGTCAGGCTGGTAAAGGTGGCGCCATTTGGCCGCACGTCATACACCAACCACTGGCTGTCTGCCGTCCAGATGTTGATGTTAGTGAGTTGGTGATTGCGTGGATCAAACGTCAGCTGTGTCTCTGTCATCATGCTTACCCCTAGCCGTCTATGCAGCTAAGGGTAATGCATTCAGCGGCTTTCGGGTACTGGCGAGACCAACGGTGAACCGTTAAAAAATGCCGCCACGTTATCCAGCACCAGCTGAGACATCGCCTGGCGCGTGGCCCAGGTGGCGCTGGCCATATGCGGCGTCAGCACCACATTTGGCCGGTTTTGTAATGCCGCCGGCACCCGTGGTTCGTCGCTGAACACGTCCAGCCCGGCGCCGCCCAGCGTGCCGGCATCCAGTGCCGCGATCAGCGCCTGTTCATCCACCACGCTGCCGCGCCCAACGTTGATCAGAATGCCGTCGCAGCCCAGCGCATCCAGCACGTCGCGGTTAATCAGATGGCGATTGCTGGCGGTGCCGGGTGCGCAGACCAACAGGAAGTCGCACTCTTTTGCCAGCGCCACCACATCAGGCTGATAGCGATACGCTACGTCTTGCAGCGGCGAACGGTTGCAGTAGGCGATCGACATATCAAATGCCTGCGCGCGTTGGGCTACCGCCTGGCCAATACGTCCCAGCCCGACAATCCCTAACGCCGCGCCGGACACCTTGCGGGTCCACGGAAAGCTTCCCTGCGACCATTTTCCCTTCTCGATAAAGGTCTGTGCCGCCGGGATCTGACGGGACGTGGCCAGCATCAGACCGAGAGCGAGGTCAGCGACGTCTTCCGTCAGCACATCCGGCGTGTGGCTCACCTTAACCTGATGATCACGCGCGGCCTGCACATCAACGCCGTCATAGCCGACACCAAATACCGCAATCAGCTTGAGGGCCGGTAAAGCGGCGATCTGCTCGCGGGTCACCACCCCTTCGCCATTGGTCAGCACCACTTCAAACTCCCCCGCCATGCCGGAAAAATCGCGGTCGCTCAGGGTGCTGTATTCCACCACCTCATACGCTTCCTGCAGGGCGGACATCAGGGGCGCGGGCAAGCCGGCCAGCTGCAATACTTTCTTCTTCATTTCAATTACCTGACTGAGGGTGAGGAACGGATTTCAGCGCATCACGCGAAGGGCGTGACACGATAATGCCGATCACCCCACCGAGGATGAGCGCCACGGCCACAATCAGCAAACCGTAATGGTAGCTGTTGGTCATGTCTTTGATTTTGCCAAGGATCGGCGGTAAACCGAGGCCGACAAAGTTCGCCACGGTATTAATAAAGGCGATGGAGGCAGCCGCCGCCACACCGGCCAGTTTTTCGGTGGTGACCGCCCAGAAAATCGGGGTCAGCGCAAAGTTAAAGCCGACGGTCAGCACCAGCAACAGATAGGACACCACCAGATTGCCGGAATAAATCGCCACCGCCAGGGCCAGCCCGGAGAAGATCAGCGGCAGCCCCATATGCCAGGAGCGTTCGTTGGTTTTGTCAGAATGGCGACCGTTCAGGTACATAAACAGGCAGGCCATCACAAACGGCACGGCTGAAAGCAGGCTGATAACGAAGTTGCTCTGTTCGGCGGCCATACTTTTGATGATCAGCGGCATAAACAGCGTAATGCCGATGGAGCCAAAGGCCTGCAGGAACCACACCAGGCTCAGCAGCAACACCGTTTTGTCTTTCAGGGCGCTCCACCAGGCGTGATTTTTACCGATCTCTACGCCGACATTGTCCTGCTGCAAACGCTGCTTCAGCCAGGATTTCTGCTCCGGGTTTAACCAGGGCGCATGGTCGGGTGTATCCGGCAGGCGCCACAGTACCAATACGCCCAACACCAGGGCCGGAATACCTTCCAGCGCGAACAGCCAGCGCCATCCGGCAATTTCCGCAATGCCGTGCATATTCAGGATCGCACCCGATACCGGCAGCCCAATAATGGAGGCGGCAACCGAGCCCATATAGAAGAAGGACATCGCACGGGCGCGGTTACTTTTCGGGAACCAGCAGGAGATGTAATAGATGATGCCTGGGGCAAACCCGGCTTCTGCCATGCCCAGTAAAAAGCGCATCACGTACAGCTGATTGGCGCTGTGTACAAAGGCCATCCCGGTACTGACAATGCCCCAGGTAATCATGATGCGGGCGATCCAGCGGCGCGCACCGACTTTGGTCATAATCACATTGCTGGGGATCTCAAACAGAATATAAGAGATATAAAACATGCCGACACCCAGGCCATACATACTGGCAGACAACCCCAGATCCGCATTCATTTGCAGCGCGGCAATCGAGATATTGGTCTTATCCAGATTCGCCACAAAATAGCAGATGACGATAAACGGAATTATTTTCGCGTTCAGTTGTTTCAGCGTAGAGGTATACAGATCGGTGGTCATAATAATAACCTCGGTGGGCGTTATCGCCATATTCGGGCAGCAGAAACACCGCCCGCAGCGCACGCGGAGTTTTTAGGGTATGTCATTATTATTATTGCTATAACACTATTTAACTAAGACCCAGCTTTTACTCTTTTGCCTTGGCCTTTAATTAACTCTCTCCCATGTTAATCTCCAGGCCCCTGGTTTTCTGGCAAGGCAGCCAGGAAACCGATCCCGATGAGCTGACCAGAGTCAGTGATTCGGGTCAGTTTCCGCAGCGAACGCCGCCAGAAAGCCAGGGGAGCAGGAGATTTACCATTCGGCAACGGAGCCGTCCGGGAACCGCCACAAAGGATTCCGCCAGTCCTGCACCTGCTGACTGCGTTCAATCACCAGCTGTTCGTTAATTTCCACGCCCAGCCCCGGTTTATTCAGCGGTGCAAAGTGGCCGCCCTTCATATTGAAGTCTTCTTTATTCACCACATAATCCAGCAATTCCGCGCCTTTATTGTAGTGAATGCCCATACTCTGCTCCTGGAATACCGCATTGCGCGAAACAAAATCCACGTGCAGGCAGGATGCCAGCGCAATCGGTCCCAACGGACAGTGCGGTGCCAGCGCGACGTCATAGGCTTCCGCCATCGCGGCAATTTTAAAGCACTCGGTAATCCCACCGGCGTGGGAGAGATCCGGCTGCAGAATCGCCAGCCCGCCCGCTTCCAGCACCCGTTTAAATTCAAAGCGGGAATACATCCTTTCTCCCGCCGCAATCGGCAGATGGGTCTGGGCCGCCAGCCGCGGGTAATATTCCGCCTGCTCCGCCAGCACCGGCTCTTCAATAAACAGCGGACGGTAAGGCTCCAGCTCTTTGATCAGGATTTTGGCCATCGGCGCACTGACGCGTCCGTGGAAATCCAGACCAAACTCGATCTCGTTACCAAAGGCTTCGCGGATCTGCGCTACGGTGTTGACTGCCGCATCCACTTTGCGCGAGCTGTCGATAATCCCCATCTCTTCGCAGCCGTTCAGCTTGAAGGTATCAAAGCCGATTTCGCGCAGTTTCTTAATGCCATCAATCACTTCGGCCGGACGATCGCCGCCCACCCAGCTGTAGGCTTTGATACTGTCACGCACCAGGCCACCGAGCAGCTGCCAGACCGGCACGCCCAGCACCTTGCCTTTGATATCCCACAACGCCTGGTCGATACCGGCGATGGCGCTCATCAGGATCGGGCCACCACGGTAGAAACCGCCGCGATACATCACCTGCCACAAATCATTAATGCGCGCCGGATCCTGGCCAATCAGATACTCAGACAGCTCATGTACCGCCGCTTCGACGCTTTTTGCCCGCCCTTCAATCACCGGCTCGCCCCAGCCAACCACGCCTTCGTCGGTTTCAATTTTCAGGAACATCCAGCGCGGCGGCAGGCGATAGGTGGTTAATTTGGTGATTTTCATTGTACGGCTTCCTTATAGGCGGCAACGAACGCGCGTGCCTGCGCTGCGGTGCGGGTTACCGGCTGTCCGGCGCGATAGAGATCGCTGCCCAGCCCAGCGCCCACGCAACCGGCAGCCAGAAACGCATGAAGATTTTCAGGGGTGACGCCGCCTACGGCGAACACCGGCACATCCGCAGGCAGCACCGCTTTCAGCGCCTTGATGTAATCCGGGCCAAAGGCGGAAGAAGGGAAGATTTTCAGCGCCTGCGCACCGGCCTTCAGCGCGGCGAAGGCTTCCGACGCCGTGGCGCAGCCTGCGGCCACCGTCATGCCACGCTCCACGGCGCGGCGGATCACCGCGGGATCGGTATTGGGCGTCACCACCAGCTTGCTGTTAATGGCGGCCAGGCGATCGACCTGTTCAGGCTCCAGCACCGTACCCGCCCCAATCAGCGCCTGATGGCCAAAAGTCGTCACCATGTTGGCAATGCTCAGTTCCCAGTCTGGCGAATTCAGTGGGATTTCAATGGCATCGAAACCGGCATCAATCAGCGCGGCGACATGCTCCTCAGCCTCTTCCGGGCGAATGCCGCGCAGAATAGCGATTAGCGGCAGCTTAGTTGACCAGTTCATCGGCGATACTCCTGATTCCGTATTGGAAGGCGGTGTCGCCTTCCAGCAAATGGGCCGATAGTCCACTTAAGGTCATCGCCTGCTGATAGCGATCGGCCAGTGAACTGCCGGCGATAAGGGTAATCGGCGCCGTTTCACCCGGCATAAAGGTCTCTTTCATCAGCGCAACTTCATGACCAATCAACAGGCCGGAAAGAAACTCGCTGACCGATTCCCGCGGACGCGTGCCCAGCACATGGGCCGCGCGCACCTCAAACAGTCTGCTGAGAATGCTGCGGTCGTTAGCGCCGGTTTCCAGCCCCTGACGGAACGCTTCGGCATCCGGCTGTTGTGCGGGTAAACCGGCACCCACCAGCGAATGATTGAGCAGAACATGGTGCAGTTCGCCGGTGATCACCGTACGAAAATCGACAATCTTGCCGCCATCTGCCCTCACCCATTTTGAGTGCGTGCCCGGCATCACATAATGCGACGCGGGATGCCGTTGCGCGGCACCGAGCAACTGCGTTTCTTCGCCGCGCATCACATTGACGTTATCGCGGCGGTCGATGCTCAGGCCCGGCACAATCCAGGCGAGGCCATCCACCCTGGTCAGGCGCGACGCGATATCCCCCAGCGCGACCGGACAAGGCAGATAGGGCACGCTTAACCAGCCGGCGTTACTGCCCACCATGCCGGCCATCACCACCGGCACGTCGTCCACCGGCCAGCCTTCGGTCACGCGGGCAAAGACCTCTGCCGGCGTGCGGCCATTGAGCCGGGTGATGCCGGATTCAGAACGACGTTCCTCCTGGCAGATGCCCTCACGGTAATACCAGGCACGCAGGTTGGTGGAACCCCAGTCGATAGCGATATAGCGGGTCACGTGATGTCCTTTAGTCGTCGGGTTGAACTGGCGATCATCGTCAGTGCCGCCTGTTCAGCCTCATCCGGCTTCTGATGGCGAATGGCGTCAAACAGCGCTTTATGCTCCTGCAAGGTATTGGGCATATTGCCGCTATCAGGCATGTAAGTGCGTTCAAAAACCGCTAACTGCAGCGAACTGATGGCCACGCTAAGCTGCTGAAGCACCGGGTTATGCACCGATTCCAGCACCGCTTCGTGATAGCGAATATCGGCCTGATTAAAGGCTTCGCGGTCACGGTGATGCGTGACCATATCGTTCAGCGCCGCCTCGATGTTGGCTAAATCCCGCGAGGTGGCCCGCTCGGCAGACCAGCGCGCAATTTGCGGTTCCACCAGGTTGCGCACTTCGCTCATCGCGGCGATCAGGCGCGGATCCTGATCGTGCTTCAGCGACCATTGCAGCACGTCGCTGTCGAGGAAATTCCACTGGCCGCGCGGGGTCACAAAGGCGCCGCGATAGCGTTTCATCTCAATCAGCCGCTTGGCCATCAGCGATCGGTACACTTCGCGAATGATATTGCGCGAGGTGCTGAACTGCTCGCAGAGCTCAGCTTCTGCCGGCAATGAGGCACCGGGCGCATATTTGCCCGCTACCACCTCTTCGCCGAGGGTCAGAATGATACGGTCCGTTTTGCTGAGGTCGTCTTTCATGATGTTCCATGGAGAATAGCGAAGGGGGTATTGTAGTACCCATAACTCAGGTTGTACTACAATCCAGATCACAAAACAGACAATCCACCCGAGGCAGATCGGGGGAAGCAGGAGAAATCAGGGAGGGATGCGAAGGAAGAGAAACGTCCCGGACTGGCCGGGACGCTGGGTCAGGCATTACAGCACAAACTTCTCGATGGCATAGGCCACGCCGTCTTCCAGGTTGGTTTTGGTGACAAACTGGGCGATAGCTTTGACCGATTCAATGCCATTTCCCATCGCCACGCCGGTGCCGGCAAATTCCAGCATCGCCATGTCGTTTTCCTGATCGCCGATGGCCATCACTTCATCACGGGACAGGCCGAGACGGTCGGCAAGCGCCTTAACGCCCGCGCCTTTATTCACCTTTTTATTCAGGATTTCAAGGTAGTAAGGCGAGCTTTTCATGATCGTCGCGCGCTCACGCGCTTCCTCCGGCAGGCGGGCAATGGCCTTGTCGAGGATTTCAGGCGGATCGATCATCATCACTTTCGGGAAGGTCATGCTGCTGTCCATCTCTTCAACCGCACGATAGTGCAGCGGAATGCCGGTCAGGAACGACTCATGCACGGTGAACGCGCTGATGTCTTTATTGGCGGTATACAGCTCGGATTTGGTCAGCGCCTGGAAGTGAACGCCCAGCTCACGCGCCAGCTTTTCAAAATAGAGGTAGTCATCGTGGGTTAACGTCGCTTCCGCCACGCACTCACCGGTAGCCGCCTGCTGAACCAGCGCGCCGTTATTAGTGATGCAGTATTGCCCTTCGTGCTGTAAATCCAGCTCCATCAGGTAACGCTGCACGCCGATAAACGGCCGGCCGGTGGCCAGCACCACAGAAACACCTTTCTCACGGGCGGCCTGAATCGCCTTTTTTACCCCAGGAGTCACTTCATGCTGTGGGTTTAGCAGGGTGCCATCCATATCAATCGCAATCAATTTTATTGCCATAACGTCCTCGTCAGCTAACGGTTTGCTTCATGCTAGCGCGATTCAGCTCGCATTGACCAGCCCGAACAAACGGCATATCGCTAAAACCCGTCGGGAACGGCACCTAAAGGCAAATTTATTCGATGTGTGGTTTTTGAACAAATGTGAGATGATAACCGAGCGTGACATTCAAGGAGGAAACAGAATGAATATTGTCATCGTCAGTAAAGATAGTTTTTTTATCTCGGGTGCAATCGGTCTTATCCAGGAAGCCTGGCTCCCGCAATATGAGGGAAATCCGGTGTTTTTGGTGGCGGATGCTAACAGAGAGTTACTCACAGCAAATATCATCCTCACCGATGAATTTAAGTTAATACCAGGTAAAAAATCTCGGGCAAAATCGCTTCAGGAATCAGAGGATCCGTCCAGGGAGCGTTGCCTGTCGATCTGGCTGGCCGCAGCGTGCCATGCAGAAAACCGTTCCTGCCAGCAACATAAATATCAGGTGACCCAACGTGATTCGAGGCAACGGCTGGTTGAACTGTTCAGCTATAAAAATGCCCGCGGTTCGGCTTCATCACCCTTTTACGATCCCCGCCATTGTGGCACCCAGGATCCGATTACCCTTAGCAAACAACAGGCTATGGTAGTCAAATATACGCGTCTGGGTCTGTCACTTACCGATATTTCGCGTCTGACCAGTCTGAGTGTCAAAACCATCAGCACCCATAAACGTGCGGTAATGCGTAAGCTCGGCATGAAAAATAACAGTGAGTTTTACCGTTATGCGTTAGTGGGGGGGAATCCGCCCTAGAGACGACAGCCATAAAAAAAGGCAGATCCTGGGATCTGCCTTTCTTGTGACTCAGTACGCGTTAAATATCGATGTTCGCTGCACGCAGCGCATTCTCTTCGATAAAGGCACGACGAGGTTCAACCGCATCGCCCATCAGCGTGGTAAACAGCTGGTCAGCGGCAATCGCATCTTTCACCGTCACACGCAGCATACGGCGGCTGTCTGGATCCATGGTGGTTTCCCACAGCTGCTCCGGGTTCATCTCACCCAGACCTTTGTAGCGCTGAACCGTCAGGCCACGACGTGACTCTTTCACCAGCCAGTCCATCGCCTGCTCGAAGCTCTCGATCGGCTGACGGCGCTCACCACGTTCGATGAAGGCATCTTCTTCGATCAGGCCACGCAGTTTTTCACCCAGCGCGCAGATCTTACGGTATTCACCGCCGGAGACGAATTCGTTATCCAGAGGATAATCGGTGTCCACGCCGTGAGTACGGATGCGAACAATCGGCTCGAAGATATGCTGTTCCAGATTCTCACGCACCAGACCGCTGTAAGAGCTACCGTGCTGCTCTTTCTCGTTCAGCATCACAATCAGCCCGTCAATCCAGCTCTGTACCGTCGCCTGTTCAGACAGGTCGCTCAGCGTTGAGTGGTAGATCAGCGAGTTCAGCAGGGCTACCGGATAACGGCGCTCCATACGTTTGATCATTTTACGGGTGCTGTTGAATTCTGACACCAGCGTTTCCAGCGGCGCGCCGCCCAGTGCCGGTGCTTCGGCGTTGGTGTGCAGGGTTGCGCCATCCAGCGCGATCGCGATTTGGTACTGATCCATCGCGTCATCATCCTTGATGTACTGCTCCTGCTTGCCTTTCTTCACTTTGTACAGCGGTGGCTGGGCAATATAGACATGGCCACGCTCGATGATTTCCGGCATCTGGCGGTAGAAGAAGGTCAGCAGCAGCGTACGGATGTGCGATCCATCCACGTCGGCATCGGTCATGATGATGATGCTGTGATAACGCAGTTTGTCCGGGTTGTATTCGTCACGGCCGATGCCGCAGCCCAGCGCGGTGATCAGCGTGGCAACTTCCTGCGAGGCGAGCATCTTATCGAAGCGCGCTTTCTCAACGTTGAGGATTTTACCTTTCAACGGCAGGATCGCCTGGTTTTTACGGTTACGTCCCTGCTTGGCGGATCCGCCTGCAGAGTCACCCTCCACCAGGTAGATTTCGCACAGCGCCGGGTCACGCTCCTGACAGTCAGCCAGTTTGCCTGGCAGACCTGCCAGATCCAGCGCGCCTTTACGGCGGGTCATTTCACGCGCACGACGGGCCGCTTCACGGGCACGGGCCGCATCGATAATTTTACCGACCACGATTTTCGCATCGGTCGGGTTTTCCAGCAGGTATTCCGCCAGCAGTTCGTTCATCTGCTGCTCAACCGCTGTTTTCACCTCAGAAGAGACCAGCTTGTCTTTGGTCTGTGAGGAGAATTTCGGGTCCGGCACTTTCACCGATACCACCGCAATCAGGCCTTCACGGGCATCGTCACCGGTGGCGCTGACTTTCGCTTTCTTGCTGTAGCCTTCTTTATCCATGTAGGCGTTCAGCGTACGGGTCATCGCGGTACGGAAACCAACGAGGTGCGTGCCGCCATCGCGCTGTGGGATGTTGTTGGTAAAGCAGTAAATGTTTTCCTGGAAACCGTCGTTCCACTGCAGCGCCACTTCCACGCCAATGCCGTCTTTTTCCGTCGAGAAATAGAAGACATTCGGGTGAATCGGGGTTTTGTTCTTGTTCAGGTACTCAACGAACGCCTTGATGCCGCCTTCGTAGTGATAGTGATCCTGACGAGCATCACGCTTGTCTTCCAGCTTGATCGACACGCCGGAGTTCAGGAACGACAGCTCACGCAGACGCTTGGCGAGGATTTCATATTCGAAATCGGTCACGTTGGTGAAGGTCTGATGGCTTGGCCAGAAACGTACGCGGGTACCGGTCAGATCGGTTTCACCGGTCACGTGCAGTGGCGCCTGTGGCACGCCATGAACGTAAATCTGATTGTGAACCTTGCCTTCGCGGCGAATGGTCAGCTCCAGCTTTTCAGACAGGGCGTTAACCACTGAAACGCCGACGCCGTGCAGACCACCGGAAACTTTATAGGAGTTGTCATCAAATTTACCGCCTGCGTGCAGCACGGTCATGATCACTTCTGCCGCAGAAATGCCTTCTTCTTCATGGATGCCGGTAGGAATACCACGGCCATCATCCTGAACGGATACGGAGTTATCCGCATGAATAGTCACCAGAATATCTTTACAGTGACCGGCGAGTGCTTCGTCGATAGCGTTATCCACGACCTCGAATACCATGTGATGCAGACCGGTGCCGTCATCCGTATCGCCGATATACATACCCGGGCGCTTGCGTACTGCATCAAGCCCTTTAAGAACTTTGATACTTGAGGAGTCATAAGAATTCGACATCAACGTTTCTCGCTCGTTTAATCTTCAGGTTGAACCGCTATTTTACCTTGTTCCACGTGGAACATCTTGCCCTTTTCGTCAGTCATGTCGAACACGTGTTCGGCACTGATTGCACTAACAAAAACCTGGGCATGCGTGGCTTTCAGACGGGAGGCTAACAGCTGTCGCCGCGTCTCATCCAGCTCGGAGGCAAAATCATCTATCAGATACAGGCAGCGTCGCCCATTCTGTCGGGTGAGAAACTCACCCTGCGCCAGTCTCAGGGCGCACATCAGCAGCTTTAACTGGCCGCGTGACAGTAAATCTTCAACCGGCGTCCCGTCGGCACGGATTCGGAAATCCGCTTTGTGCGGGCCGCTGGCGGTGTAAGTCAGTGCCCGATCGCGTTCAAACTGGCGTTCGAGCAGTTCGCCGTACTCCGTCTCTTTGTCCCAGCCGCGCTGGAAAGAGAAGGTCAGCTTAAATTCAGGTAAAAACTGCGCGCAGGTGGCGTTGATATCTTCGGCAATGGCGTCGCTGTAGGCAGCTCGCCAGCGGCTGATCTGCTCAGCAAGGGGAACCAGCTCCTGATCCCAGGCGCGGATTTGCTGATAGCGTGACACCTGACGCAAGGCGGCATTGCGCTGTTTCATCAGCCTGCGCAGGTTGCTCCAGGCGGTAAAGAAGCCGGGTTCATTATGAAAACAGCCCCAGTCGATGTAGGCGCGGCGGTATTTCGGCCCGCCGTTAAGCAGCGTAAAACCTTCCGGCGTGATCAGCTGCATCGGCAGCATTTGCGCCAGCTCGGCGACTTTATGGCCGTCGCTGCCATCGATGCGCACCTTGCTGTCTCCGGCGCGATTCTTGGTCAGACCGACCGAGATTTCGCGCTCGGCGCCTTCAATACGCCCGTGCAGGACAAACGCATCCTGTTCGTGGCGGATAACCCGTCCTGCCTGCAGGCTGCGAAACGCGCGACCGTGGCCAAGCGTATAGATCGCTTCCAGCACGCTGGTTTTGCCACTGCCGTTCGCGCCCACCAGAAAGTTAAAGCCGGGTGCCAGCGCCAGATCCGCATTTTCGATATTACGAAAGTCTTTGATAAGCAGGCGGGTTAAAGCCATACAGACGGAATTCCAAAACAGGCGATGATAATGCCGCATCCTGCCCTTTTTTTACGACAGGCCAGGGCGTCAACGGCGCAGTCAGTATGCACCCGACCAGCGCGGAGCCGCCGCAGCGCACTAAAGTACGTGAGGACGGCGAGCACTGCCCGGGCGCAAAATGACAAGTAAGTTAGCCCGATAGTCTACTACAACCGCATTGGCATGACGACGTAGGCCGCGCTCTGGCTGGCTGCATCTTCAATCTGTACGCTGGAAACGGAGTCGGTCAGCAGCAGGCGCACATTTTCACACTTCAGCGCATTGAGCACGTCCAGTACGTAGCTGACGTTAAAACCAATTTCCATATCGGTGCCGCCGTAGGTGACATCCAGCATCTCTTCCGCTTCTTCCTGCTCCGGGTTGTTCGCGGTAATTTTCAGCTGATTTTCGCTGACATACAGACGAACGCCGCGGAACTTCTCGTTAGAGAGGATTGCCGCACGGGCAAAAGCTTGCTTAAGAATGTCGCAACCGGCATCCAGCGTTTTGTCCGGGTTCTTCGGCAATACGCGGCGATAATCCGGGAAACGGCCATCAACCAGCTTGGAGGTGAAGATAAAGTCGCCGACATGTGCACGAATATTGTTGCTGCCGATCTGCACCTGCAGTGGCGTATCGCCACCATCAAGCAGACGCACCAGCTCAATCACGCCTTTACGCGGCACGATCACCGAATGGCTCGGCAGTTGCTGACCGACCGGCATCGAACAGACCGCCAGACGGTGACCATCGGTGGCCACGGTACGCAGCTCTTCACCTTCGGTTTCAAACAGCATGCCGTTCAGGTAGTAACGCACATCCTGATGCGCCATCGAGAACTGGGTCGCTTCGATCAGACGCTTCAGCGTGGCCTGCGGCAGCGTAAATTCCACTTCGCTGGTCCAGTCATCCAGATTCGGGAAGTCGCTGGCCGGCAGCGTGGAAAGCGAGAAACGGCTGCGGCCGGAGCGCACCAGCATTCTTTCGCCGTCCAGCATCACGGTTATCTCCGCGCCTTCAGGCAGGCCACGGCAGATATCGAAAAACTTACGGGCTGGCACCGTCGTGGCGCCAGGTTCGTGTTCCTGTGTCAGCGCGACACGGGCCACCATTTCCATCTCCAGATCCGTGCCGGTCAGCAACAGGCTGCCTTCATTGACCTGTAACAGCAGGTTGCCGAGGATAGGTAAGGTCGGCCGTCCGCCCAGTGGGCTGCTGACCTGCTGTAATGGCTTGAGTAAATGCTCGCGTTCTACAATAAATTTCATAGCGTCAGGAAGATAATGTTCTGATTAGATTTGAGAAATCTTCTTTAATATCGTGACTTTCTTCACGCAGCTGCTCGATTTTACGACAGGCATGCAGCACCGTGGTATGGTCACGACCCCCGAAAGCATCACCGATTTCCGGTAAACTGTGGTTGGTCAATTCTTTCGCCATTGCCATCGCCATCTGGCGTGGGCGGGCCACCGAGCGGGAACGCCGCTTGGAGAGCAAATCAGCCACTTTGATTTTGTAATACTCTGCCACTGTCTTCTGGATGTTGTCGATGGTGACCAACTTCTCCTGAAGTGCCAGCAGATCGCGCAGAGCTTCCCGCACAAAATCAATGGTAATCGCCCGGCCGGTAAAGTTGGCGTTGGCAATCACGCGGTTCAACGCGCCTTCTAACTCACGCACGTTGGATCGTAAACGCTTGGCAATAAAGAAAGCCACTTCACCCGGCAGGCGGATGTCGTTTTCATCGGCTTTTTTCATCAGGATCGCCACGCGCGTTTCCAGTTCTGGCGGCTCGATCGCCACGGTCAGTCCCCAGCCAAAGCGCGACTTCAGACGATCTTCCACACCGTTGATCTCTTTCGGATAGCGATCCGAGGTCAGAATGATCTGCTGGTTGCCTTCCAGCAACGCATTAAAGGTGTGGAAAAACTCTTCCTGAGATCGTTCTTTATTGGCAAAGAACTGAATGTCATCGATCAGCAACGCATCGACCGAACGGTAGTAGCGTTTGAACTCTTCAATGGCGTTGTTCTGCAGCGCCTTGACCATGTCCTGTACAAAGCGCTCGGAGTGCATGTAAACCACTTTGGCATTGGGTTTACGCGCCATGATGCCGTTACCTACCGCGTGCAACAGGTGGGTTTTACCCAGACCGGTGCCGCCATAGAGGAATAAAGGGTTATAAGCGCCGCCAGGATTGTCCGCCACCTGACGCGCAGCCGCACGGGCTAACTGGTTTGATTTACCTTCAACGAAGTTATCAAAGTTGTGCTTGGTGTTGACGTTCGAGCGGTAAGAGAGCTCCGCCGGTGCCGGCATGCTGTCCCAGCTTGGGCGGGTATGCACGGGGCGCGAACCCTGCACCGGTGCACTGGCATGGGCGCTGGCCATCACCGGCTGGCTGATCTGGCGTGTCACCGGCTTGCTGCCCACTTCAAAACGCAGCAACGGCACATCCGTACCGCAGAAATCATTCAGCAGGCCATTAATATTATTGAGGTATTTATCCCGAACCCAATCGAGTACAAACCGGTTTGGTGCATACAAGGCCAACGTGTTGTCGTTCAATTCGGCCTGCAGTGGGCGTATCCACATGCTGAATTCGGTGGCAGGTAGTTCATCCTGCAAACGGGCAAGACACTGTTGCCATAGCGTAAGTGACACGGCGGACTCCACTCGAAAAAATTCGATAAGAAAAAAGGCGCTGAAGCGATAAATTCATCATTGTTGACGCATGCAGATGACGCACATACGAACCGCTGTCCGCGGTTATCCCGCCATCGATCGACCCGGAGGATCGCAAACGGAAGGGCGGATCATAGCGTAAAGCGAAGCAGAGATCTTCACTTTCTACACAGTTTTGATCCAATTTATCCACAGGCCATCGCTGCGGGGATAAGTTTACGCTCTCGTGCTCAAAAGGCATTCAGGATCGTCTGCATTCATCGAATTTTAAAGCGCCCGTCACGTTATTGTCGCAAGCCTGATGTAAGGGATCGCAAGAAGATCCTGAACGATCCTTGCGCTTTATAGCAGAGGCCGTATAATTCTCGCCCCGACGCGTAGCGCTCTGGCCCGTACCGGCTGGTTTTGCGGTCGACCGGGACATCCAGACGCGGCTTTTAACGCGAAGTAAATTGACTCCGGACTGTACAATTATTACAATCCCGCCTCTTTATTAAAGACACACACTGAGGCGTCGGTCGGTTTTCTGACCATCAAAACGCGTCACCCAGTGAAAATTTTCCAAGTTTAGGTAGAAATCGCCATGAAACGCACTTTTCAACCGTCCGTACTGAAGCGTAACCGTTCACACGGTTTCCGTGCTCGTATGGCAACAAAAAATGGTCAACAGGTTCTGGCACGTCGTCGTGCTAAAGGCCGTTCACGCCTGACCGTTTCTAAGTAATAAAAGCTAACCGCTCAGTGGTTAAGCTCGCATTTCCCAGGGAGTTACGTTTGTTAACTCCCACTCATTTCACTTTCGTCTTCCAGCAGCCACAAAGAGCTGGCACGCCGCAAATTACTATTCTCGGCCGCCTGAACTCGCTGGGGCATCCCCGCATCGGTCTTACCGTCGCAAAAAAACACGTCAAACGCGCGCATGAACGCAACCGGATCAAGAGATTGACCCGCGAGAGTTTTCGCCTGCGTCAACATGAACTTCCAGCAATGGATTTCGTGATCGTGGCGAAAAAAGGCGTGGCTGACCTGGATAACCGTGCGCTGACGGAAGCGTTGGAGAAACTATGGCGTCGTCACTGTCGCCTGGCTCGCGGCTCCTGATAGCGGTCATCCGCGTGTATCAACGCGCGATTAGTCCGCTTTTAGGACCCCACTGTCGCTTCCATCCCACCTGTTCTCAATACGGTATTGAGGCATTGCGCAGGTTTGGGGTGATAAAAGGCAGTTGGTTAACGATGAAACGCGTATTAAAATGCCACCCCTTGAACCCGGGTGGCGACGATCCGGTGCCGCCAAAAACCGACGATAACAGAGAACATTAACGATGGATTCGCAACGCAATCTTTTTCTCATCGCTTTTCTGTTCGTGTCTTTTATGATCTGGCAAGCCTGGCAGACGGACCACGCTCCGCAGCCTGTGCAGACTCAGACCACACAAAACACGACCAGCGCAGCCGGTGATGCCGCAAACCAGGGCGTACCTGCCAGCGGACAGGGCAAAACGATCACCGTTAAGACTGATGTCCTGACATTACATATCAACACCCGTGGTGGCGATATCGAGCAGGCACAGCTGCTGACTTACCCGGATAAACTGGGTTCTTCTCAGCCATTCCAGCTGCTGGAAACCAACCCAGGTTTTCTGTATCAGGCTCAGAGCGGTCTGACCGGTCGTAACGGCCCGGACAACCCGGCTAACGGCGCGCGTCCACTGTTCACCACCACTCAGGATAGCTTTGAGATGGCGGACGGCCAGAGCGAACTGCGTATCCCGATGACCTACACTGCGGAAAACGGCGCAACCTACACCAAAACCTTCGTACTGAAGCGCGGTGAGTTTGCGATCAACGTGGATTATCAGGTTAACAACACCACCCAGCAGCCGCTGGAAATGGCGATGTTCGGTCAGCTGAAGCAGACCATCGACCTGCCAAAACACCGCGATACCGGCAGTAATAATTTTGCGTTGCACACTTTCCGTGGCGCGGCTTACTCCAGCAGTGAGACCAACTACGAGAAGTACAAGTTTGATAAAATCAGCGATAACGAAAACCTGAGCACCACCACCAACAACGGTTGGGTGGCGATGCTTCAGCAATACTTCGCGACGGCCTGGGTGCCACGCACCAACGGCACCAATACGCTTTACACCAGTAACCTGGGTAACGGTATTGCGGCTATCGGCTACAAATCTGCACCGGTCACTATCGCCCCTGGCGCGCAGCAGAATCTGGCTGCCACCCTGTGGGTTGGACCGGAAATTCAGGACAAGATGGCCGCTATCGCGCCGCATCTGGACCTGACCGTGGATTATGGCTGGTTGTGGTTTATCTCGCAGCCGCTGTTCAAACTGCTGAAATTCCTGCACAGCTTTATCGGTAACTGGGGCTTCTCCATTATCGTTATCACCTTTATCGTTCGTGGCATCATGTACCCGCTGACTAAAGCGCAGTACACCTCCATGGCGAAAATGCGCATGCTGCAGCCGAAGATTCAGGCAATGCGTGAGCGTATCGGTGAAGATAAGCAGCGTATGAGCCAGGAAATGATGGCGCTGTACAAAGCAGAGAAAGTGAACCCATTGGGTGGCTGTCTGCCGCTGGTTATCCAGATGCCAATCTTCCTGGCGCTGTATTACATGCTGATGGGCTCGATTGAACTGCGTCATGCGCCGTTTGCACTGTGGATCCATGACCTGTCTGCACAGGACCCGTACTACATCCTGCCGATCCTGATGGGCGTAACGATGTTCTTCATTCAGAAGATGTCGCCGACCACCGTGACCGACCCGATGCAGCAGAAGATCATGACCTTTATGCCGGTGATCTTCACCGTGTTCTTCCTGTGGTTCCCGTCTGGTCTGGTGCTGTACTACATCGTCAGTAACCTGGTCACCATTATCCAGCAGCAGCTGATTTATCGCGGCCTGGAAAAACGTGGCTTACACAGCCGTGACAAGAAGAAAGCATAAGTTTCACTAAAAGATGCTTCACCCGGAGGATTTCTCATTGCAGCCAATACGCGGGCAGTGAGAAAGAGGAAGGGTGTACTATAAGGCGGTCACTGACCGCCTTATTTTTTTGCCAAAAAAAGAGAGCCGAATATGAGTCATAGCGAGACTATCGTCGCCCAGGCGACGCCGCCAGGCCGCGGTGGTGTGGGCATCCTGCGCATTTCCGGCAGCAAAGCCGCTGAGGTTGCTCAGGCACTGCTGGGCAAGCTGCCTAAACCCCGCTACGCCGACTATCTGCCCTTCCGTGATACCGACGGGAAAGCGCTGGACCAGGGCATTGCGCTGTGGTTCCCAGGCCCGAACTCCTTTACCGGCGAAGATGTGCTGGAACTGCAGGGTCATGGCGGCCCGGTGATCCTCGACCTGCTGCTTAAGCGCATTGTCGCCATGCCTGGCCTGCGTATCGCCCGTCCCGGCGAATTCTCAGAACGCGCCTTCCTCAATGACAAGCTGGACCTCGCGCAGGCTGAGGCGATTGCCGACCTGATTGATGCCAGTTCTGAACAGGCGGCGCGCTCGGCGCTGAACTCCCTTCAGGGGGCGTTTTCGCTGCGCGTTAACCATCTTGTGGAAGCACTTACTCACCTGCGAATCTACGTCGAAGCGGCTATCGACTTCCCTGATGAGGAGATCGACTTCCTGTCAGACGGCAAAATCGAAGCGCAGCTGGAACAGGTGATTGCCGATCTGGATGGCGTGCGGGCCGAAGCGCGTCAGGGCAGCCTGCTGCGGGAAGGCATGAAGGTGGTGATCGCCGGTCGCCCCAATGCCGGTAAGTCCAGCCTGCTGAATGCGCTGGCAGGCCGTGAGGCGGCGATTGTGACCGATATCGCCGGTACCACCCGCGACGTGCTGCGCGAGCACATCCATATTGACGGTATGCCGCTGCATATCATTGATACCGCCGGACTGCGCGAAGCCAGCGACGAAGTTGAGCGCATCGGCATCGAACGTGCGTGGAACGAGATCGAACAGGCAGATCGCGTGCTGTTTATGGTTGATGGCACCACCACCGGCGCCACCGAGCCTGCCGAAATATGGCCAGATTTTATTGCCCGTTTACCCGCGACTCTGCCGATCACCGTGGTGCGTAACAAAGCCGACGTCACCGGCGAGGCGCAAGGTCTGACGGAAGTGAATGGCCACTCACTTATTCGCCTGTCGGCCCGCACCGGCGACGGCATTGACGTGCTGCGCAACCATCTGAAAGAGAGCATGGGCTTCTCCGGCAACATGGAAGGCGGCTTCCTGGCGCGTCGTCGTCACCTGCAGGCGCTTGAGTTAGCAGCTACTCACTTACTCCAGGGAAGAGAGCAGCTGCTGGGCGCCCGTGCTGGCGAACTGCTGGCGGAAGAACTGAGAGTGGCGCAACAGGCGTTAAGCGAAATCACCGGCGAGTTTACCTCCGATGATTTGCTGGGCCGCATCTTCTCCAGCTTCTGCATCGGTAAATAAATCAAAGGGGAAACGCAGGTTTCCCCTCTTTTCTCTGCAAAACGTCCAATGCTGCTCAGCTAGCGCCAAAAACATGATCTTAATCTGAAAGTCTGCACTTCCACGTAAAGTGAGGTGATATTTGCTAAGAAAATTCTTACAATAGCCCCGATGATTTTCCGACCATTTTCACGGAGCGACAGATGGCCAGTCATTTTGCACGCCGCACCCTTACCCAGGGTCTCCCCTCGGTACAGCGACTCTCACAACCCCTGCTTGATTTCTCCAGCACGCTGGCTGAAAAGCGCCGTGTGCGTTATCTGGCAGCCCGCGCGTTGCTGGCTGACCTGATGCTGCGCGTTTATGGCCTTTCACAGCTGCCGGAAATGACGCTCAGCGAGTGTGGCCGCCCGGTGTTTGCCGACCCCGATCTTCCTGACTTCAGCCTGGCCTATGCCGGTAACATTATTGGCGTCCTGCTGGCAGAAGAAGGCGGTCATGCCGGGCTGGGCATTGAAATTGTCCGTGCGCACAGCAGGCAAACGCAGGAGCAGTATCTGCAAGGCCTCTCTTCCGGTGAACGCGCCTGGATTAATGCACAGACCGACCCCAGCGAAGCCGCTATCCAGCTGTGGGCAATGCGTAAAAGCCTGATGAAGCTGACCGGGGTGAAAGAAGGCCGCAGCGAGTCATTGCGGCTGCATCCCGCCTCTGGCCGCTTACGCTCGCTGGAGTATCCCGATATTCAGGCGGTTTCCGACGTGGAACCCTTATTGATCTGGTCCTGTGCGTTGTCACCCGGCAACGAGCGTTTGCATCTTTGGGAGTCTGACGAAGAGAAGAACTGGACGCGACTGCAGGATATTCAGGTCAACAAACCGGCGATGGGCCAACGCATGCTGCGTCTGACCAGCCTGCCAGCAGAGAAAGTGTTTCAGGGATAGGCACGGGAAACGCGGCGAACGCCGGCGTTGAGAAAGCCACAGGCCAGCCGGAGCTGGCCTGCTTAACGCGATTAATGCGCGTCGATAAACACGATTTTCAGCACAAACAGCAGCGCGACAACCACCACGCAGGGGCTGATTTCACGCCAGCGACCGGTGCCAAACTTCATCACGCAGTAAGAGATAAAGCCTAACGCAATCCCTTCGGTAATGGAGAAGCTGAAGGGCATCATCACCGCCGTGACGAAGGCCGGAACGGCTTCGGTCAGGTCATCCCACTTCACGCGCGCCAGGCTTGAGCTCATCAGCACGCCAACATAAATCAGCGCACCCGCCGCCGCATAGGCTGGAACCATGCCCGCCAGCGGTGACAGGAACATCACCAGCAGGAACAGGATCCCGGTCACCACCGCCATCAACCCGGTACGGCCCCCGATGGAAACACCGGATGAGCTTTCGATATAGGCCGTCACGGAAGAAGTGCCGATATAAGAACCGGCCACCGAGCTGATGCTGTCAACAAACAGCGCCTGCTTCATGCGTGGGAAGGTGCCTTTCTCATCGGTCAGACCCGCTTTATCGGTGACGCCAATCAGCGTACCGGAGGAGTCGAACAGGTTAACCAGCATAAAGGAGAAGATGATGCCGGCCATGCCAACGTTCAGCGATCCGGCCAGGTCCACCTGACCGACAATCGAGGTGATGCCGGTTGGGGCGGAGAAGACGCCGCCGTATTTCACATCACCAATCGCCAGACCAATCAGCGTAGTCACCACAATCGACACCAGCACCGCGATATGAATATTGCGGGAAGCCAGAATGGCGATAATAAAGAAGCCCAGCGCACCCAGCAGCACGCTGTGTGAGGTCAGGTTACCGACCGCCACCAGCGTATCTTTGTTGGAAACGATGATGCCGGCATTTTTCAGGCCGATCATCGCAATAAACAGACCGATACCGGCGGTGATCCCCACGCGCAGGCTGGCAGGAATATTGGCAATCATCCAGTAGCGGACGCGGAAAATGGTCAGCAGCAGCAGGCCAACCGCGCCCCAGAAGATGGCGCCCATACCCACCTGCCAGGAGATGCCCATCGCACCGACCACAACGAAAGCAAAGAAGGCATTCAGGCCCATTGCCGGCGCAAGTGCCACCGGCAGGTTAGCGACCAGGCCCATCAGGATGCTGCCGAACGCGGCAATCAGACAGGTGGTGACAAACACCGCCTGGGTGTTCATGCCCGCCACACCGAGGATCTGTGGGTTCACAAAAACGATATACACCATCGTCAGGAAAGTGGTGATACCTGCAATCACTTCGGTACGGACGGTCGTGCCGTGTTCCTGCAGTTTAAAGATCCGCTGTAGTAGGCCTGGATTAGTCATTATGTGATTCCAAAACGGAGAAAAGTTGTCGACGGCTATCCTAACCTAAAATTCTGATTTTGGGAGCTAACCGACAGGTTTTTTCGCAACCGGTTGCGCCGCGTTTTACAGACGTTCACAACCACTAACTGGAATTGACATTTCTCAGTCGCAATTCCGCCGCAGGTAAGTCAAAGTGGAGCGACCGTAAAAAAACTCAGGGAGACACCGATGACTGTTGGCTGTGTATTTTTTGATTGCGACGGAACGCTGGTGGACAGTGAACTGCTTTGTACCCAGGCCTACGTGAATACCTTCGCGCAGTTTGGCGGCGACCTTTCACTGCAGGAGATGTTTGAAAAGTACAAAGGCGTCAAGCTGTACGACATTATTGCCGAGGTGTGCGCCGGGCATCATCTCAGCGTCAGCAAAGAGGAGTTCGAACCGGCATACCGCAAAGAAGTGGCGCGGCTGTTCGATCTGGAACTGAAGCCGATCGCCGGCGCAAAAGCGCTGCTTGAGCAGATCACCGTGCCGATGTGCGTGGTATCCAACGGGACGGTGCCAAAAATGCAGCACTCGCTGGGGCTGACGGAGATGCTGCCGTGGTTTACCGATCGCCTTTACAGCGGCTATGACATTGGCAGCTGGAAACCCGATCCGGAGTTGATGTACCACGCCGCCCGCGAGATGAACGTTCCCATCGGGCAGTGCATTCTGATTGATGACTCGGAAGCGGGAGCGAAGGCCGGTATTGCGGCAGGCATTCCGGTGTTTTACTTCTGCGCGGATGCGCATAATAAGCCGCTGGATCACCCTTTGGTCACCCCTTTCACCGAGATGGCCGAACTGCCTGCACTGTGGCGGGCAAAAGGCTGGAACATCACCCGCTAAGCGGCGTCAGGGGCGAATCTCTTCGCCCCTGAGCAATTCAGCCAATCGCGCCCAGCGAATCCTCCGTGCCCTGCTTTTTAGGCAACAGGAACAGGGTGGCGAAGATATCCAGCAGGTAAATCAGCGCCAGCAGGGTAATTGCGGCGGTAAACGACAGGTGGATCACCAGCAGACCAATCACCAGTGGGCCAAAGCCGCCCACGCCACGGCCGAGGTTGAACAACACGTTCTGCGCCGTTGCCCGCACCTTCGCCGGGTAGGTGTCCGAAATCAGAGCACCGTAACCGCCAATCATCCCGTTCACAAACATCCCCATCACCGCACCGGTAAACAGCATCACGGTCGGGTCGCGCAGCTGCGCATACACGATCACCATAATCACCGCACCAAACTGGTAAAGCAGGAAAATCTTCCAGCGCGCGAAGCGGTCCGCCAGCACGCCAAACAGCCAGATGCCAAAGGTCATGCCGATCACCGTCACCGCTGTCCACAGCCCTGACTTGGTCAGTGAGAAGCCGAAATTGCTGGAAAGGTAGCTTGGCATCCAGATCATCAGGCCGTAATAGCCAAAATTCTGCACCGAGCAGAGGATGAAAATCCCCAGACTGGCTTTGGCGGTCGCGCGATCCTTGACCAGCAGCTTAAGCCTTGCTGAGAACGAAAGGCCCTGATTCACATCCACATGTTGGGTAAATCCCGCCGGTTCGCCCATGCCACGGCGGATAATAAAGGAGGCGAAAGCCGGCAGTAACCCGACCAGGAACATGCCGCGCCAGCCAATGTAGCCCAGCAGGAACGGGGTGATAAATGCCGCCAGTAACACGCCCAGCTGCCAGCCGATACCGACCCAGGCCGACGCGCGGTTACGCTTGTTGGCAGGCCAGGCTTCGGCAATCAGCGCCATGCCAATGCCGAATTCCCCGCCCAGCCCGACGCCCGCTAAGGTGCGGTAGGCCAGCAGATCCCAGTAACCCTGCGCCACCGCGCACAGGCCAGTGAACACCGAGAACATCAGGATGGTATAGGTCAGTACGCGGATGCGTCCAAAGCGATCGCTCAGGTGGCCGAAGATAATGCCGCCGAGTACCGCGCCAATCAGCGTCCAGGTCACCAGCGAACCCGCCTGCGAAGGGCTGAGCGCCAGTGAAATCGAGATGGCGGGCAGCATAAAGCCCAGAATCAGCAGATCGAAGCCGTCCATTGCATAGCCGCTGATCGCCGCCAGCATGGCCTTACCTGGAGTAGCGCCCTTTACGGGCGTCTTTGAAATCATGAGTGTTCCCTGCCAGAAATAAAGTGCGGCAAGTATAAGTAGGCAGGCGGTCACATTCCAGACGAAAAGTCGCCGGCAGGATCAACGGGCCGGACTCAGCCGGCCAGTGGGGAACATCAGGTAGGAGAATTACTGCCTTCGTCGTCGCCGGTTAACAGCTTATCGAGCTCGTCACCGCCAACGTGGCGGAAATCCTGCCCTTTAACGAAGTAGAAGATGATTTCGCAGATATTCTGACAACGATCGCCGATACGCTCGATGGCGCGGGCGCAGAATAGCGCGGTCAGCACGCTGGGAATGGTGCGCGGATCTTCCATCATATAGGTCATCAGCTGACGCACGATGCCCTCATACTCCTGATCGACCTTCTTGTCTTCGCGGTAGATCTCAATCGCCGCGCCCAGATCCATCCGCGCAAAGGCATCCAGCACATCATGCAGCATCTGAATGGTGTGATGGCCCAGCGACTCCAGGCTGACCAACAGCGGCTTGTGATGCTGACCGAACTTCTCCAGCGCGGTGCGGCTGATCTTCTCGGCCACATCACCAATGCGTTCCAGCTCGGAGATGGTTTTGATGATCGCCATCACCAGACGCAGATCGCTGGCGGTGGGCTGACGTTTGGCGATGATGCGCACGCAGGCTTCATCAATCGACACTTCCATCATGTTGACCTTCTGGTCACCATCAATCACCTGCTTCGCCAGCTCGCCATCCTGGTTGTGCATCGCTTTGATGGCGTCCATCAGTTGCTGCTCAACCATGCCGCCCATGGTCATCACCTGGGTACGGATATGCTCCAGCTCGGCGTTAAACTGCCCGGAGATATGTTTATTCAGATTCAGGTTATCCATCGTACTCTCCAGTCAACTCAACCGTAACGGCCGGTAATGTAGTCTTCAGTTTGTTTCTGATGCGGCTTGGTAAACAGCGTGTCAGTATCGCTGAATTCAATCAGTTCGCCCAGATACATAAAGGCCGTGTGATCGGAACAGCGTGCAGCCTGCTGCATGTTGTGCGTCACGATAACCACGGTGTAATCCTGCTTTAATTCGGTGATCAGCTCTTCAATGCGGCCGGTCGAGATCGGATCCAGCGCCGAGCAGGGTTCATCCAGCAGCAGCACCTCCGGGCGAATGGCAATGCCCCGTGCGATGCACAGACGCTGTTGCTGACCACCCGACAGGCTGTAGCCACTCTGGTGCAGCTTGTCTTTGGTTTCTGTCCACAGCGCGGCCTTGGTGAGCGCCCACTGTACGCGCTCATCCATATCCGCGCGGGACAATTTTTCAAACAGGCGCACGCCAAAGGCGATGTTGTCATAAATCGACATCGGGAACGGCGTCGGCTTCTGGAACACCATTCCGACGCGGGCACGCAGCAGCGCGATATCCTGGCTGGCGGTGAGAATGTTTTCGCCATCCAGCATGATCTCGCCTTCAGCCCGCTGTTCCGGGTAGAGCGAGAACATCTTGTTAAAGGTACGCAGCAGGGTGGACTTACCACAGCCTGACGGGCCGATAAACGCCGTGACCTGGTTTTTCGCGATATCCAGATTGATGTTTTTCAGCGCATGAAATTTCCCGTAGTAGAAGTTCAAATCACGAACCTGAATCATCTTACTTGAGGTGTTGTCAGCCATTCTCTTTCTCGCTTATTCACGCCGCCGCAGCCGCGCTTAGGTAATTAATGTTTGCCCTTGGCAAAAACGACGCGCGCCAGGATGTTCAGCAACAGCACGCAGAGGGTAATCAGCAGCACGCCCGCCCAGGCCAGACTCTGCCATTCGGCAAACGGGCTCATGGCGAATTTAAAGATGGTCACCGGCAGGTTTGCCAGCGGCTGCATCATGTCAGTACTCCAGAACTGGTTGGAGAGTGAGGTGAACAGCAGCGGTGCCGTTTCGCCCGCAATACGGGCAATCGCTAACAGCACGCCAGTCAGAATGCCGGAGACGGAGGCTTTCAGGGTGATCGCCGAGATCATCTTCCACTTCGGCGTGCCCAGCGCGTACGCCGCTTCACGCAGGCTGTCCGGTACCAGTCTCAGCATGTTTTCCGTGGTGCGGATAACAATCGGGATCTGCAGCAGGGCCAGCGCAACCACACCCGCCCAGCCAGAGAAGTGCTGCATCTTGGCCACAACCAGCGTGTAGACAAACAGACCGACCACAATCGACGGAGCAGACAGCAGGATGTCGTTAATAAAACGGATCACCTCGGCCAGCCAGGATTTGCGGCCATATTCGGCGAGATAAACCCCGGCCATAATGCCCAGCGGCGTGCCGATCACCGTTGACCATAAGATTAACAGTCCGCTACCGGCGATGGCGTTCGCCAGCCCGCCACCGGCGGTATTTGGCGGCGGCGTATTCTCGGTAAACAGCGACAGCGTCATGCCATCCACGCCACGGGTGACGGTGGCAAACAGGATCCACACCAACCAGAACAGGCCAAAGGCCATGGTCAGCATCGACAGCGCCAGCGCGATGCGGTTTTTCATCCGACGCCACGCCTGCATTTTGCGGCGGGATGCGTCCAGTTCGGCGCGAGACTGCATTTCCATGGTGGTCATGAGCGCGCTCCTTCACTTTTTGCCAGCCGCAAAATCATCAGTTTTGAGCAGGCCAGCACGATAAAGGTAATCACAAACAGGATCAGGCCCAGCTCCATCAGCGCGGCGGTATGTACGCCGGATTCCGCTTCAGCAAATTCGTTCGCCAGCGCGGAGGTAATACTGTTGCCTGGCATAAACAGCGACGGGCTGTCGAGCTGGTAGGTGTTACCGATGATAAAGGTCACCGCCATGGTTTCACCCAGCGCACGCCCCAAACCGAGCATCACGCCGCCAATCACGCCGTTTTTGGTGAACGGCAGCACCACGCGCCAGATCACTTCCCAGGTGGTGCAACCGATGCCGTAAGCCGACTCTTTCATCATCACCGGCGTTTGTTCAAACACATCGCGCATCACTGACGCGATGTACGGGATGATCATGATCGCCAGGATAATCCCGGCAGCCAGAATACCAATACCAAATGCCGGACCCGAGAACAGCGTACCGACGATGGGAATGTTCGCCATCAGGTCGCCCAGCGGGGTCTGGAAGTAGGTGGCAAACAGCGGCGCAAAAATAAACAGGCCCCACATGCCGTAGACAATGCTGGGGATCGCCGCCAGCAGCTCAATCGCCGTGCCCAGCGGGCGGCGCAGCCAGTTCGGTGCCAGTTCAGTCAGGAACAGGGCGATACCAAAGCTGACCGGAACGGCAATAATCAGCGCGATAATTGAGGTCACGACGGTGCCGTAAATCGGTACCAGCGCACCAAATTGTTCGTTGGGTGCATCCCAGGTTTTGGTCCACAGGAACGAGAAACCAAATTTCTCAATGCTGGGCCAGGAAGAGATGATCAGAGAGACAATAATGCCACCGAGCAGCAGCAGCACGATCAGCGCAGCCAGTTTTACCAGCGCACCGAAAATGATGTCACCCTGCTTGCCGGGGGCTTTGAATGTCGGCTTGGTTGCAGCCATAGAGTTCTCGATGTTGAAAGTGTAGGGGCGGCACGACGGTGCCACCCGAGGGAACGGGCCGGAGTGCTCCGGCCCCTACAACAGCTTAGTACAGTGCTTTACCGGAGCTGTCTTTCACGTTGGTTTTCCAGGCGGCACGGATCTGCTCAACTACCGAGTCTGGCAGCGCAGCATAGTCCAGGCTGTTGGTGGTTTTGCCGCCGTTTTTGTAGGCCCAGTCGAAGAATTTCAGTACCGCTGCGCCTTTCTCCGCGTTGGCCTGCTCTTTCTGCACCAGGATAAAGGTGGTGGAAGAGATTGGCCATGCGTCGTCACCTTTCTGGAAGGTCAGGTCCTGGGCGAAAGATTCCGTCCAGTTCGCGCCTTTCGCGGCGTTGCTGAAGCTCTTCTCGCTTGGAGAAACGGCTTTACCGTCGGCATCCATCAGTTTGGTGTACGCCAGGTTGTTCTGCTTGGCATAGGCATATTCTACGTAACCGATTGAACCCGGCAGACGCTGAACGAACGCGGCGACGCCGTCGTTACCTTTACCGCCCAGACCGGTTGGCCAGTTAACGGTGTTGCCTTTACCAATTTTGCTGTTCCAGTCGCTGTTCACTTTCGCCAGGTAGCTGGTGAACACGTAGGAGGTACCGGAACCGTCAGCGCGGCGCACCACGTTGATGTTGCTGTCTGGCAGCTTAACGCCTGGGTTGAGCTTGGTGATTGCCGGATCGTTCCACTTCTTGATGGTGCCCAGGTAGATATCACCGACGGTTTTACCGTCCAGCGTCAGCTGACCGGATTTGATTCCCGGAATGTTGACGGCCAGCACCACGCCACCGATCACGGTTGGGAACTGGAACAGGCCATTCTTCTGCAGATCTTCATCTTTCAGTGGCGCATCAGACGCACCAAAATCGACGGTTTTTGCGATGATTTGCTTCACGCCACCGGATGAACCGATACCCTGGTAGTTAACCTGAGCGCCAGTCGCTGTGTTGTAGTCTGCAGCCCATTTGTTGTACACAGGCGCCGGGAAAGTCCCACCGGCACCGGTCAGGTTAGTGGCGGCAAAAGCAGAAACCGCGGTCAACGAAAGGGTTACCGCTACACATTGAGCCAGGGTTTTTTGCATCAGTGTCATGTTCCCTCCAGGGGGATTAAAAGTCAGGCTTAACGCCATTTTAATAATGAATAATCATTGCTGCTGGAGGCAAAATAGGACAGTTTGATGACAGTAAAATGTACGCTTTATGACAGTTTTGTGACGGTGGGTGAGTTTGAGTCAGGTCGTGACGCGGATAGGCCAGGAGCCGAAAAGATAACCATCAAATTCAGGGGCATCGACATCTGACAGGGCCATCAGACGTAACTTTACGTTCTCCAGATGCGTCCACATCGCCAGTTTGGCGGCAGCGGCATCTTTTTTCTGTAACGCAGCCAGGATCAGCTGGTGATCCTTCAACCATTCGCGGCGGTACTCCTTGCTGGAGATGCGCTCATGCAGCTGTTGCCACATGGGGTTGTTCTCCCGCTGCGCCCAGCACTGCTTCCACATCTCTGTCAGCATATTGTTGTGGGTGGCTTCGACAATGGCCAGATGGAACAGCTTATCGCCATCCTCACCGCCACCGGTTTCAATATCTTTAATCTCGGCATCCAGCGCGGCGCGCATTTTCTTGATATCCGCTGGCGTGACCTGCAGTGCGGCAAATTCGGCAATGTTGCTTTCCAGCAGCTGCCTGGCCTGCAGCAGTTCGAACGGCCCGATCAGCGAGGCACCGTCCTGTTGCTGGCGATCGCCTGGCATGGCAATCACATAGATCCCCGAGCCTTTGCGCACCTCAACGTAACCTTCAATTTCCAGCATGATCAGGGCTTCACGCACCACTGAGCGACCAACCCCCACCCGCTCAGCGATATCCCGCTCGGGAGGCAGTCGCGTGCCGATCGGATACTTGCCTGAATGCAGCTCTTCTTTCAGGTATTCACCGACCTCGCGGTATTGACGCTTTACTTCAACACTCATAGCCACAGCCTCAGTCAGGAAATACGCCTTCAGATAGTAGGAAAATGCTGAAGAGTGGTCAACCAGAATGCCGGTCTGGTTGACGCATTCTGCCGCTTAGCGCAGCGTCCAGCTATCCTGACGCTCGCCGTTAATGGTCAGCGTGCGGGTTTCTCCTGCGGGCAGCTGCAGGCGTAAGGTTTTCCAGGCCGGGCGATAGTGTCCATGGGCAGTGAACTGAATATTGATGCGCTCAGCATCGCTTCTCAGCGTCCAGTTGAGCCACAACGCACCGTCGCGCTGCCACTCCCAGCTTTCCCCATCATCTTCAAACAGCATGCCGGTCTCTTCAGCGATCCCTTGTGCCGGGAACAGCAGCAGCGTGCGCTGGTCATCCAAATCATTGTCGATATGGCCCACCCGGCTGGCCTGCGGCAGCGCCGCGCCCGCTCTGACCATCAACGGCAGTCGGTCTAAGGGCGCATCCACGCTAATCGTCTGGCCGCCCTGGTGCCACTGACCGCTGTAATAATCGTACCAGCCGGTGGTATTTTCAGGCAGGTAGATGGCGCGCTGCGTGGCTCCCGGCTCGACCACGCTGGCCACCAGCAGATCACGCCCCAGCATAAAATCATCGGTCTCGTCGAAGGTGCGGGGATCGTGCTCGTGGTCGAGGAAGGTCGGGCGCAGCATCGGCTCATCGTCCTGACTGGCCTGCCACAGCAGCGTGTACAGGTAAGGCATCAGACGGTAGCGCAGCGCCATCGCGTCGCGGATCGCCGGGGTGACCTCCGGGTACATCCAGGGTTCATTGACCGTGCGATCGTCATTCCATGAATGGATGGTGAAACGCGGATGCATGACGCCGTTCTGGACCCAACGCACAAACAGCTCCGGATCGGGCTTTGCGCCTGAGAATCCGCCCACGTCATGCCCAACGTTATATAAGCCGGAGAGGCTCATCCCGACGCCCATCCGCGTGTTATAGCGCAGCGTCTGCCAGTTAGTGCGGTTGTCGCCACTCCAGGTCTGCACATAGCGCTGCATCCCCGCACAGCCTGAACGGGAGATCAGGAAAGGACGCTTTTCGGGCGCGAACCGCTGCTGGGCCTCCATCGAAGCACGCATCATCAGTAGCGGCATGACCGGACGGATCAGCTTGATCGGCAACGGCTGACCGAAGCCGTGACAGCGCGCTTCGCCATCCCAGACTTCATATTCGTTGTTGTCATTCCAGGTGGAATCAATCCCCTTTTCCAGCAGCTGGTGGGTGACATTTTCCTGCCACCAGGCCACCGTGGCCGGATTGGTGAAGTCGAGGTGCGATCCTTCGTCATCCCAGAAGACCGAGCGTTCAGGCGCGTCTGATTCAGAATCGCGAATAAACAGCCCCTTCTGCGCCACTTCGTCATAGCGCGGATGGTCCTGCAACAGGCAAGGCTTAATGTTGGCAGCCAGCTTCATCCCGGCCTCATGAAACGCCGCACTCATCAGCTCCGGCTGCGGCACCTTGTCGTGGTTCCAGTTGAAGACATAACGCTTGTCGTTGATTGAGGTGTAGCCTGACGACAGCTGGAACGAGTCGCACGGAATGGCATTTTCCCGACACAGCGAAATAAAGTTCATCAGCTGAACCTGCGCATCCGGCGCATCGGTGTAATGCATGGTCGAACCGCTGTAGCCGAGGCTCCATTTCGGGCCAAACAGCGTTTTCCCGGTCAGACGAACAAAGGCTTTGGTGACATCCAGTACTTTTGGCCCAAGGAACAGGTAATAATCGAGGTCGCCTGCCTCGGCCTGATAACGGCGGTACGGCAGATGGTAATTATCCAGCTCGTTGCCTAAATCCAGCTGAGTGGTGCTCAGGTTGTCATAAAACAGCCCGAAGCTGACGGTATCGCGCCGCGTCAGGGTGAAGGGAATATGCTTATACAGCGGATCGGTCGAGGCGGCGTTATAGCCCATCGCATCCAGGTTGCGCATTTCATAGCGGCCTCCGGTACGGTTAAGATCGCCCGCTTTCTCGCCCAGGCCGTAATAGTTGTCTTCCGCGTAACGGCGCTGATAATGCGCCACGCTATCACCATGGGCATTGAGCAGATAGGCGCCGGTAGGGCGATCGGCGCAAAGCGGCTGCCATCCCGCCTCTTCATTAAGATATTCCCACTCCAGCCACAGCGGCTGATGAACGGTCACCCGCAGGCAATCGGTGGTCACCACCAGCCTGTCGTCCTGATGCTCGCAGTGATAACCCGGCAGCGAGAAGCCTTCACAGCTTTCCCGCAGGCGACCTTCCCACGGCACGTCCGCTTCCGGCGCGATGCTCCAGGTGCGATCCAGCGCCAGCTCCCCTTTCTGCTTGATCAGCACCCGACACAATCCCTGTTCCAGCACGTAGAGGCGGAACAGGTGTTTTTCATCGACGCAAAGCTCAATAAATTCGGCCGTTTTCTGCCCTAACACCCAGTTTTTCAATGTTTTCATCGTTTACTCTTCAAAATTGTCAGTCTGGAAATCAGGCCGCGCGCGACGTGCTTCGACGTTCGGCAATAAACGCGACCAGGAACACGGCACCAATCAGATCGAAAAAGCCCATGGCCACAAACAGCGGATTGAATCCGATGGTGTCAGCCGTGACGCCTATCAACAGGGAGAACAGGAAGCTGGCGATCCAGGCAAAGGAACCCCGCATCCCGTTCACCGTAGCCATCTGCCCTTTATCAAAGGACTCCACCACCAGCGCACTTAACATGCAGGAGATCACCTGATGGCCAAAGCCACCCACCGAGATCAGGATAATGGTGATGTAAGGGTCTTTGGTGATCGCCACCAGCGCCAGCGACAGCATCAGGAATGCGCCGGTCACCGAGCTGGCAACCACCGAGTTCACCAGCGAGCAGCCAAACCAACGGGTGTAGAGGCGCGTCAGGTAGCCACTGGCGATGCTGCCCAAATCGGCGGCGAGGAACGGCAGCCAGGCAAACATGGCAATCTGTTTCAAATCCATGCCGCGTTCGCTGGCGAGGTACAGCGGTACCCAGAAGCTTAAAACTGCCCAGGCGGGCTCAGCCATAAAGGCCGGGATGGCGATGCCGTAGAAACGTTTGTTTTTGCCGACGGTTTTCAGCGCGGTGAAGAACGGCAGTCTGACCGCATCGGGCTCGTTATCCTGCTTGATCAACGCCAGCTCGTCTTTGTCCAGACGCGGGTGATCTTCCGGCGAATGATAGAACAGCAGCCACAGCACTACCCAGCCAGCTGCCAGCGCGCCCGAGAACAGGAAGGCGCCTTGCCATCCCCAGTAGCTGTGGGTGACGTAAATGATCGGCGGCGCCAGCATGGCACCGACAGAGAAGCCGACACCGGCCCAGCCTGCGGCGATGGGACGCTCTTTTTTCGGGAACCAGTCGCCAATGGTTTTGGCGTTAGCGGGCGTGGCAGCGGCTTCCGCGGCACCCATAAAGAAGCGGAGGATCGCCAGATGGATCCAGCTTCCCGCGCCGGCATGTAACAGGCTGACCAGTGCCCAGATACTGGCGCAGATCACAAAGCCCAGCTTGAGGCCAATCACATCAATCAGCCAGCCACACAACGGCTGGAACAGCGTATAGGCCAGCTGGAAAGCACCGACAATCCAGGAATACTGTTCGGTGGTGATCCCCAGACTGGTTTTTAATTCCGGGGCCAGAATGCCCAGCGAGTTGCGGGTCAGGTAGTTAACGGTAACGCCCAGCAGGAACAGCACCAGCATCCACCAGCGTAACTTTTTGACTTTTCTCTTACTGCCCACCGCCTCTTGCACACTGTTTGCCGTCAGGCTCATCGCTTATCTCCGGTCGAAAGAGGTAACGGCGGCGGTCAGTCACGTCCCTTTACAGACGCATTGCTGATCCACACCCTCACCTTGGTTGCCCGCATCTTGCGGACAAGGTGAAAAAGTGGTCAACAGGAAATGTGCAGATGGGTGATATCACTCACAACAATAGCCAATATTGGTCGACCAAAACGCTATTTTGGTGTTTTATGGCAGTTAACCGCCTCTCTTCGACCATTTAATGAGCGAATGCGAGCATTTATGTAAAAAGTGGTCAACCAAATATCCTGGCGCGATGGGATGTCTGGCAAAACGGAGCCTACGCAATGACGGTATTTATGGGTGAAGATTTCTTACTGCGCAGCGATGCCGCGCGCGAGCTGTATCACCGCTATGCGGCGGATATGCCAATCTATGACTATCACTGCCATCTCAACCCGCAGGATATTGCTGAAGACCGTCAGTTTGAGAATCTCAGCCAGATCTGGCTGGAAGGCGATCACTATAAATGGCGGGCGCTGCGTGCGGCGGGCGTGGCAGAATCGCTGATCACCGGCAATGGCAGCGATTATGATAAATATCAGGCCTGGGCGCAGACCGTGCCGAAAACGCTGGGCAATCCGCTCTATCACTGGACGCACCTCGAGCTGAAGCGGCCGTTTGGCATCACCGGCCAGCTGTTCCGGCCTGAAACGGCAGAAAGCCTCTGGCATCAGTGCAACGCGCAGCTGGCGACGCCGGAATTTTCCGCGCGCGGCATTATGCGGCAGATGAAGGTGAAAATGGTCGGCACCACCGACGACCCGATCAGCGACCTGCGTTACCATCGCCAGATCGCCGCTGACCGCACCTTCGACACCGAGATCCTGCCAAGCTGGCGTCCGGACCGCGCCTTTAAAATCGAACTGGACGGTTTCGCCGACTATATCTCTCAGTTGGGTGAAGCGGCGGACGGTGAAATTACTGACTGGGACAGCCTGCTGACCGCCTTAACGCGCCGGCTGGATCACTTTGAGGCCCATGGCTGCCGCGCGGCCGATCACGGCATCGAAATCGTACGCTTTGCGCCAGTGCCGACAGAAGCCACCCTAAGCCGCCTGCTGCAACGGCGGATTGCCGGGCAGACGCTGGATGAGACAGAGGTCGCGGGCTTCACCACCGCCGTGCTGGTGTGGTTAGGTCAGCAATACGCGCAGCGCGGCTGGGTGATGCAGTATCATATTGGCGCATTACGCAATACCAACAGCCGGATGTTCAGGCTGGTGGGCGCCGATACCGGGTTTGATTCCATTGGCGACCGCACCTACGCCCGCGAGCTTTCGCAGTTGCTGGATCAGATGGATAAAACCGACCAGTTGCCGAAAACCATCCTTTACTGCCTGAACCCACGCGATAACGAGATGATCGCCGCGCTGACCGGCAATTTCCAGGGCGGCGGCATTGCCGGCAAGATCCAGTTCGGCTCCGGCTGGTGGTACAACGATCAGAAAGACGGGATGCAGCGCCAGCTGGAACAGCTCTCTCAGCTTGGCTTGCTGAGCCAGTTCGTCGGCATGCTCACCGATTCCAGAAGCTTCCTGTCCTATACCCGTCACGAGTACTTCCGCCGCATCCTGTGCAATATGCTGGGTGGACTGATGGAGCAGGGCGAAATCCCGCATGAAATGGCGTGGTTGGGCGAAATGGTGCAGAACATCAGCTATAACAATGCCCAGCGCTATTTTGCTAAAGCCTGAGTCGCCCGGCGTTAAGCCATAAAAAAACCCCGGTTGTGCCTTCAACAGCAGAACCGGGGTTTTGTTTTTGCGGAAAGTCTCCGACGAAAGCGGTTATTCCACCGTGACTGACTTCGCCAGGTTACGCGGCTGGTCGACGTCGGTGCCCTTAATCAGCGCCACGTGGTACGACAGCATCTGCAACGGCACAGTGTAGAAGATAGGTGCAATGATATCTTCAACGTGCGGCAACGGGATGATGCGCATCCCTTCGGAGTTGCTGAAACCGGCATCCTGATCGGCGAACACGTACAGCAAACCGCCGCGCGCGCGTACTTCTTCGATGTTCGACTTCAGTTTTTCCAGCAGCTCGTTATTCGGCGCGACCACAATCACCGGCATATCGGCATCAATCAGCGCCAGGGGACCGTGCTTCAGTTCGCCGGCCGCATAGGCTTCCGCATGAATATAGGAGATCTCTTTCAGCTTCAGCGCCCCTTCCATGGCGATCGGATACTGATCGCCACGGCCAAGGAACAGCGCATGATGCTTGTCAGAGAAGTCTTCCGCCAGCGTCTCAATCAGCTTGTCCTGCGACAGCATCTGCTCGATGCGGGCTGGCAGCGCCTGCAGGCCATGCACGATGTCATGCTCAATCTGCGGATCCATGCCTTTCAGGCGACCCACTTTCGCCACCAGCATCAGCAATACCGTCAGCTGCGTGGTGAAGGCTTTGGTCGACGCCACGCCGATTTCGGTGCCCGCTTTGGTCATCAGCGCCAGATCGGATTCACGCACCAACGAAGAACCGGCTACGTTACACACCGCCAGCGACCCCAGATACCCGAGCTCTTTCGACAGACGCAGCGCAGCCAGCGTGTCCGCCGTTTCACCCGACTGGGAAAGGGTGATCAGCAGGCTGTTTTTACGCACGGCGGATTTGCGGTAGCGGAATTCAGAGGCAATCTCAACGTCACACGGCACGTTGGCCAGCGCTTCAAACCAGTAGCGCGACACCATGCCGGAGTTGTAGGAGGTGCCACAGGCGACAATCTGGATATGCTCAACCTGCTTCAGCAGTTCGTTGGCCTGCGGTCCCAGCTCAGAGAGATCCACTTCACCGTGACTGAAACGCCCGCTCAGGGTGTTTTTGATCGCCATCGGCTGCTCGTAAATCTCTTTCTGCATGTAATGGCGGAACTGGCCTTTATCGCCGGCATCGTACTGCACGTTAGATTCGATTTCGGCGCGGGTGACCTGCTCGCCCTGACGATCGACAATGGTGACATCGCGACGGGTGATCACCGCAATATCGCCTTCCTCAAGGTAAACGAAGCGACGGGTGACCGGCAGCAATGCCAGCTGATCGGAAGCGATAAAGTTTTCGCCCACGCCACGGCCAATCACCAGCGGGCTGCCGGAACGGGCGGCCACCAGCAGCGACGGATCGCGGCTGTCCATGATCACCATGCCATAGGCACCGCGCAGCTGGGGGATCACGCGCTGTACCACTTCACGCAGTGAACCGCCCTGTTGCTGCTGCTCCCAGTGAACCAGGTGAGCAACCACTTCCGTATCGGTCTCGGAGGCAAAGCGGTAGCCACGCTCGATCAGCAGTTCGCGCAGTGGCTCATGGTTTTCAATGATGCCGTTGTGAACGATGATGATGTGTTCAGAGATATGGGGATGCGCATTCGCCTCGGAAGGCTCGCCGTGGGTTGCCCAACGGGTATGCGCTATGCCTGTTCCACCCAGCAATGGCGTGGTTTCAGCCGCTTCGGCCAGCATGGCCACTTTACCGACACGGCGCAGGCGCGTGACCTGGCCTTCTGCGGTAACCACTGCCACACCGGCAGAGTCGTAGCCGCGGTATTCGAGACGACGTAAGCCTTCAAGCAGGATTTCAGCGATATCACGCTGGGCTACTGCACCAACAATTCCACACATAATGTTATTCCTGAGGTCATGACCGTAACGGTCATTAACTTTGTCTTCTGACCTGATGAGTCCGGATTGCGCCGGTTCCCCGAGCCTTTGTAGAGAGTGGGGATTATATTTATGACTGCTTTTGCGGGAGGGATGGGTCCCTCCTCAGAATAATTTGGGGGTAACCTGGGTTACCCGGTTAGTGCTTACTTCTTCTTCGCCGGGCGCTGCCAGTCTGTTTTCAGATTCTGGTCTTTGCGGTTATACACCAGGCCTGCGGCGGCAACGTCTGTCATCACCGTGGTGCCCGCAGCGATGGTGGCACCCGCCGCAACATTGACCGGTGCCACCAGCTGCGTATCCGAGCCGACAAACACATCATCGCCAATCACCGTCAGCGATTTGTTCACGCCATCGTAGTTGCAGGTGATGGTGCCCGCGCCGATGTTCACATTGGCGCCGATCTTCGCATCGCCAAGGTAGCTCAGGTGACCGGCTTTCGAGCCTTTGCCTAACGAGGCTTTTTTCATTTCGACGAAGTTGCCAACGTGGGCACCTTCCGCCAGCTGCGAGCCTGGACGCAGACGCGCAAACGGCCCAATGGTGCAGGCAGCGGCCAGCTCGGCGTCATCCACCACGCTGTAAGGACTGATTTCACAGTCATCACCAATCACGCAGTTTTTCAGGATACAGCCGCTGCCAATTTTGACCCGATTGCCAAGCTTAACCTGACCTTCAATGATCACATTGGTGTCGATCTCCACGTCCCGGCCGTGGGTCAACTCACCACGCAGATCGAAACGGGCCGGATCTTTCAACATCACGCCAGCCAGCAACAGCTTCTCAGCCTGTTCAGCCTGGTACACACGCTCAAGCGTCGCCAGCTGCAGGCGATTATTCACCCCTTCGGTCTCTGTCGAGCGCGTCGGGTGAACCGCCTGGGTCGCGCGGCCTTCCTGATGGGCGAGCGCTATGATGTCGGTAATATAGTATTCGCCCTGAGCATTGTTGTTGGTCAGCTTGCTCAGCCAGCGTTTCAGATCGGCACCGTTAGCCAACAGAATACCGGTATTGATTTCGGCGATCGCCAGTTGCTCCGGTGAGGCATCTTTCTGTTCGATAATGCCGACTACCGAGCCGTTCTCACGAATGATGCGCCCGTAACCGGTTGGATTATCCAGAATGACCGTCAGCAGCGCGATGCCGCCTTCTGGCTTCACGCTTTGCAAACGTTGCAGCGTCTCAACCGAGATCAGCGGCACGTCGCCATACAGCATCAGAATGTCTTCATCGTCGGCAAAGTAAGGTGCAGCCTGCTGCATCGCGTGGCCGGTTCCTTTCTGTTCTGCCTGCAATACCCAGTTCAGCGCCGGGTCCGTTAAGGTGGATTGCAACAGATCGCCACCGTGGCCATAGACCAGGTGAACCTTGTCAGCGCCAAGCTGGGTAGCGGCATCAATGACATGTTGCACCATCGGCTTTCCCGCCAGGCGGTGCAGCACTTTCGGCAAGTCGGAGTACATGCGGGTTCCCTTGCCGGCGGCAAGGATCACCACGCTCATTGCGCTGGTAGACATAGACATCCTGAAATTCAGTTATTGAACGGAAGTAAAACGGTTTAACGGTGAAAATACTACATTTTTCTCGGCAAAAAAAATGCCAGTCAGTTTCCTGACTGGCATTCTGCAGATTAAACCTGAGTTACATCGCTCTTTTGGTCAACTCGATCACGCGCAGTTTGGCGATCGCTTTAGCCAGTTCAGCCGACGCGGTTGCAAAGTCCACATCACCGTGGGAGCTGTTCATGTGCTCCTCGGCTTTGCGTTTTGCTTCCATTGCACGGGCCTCATCGAGGTCGGTACCACGGATCGCGGTGTCAGCCAGCACGGTAACCGCGCCAGGCTGCACTTCCAACACGCCGCCGGAGAGATAAATATACTCTTCTTCGCCCTGCTGTTTAACGATGTGAACCATACCAGGTTTAATGGCGGTCAGGAGAGGAGCGTGATTTGGGCGAATACCCAGCTCACCTTCCGTTCCTGATACCTGGATGCTTTGTACCAGACCGGAGAACATTTGCTGTTCTGCGCTGACAACGTCCAGGTGAAAAGTCATAGCCATAATTAACCTCCACAGAAACCGTTATTACAGTTTCTTCGCCTTTTCTACAGCTTCTTCGATGGAACCAACCATGTAGAAAGCCTGCTCTGGCATATGGTCGAATTCACCTTCCATGATGCCTTTAAAGCCACGGATGGTATCTTTCAGAGACACATATTTGCCTGGAGAACCGGTGAAGACTTCTGCCACGAAGAATGGCTGGGACAGGAAACGCTGCATCTTACGAGAGCGTGCTACCACCAGTTTGTCTTCTTCAGACAGTTCGTCCATACCGAGGATGGCGATGATGTCTTTCAGTTCCTGATAACGCTGCAGCAGGGACTGAACGCCACGTGCAGTGTCGTAGTGCTCCTGGCCAACAACCAGTGGATCCAGCTGACGGCTGGTAGAATCCAGTGGGTCAACCGCTGGGTAGATACCCAGAGAAGCGATCTGACGGCTCAGTACCACGGTTGCATCTAAGTGAGCAAAGGTGGTGGCTGGTGATGGGTCAGTCAAGTCATCCGCAGGAACGTAAACGGCCTGTACGGAGGTGATTGAACCGGTCTTGGTGGAGGTAATACGCTCCTGCAAGACACCCATCTCTTCAGCCAGCGTTGGCTGATAACCTACCGCAGAAGGCATACGACCCAGCAGTGCTGATACTTCAGTACCGGCCAGGGTGTAACGGTAGATGTTATCGATGAACAGCAGTACGTCACGACCTTCGTCACGGAACTTCTCAGCCATGGTCAGACCGGTCAGCGCTACGCGCAGGCGGTTTCCTGGTGGCTCGTTCATCTGGCCATAGACCAGTGATACTTTATCGATAACGTTTGAGTCGGTCATTTCGTGGTAGAAGTCGTTCCCTTCACGGGTACGCTCGCCCACACCGGCAAATACAGAGAAACCTGAGTGCTCAGCCGCAATGTTACGGATCAGCTCCATCATGTTTACTGTTTTACCCACACCCGCACCACCGAACAGACCGACTTTACCGCCTTTAGCAAACGGACACATCAGGTCGATAACTTTGATACCGGTTTCCAGCAGCTCTTGCGAGTTTGACTGATCTTCGTAAGAAGGTGCCGCGCGGTGAATCGCCCAACGCTCTTCTTCGCCGATGTCGCCTTTCATATCGATTGGCTCACCCAGCACGTTCATGATACGGCCCAGTGTGGCAACGCCCACTGGCACTTCAATCGGGTGCTCAAGGTCAACCGTTTCCAGACCGCGCTTCAGGCCGTCGGAAGAACCCATGGCGATGGTACGAACGACGCCACCACCCAGCTGCTGCTGGACTTCCAGCACCAGACGAGCATCACCATTTTTAACCTCAAGGGCGCTGTACACTTGTGGTACTGCGTCCTGAGGGAACTCGACGTCCACTACGGCGCCGATTACCTGGACAATCTTTCCAGTAGCCATCTTGAATCCTCTACCTAATTCGTTTATACCCCGCCGCTAACAGCTGGCAGGGTATACCTGGTTAAACCGCGGAGGCCCCACCGACAATCTCGGTAAGTTCCTGGGTGATGCTGGCCTGACGAGCTTTGTTGTATACCAACTGCAGCTCTTTGATCAGGTTTCCGCCGTTGTCGGTAGCAGCTTTCATCGCCACCATACGCGCGGCCTGCTCGCTGGCCAGGTTCTCTACAACACCCTGGTAAACCTGAGACTCGACGTAGCGACGCAGTAATGTGTCCAGCAGCGCTTTCGGATCCGGCTCATACAGATAATCCCAGGTACTCTTCTTCACCACGCCTTCGCTCTCGTCTGCTGGCGGTAACGGCAGCAACTGAACGATTTGTGGAGACTGGGACATGGTGTTGATAAATTTGTTGCTGACGACAAACAGCTTGTCGAGACGACCTTCGTCATAGGCTTGCAGCATCACTTTCACTGGGCCAATCAGATCGGACAGGGAAGGTTTATCTCCCATGCCGGTCACCTGGGCAACAACGTTGCCACCGACAGAGCTGAAGAATGAAAGGCCTTTCGATCCGATAATCGCGAGATCGCTCTCAACGCCTTTATCAGACCAGCTTTTCATATCTGCCAGCACGCGTTTGAACAGGTTAATGTTCAAACCACCACAAAGCCCGCGGTCGGTAGACACGACCAGATAACCAACGCGCTTAACGTCACGCTCGTCCAGGTAAGGGTGTATGTACTCCAGATTCCCTAACGCAATGTGACCAATCACTTTGCGCATGGTCTCTGCATAAGGACGGCTGGCCGCCATGCGTTCTTGCGATTTACGCATTTTAGAGGCAGCGACCATTTCCATCGCTTTGGTGATCTTCTGCGTGTTCTGGACGCTTCCGATCTTACTACGTATCTCTTTTGCGCCGGCCATAAGCTTCTCCTCAAAGCCTTGCGGCTTGCCCCCTAAGAGACAAGCCGCCAGACATTACCAGGACTGGGTTTTCTTAAACGTTTCGAGGAGGCCTTTCAGCTTCTCTTCGATTTCGCCGTTATAGTTACCAGACTGGTTGATTTCAGCCATCAGCTCAGCGTGATCGCGATCCGCAAAAGCCAGCAGCGCCGCTTCGAAGCTACCGATTTTCGCCAGTTCGACGTCATTCAGGAAGCCACGCTCGGCCGCAAACAGCACCAGACCCTGCTGCGCTACGGACATCGGCGCATACTGTTTCTGTTTCAGGAGCTCGGTCACTTTCTGACCGTGGCTCAGCTGCTTACGGGTCGCTTCGTCCAGATCGGAAGCGAACTGAGAGAACGCTGCCAGTTCACGATACTGTGCCAGCGCGGTACGAATACCACCGGACAGTTTCTTGATGATCTTGGTCTGAGCAGCACCACCCACACGGGATACCGAAATACCCGGGTTAACTGCCGGACGAATACCGGAGTTAAACAGGTTAGTTTCCAGGAAGATCTGACCATCAGTAATCGAGATTACGTTGGTCGGAACGAACGCAGAAACGTCGCCTGCCTGAGTTTCGATGATTGGCAGTGCAGTCAGTGAACCGGTTTTACCCTTCACTTCGCCTTTGGTAAACGCTTCAACGTACTCAGCGTTAACGCGAGAAGCACGCTCCAGCAGACGGGAGTGGAGATAGAACACGTCACCAGGGAAAGCTTCACGACCTGGCGGACGGCGCAGCAGCAGGGAAACCTGACGGTAAGCAACAGCCTGTTTAGACAGGTCATCGTACACGATCAGTGCATCTTCACCGCGGTCACGGAAGTATTCGCCCATGGCGCAACCTGCATACGGAGCCAGGTACTGCAGAGCAGCAGACTCAGATGCGGTAGCCACAACAACGATGGTGTTAGCCAGTGCGTTGTGTTCTTCCAGTTTGCGAACCACGTTAGCGATAGTCGACGCTTTCTGACCGATAGCGACGTACACACACTTGATGCCGGAATCACGCTGGTTGATGATCGCATCGATCGCCATCGCGGTTTTACCGGTCTGACGGTCACCGATGATCAGCTCACGCTGGCCACGGCCGATTGGGATCATCGCATCGACTGACTTGTAGCCAGTCTGCACAGGCTGGTCAACGGACTGACGATCGATAACGCCTGGTGCAATCACTTCGATTGGCGAGAAGCCATCGTTGTCGATTGCGCCTTTACCGTCGATTGGTGCACCCAGGGTGTTCACCACGCGGCCTAACAGGCCACGACCAACCGGTACTTCAAGAATACGGCCAGTACACTTAACTTTCATGCCTTCGGCAAGGTCAGCGTATGGGCCCATCACGACTGCACCAACGGAGTCGCGCTCCAGGTTCAGTGCGATTGCGTAACGGTTGCCCGGCAGTGCGATCATCTCACCCTGCATAACATCGGCCAGGCCGTTTACGCGGATGATGCCGTCACTGACGGATACAATAGTGCCTTCATTGTGAGCTTCGCTCACTACATTGAACTGAGCAATGCGCTGCTTGATCAGTTCGCTGATTTCGGTGGAATTCAGTTGCATATGCTCCAGTCCCCTTAAGACTGCAAGACGTCTGTAAGACGCTCGAGACGGCCGCGTACGCTGCCGTCAATGACCATATCACCCGCTCGGATGATTACGCCTGCCAATACAGATTTATCGATTTTGCAATTCAGCTTAACTTTGCGTGACAGACGTTTTTCCATAGCGGCGCTGATTTTGGTCAGCTGTTCGTCACTCAGTGTAGTGGATGAGATTACCTCAACGTCCGCGGTCGCATCATGTGCGGCACGTAGTTGGATAAACTGAGCCAGTACATCGGGAAGCGCTGGTAAACGTTTGTTTTCAGCCATGACCTTAACAAGGTTCTGACCGGCTTCATCCAGTTGATCACCACAGATAGCGATGAACTGTGCAGACAACGCTTCCGGCGCAACAGCGCCGGAAAGAAGTTCTGCTACCTGTTCATTGCTGGCTACCTCGGTAGCGAACGCCAGCATCTGCTGCCAGCGATCGACACTTTGATGCTCAACAGCAAAGTCAAAAGCTGCTTTGGCGTAGGGGCGAGCTACAGTAGTAAATTCAGACATCAGCCCCTTCCTCCTTACAGTTCAGCGACCAGTTTATCAACGATGTCGCTGTTAGCAGCTTCATCCACGGAACGTTCAATGATTTTCTCGGCGCCGGCAATTGCCAGCATCGCGACTTGCTTCCGCAACTCTTCACGTGCACGTTTACGCTCAGCATCAATTTCAGCCTGCGCCTGGGTGACGATCTTGTTACGTTCCTGCTCAGCCTCAGCTTTGACTTCGTCCAGGATCTGCGAACGGCGCTTGTTAGCTTGTTCGATGATTACCTGAGCTTCTTCTTTCGCTTTCTTCAGCTGATCGGTCGCATTAGCCTGCGCGAGATCCAAATCTTTTTTGGCACGTTCAGCGGAAGCAAGGCCTTCGGCAACTTCTTTCTGGCGCTTTTCAATAGCGGCCATTAAAGGCGGCCATACGTACTTCATGCAGAACAGGACAAACAGGATGAACGCGATAGCCTGGCCGAGGATTGTTGCGTTAATGTTCACAGCACAATGCCTCTTGTTAAGTTAACTTTTTCTCCGGCTGGCAAGCCAACCGGAAGAATCCGTTCATCACCAGACATAACACCCGGCGATGAACTATCGGTTATTACGCGACAGCAAACATCACGTACAGACCCAGACCAACAGCGATCATTGGGATTGCATCCACCAGACCCATTACAACAAAGAACTGCGTACGCAGCAGAGGGATAAGATCCGGTTGACGCGCAGCGCCTTCCAGGAATTTGCCTCCGAGGATGCCGATACCGATTGCAGCACCGATTGCCGCTAAGCCCATCATCACAGCGGCAGCCATGTACAGCAGATCCATATTCAGGTTTTCCATGACAGTCTCCAGTTTGTTTCAGTTAAAACGCAGTAGTGTTAAGTAAAAAATCAATGTTCTTCAGATGCCATCGACAGATAGACAATCGTTAAGACCATGAAAATGAAAGCCTGCAACGAAATGATCAGGATGTGGAAAATGGCCCAAGGCACATTCAGGATCCACTGTGACCACCACGGCAACAGACCGGCAATCAGGATAAAAATCAATTCACCCGCATACATGTTTCCGAACAGTCGCAGACCCAGAGATACCGGTTTGGACAGCAGGCTCACACCTTCCAGAATCAGGTTGATCGGAATGAAAATCGGGTGATTGAAGGGTTGCAGTGTCAGCTCTTTCGTAAAGCCGCCAATGCCTTTCATCTTGATGCTGTAGAACAGAATCAAAACAAATACGCCAAGTGCCATAGACAGCGTGATGTTCACGTCTGCAGAAGGCACCACACGCAACGCTGGCAAACCTAAGACGTGCTCACCGATATACGGCAGGAAGTCTATAGGCAGCAGGTCCATGAAGTTCATCAGGAACACCCAGACGAAAATCGTCAGGGCCAGCGGTGCGATTAATTTGCTTTTACCGTGATACATGTCGCGGACGTTGTCGTCGACAAAACCAATTACCAACTCGATCGCGGCCTGCATTTTACCCGGTACGCCGCTGGTGGCTGATTTCGCAACTGAACGAAACAGCACCAGAAACACCAGTCCGAGCACCACAGAGAAAAACATGGAGTCGATATTTAGTACCCAGAACGACGGTGCGTCGTGTGGATTCACTAGCTCGAAGGTACGCAGATCAAGCTGAAGATTCTTCAGGTGATGACCTATGTATTCCTGCGGCGTAGAGATTTCTCCTGCAGCCATGATGCCTCTTACCCTTTGTTGTTAATTACAGCCGGTGCGACGATTTGCACAATCAGCACCGATAACCAGGCCAGTCCGAGCGGTGTAAACGCCGCCCCAAATACTGCCAGCGCCAACACCAGCAGGAGAATGGTGGCCAGGACCTTCAGCACCTCACCCAGTAAAAAAGTCCAGGCGATGCGCCCTTTCACTGGGTCTCCTGCCTGATGACGCCAGGCAAAAATCATAAACACAATGTTTGGCAGCCAGGCTGCCAGTCCACCCGCGAGGGCGGACAAGCCCCACGCCAGATCTTTCAGGGCAAACAGCGCGCCGATTACGACGAAAGTCACCAGCTGAAGCATCAGCACGGTTCGGGCAAATTTTACTCTGTAAAGGGACACTGACATGACGCTGAAACTCTCCTGCCCCATCCGGGGTATGTCGCGTGTCGTATAAAACTGCCTTTGCTCTTTTGAGTCAAGCAGCAAAAAACGAGCAAATTATACGGTGCGCCCCTGCGATTTCAATGGATAAGTAGCGAAAAGGTGAACAATTATTTAAATTTCTTTCCACAGGCCTGTTTTTCAAAATTGTAAAGAACAGCAAACCAAGTGAAATTTACTGCAATAGCCGACAAACCTTGCTCATAAAGCGTGCGTGTGATCACACTTCGGTAACTTAATGCTTAAGTTCTGTGCAGGATTAGTCTCATTAGAATGAAATTTAAATTAAAACACCTAATACAATTCAATAAGTTACCTAATGATAATTTAAATATGGCAATTATTGTCGATTAAAAGCCCTTATTGACATTCGTAGCAACTAATTCTCGCCCCATAAGCCATTACTTACGTCGATTTATAAAGGGGATATATTTTCCTGCGTGACGACTGACCAGACGATAATGGCGGCAAAAGGTGATGTTAATGATAATGGAATGTGAAAATAAGGTTAAATGTTGCCAATCGTGTCGGATAATTTCAGCCTGTGCTTTTAACCTTGTCGAAACAACCTGGCAGCGGAAAAAAGTGTGAATGCGATCGTTCAACTGATGCATTTTCAGACAACACCTTAGCCGGTCTGGCACGCCAGGTGTCGTCACCTGGCAGGATAGTCACCGAACTTAACTAAAATCCAGTAACATAAAGCACTTACAGACAATAAGGCTATTCCGCTTCAGGCGGATAATCCGGGTAAAAAACGCCGAAATATCGCCGCCAGTGCGGAATAAAAAAGCAGCGCCTGCTGCTTATTTCGTCACGTTAACCACAATCAAATGACGCTCACCTTCCAGCTGAGGAACCGCTAATTTGACCACCCGATCAACAGCAAATCCCGCCGGTAATGTCGCCAGTTCATCGTCAGGAACGACGCCTTTCAGGGCATAAAACTGGCCTTTTTCGCCTGGCAAATGGTGGCACCAGTTGAGCATATCGTTCAGTGAAGCAAAGGCCCGGCTAATCACGCCATCAAACGGTGGCTCCGCAGGAAAGTCCTCTACCCTACTCTGCACTGGCTCTATGTTCACCAGCTTCAGCTCATGCTGAACCTGCTTCAGGAAGCGTATGCGCTTGCCTAAGCTGTCCAGCAGGGTGAAATGCGCGTCAGGCCGGACAATCGCTAAGGGTACGCCTGGCAGGCCGGGACCGGTGCCGACATCAATAAAGCGGCTGCCCTGCAGGTGTGGCTCAACCACAATGCTGTCCATGATATGGCGGATCAGCATCTGCTCAGGGTCACGCACTGACGTCAGATTGTAGGCTTTATTCCACTTGTGCAGCATTTCAACATAGCCCACCAGCTGGTTTTTTTGCTGATCGGACAGAGAAATAGTAGCCGCTTTAAGCAGCGAAGTGAGTTTATTAATCACAATGAGGTCCTGTGAGGGATTTTGGGGGGAATTTATTCGTCCCGCCTGACAAATACAAGAGGGGCGAGAAAACTCCCGCCCCTCTTACGTTGTGACTGTCAGTGAAAGTCAGGCGCTTTTACGCAGCAAGCCCTGCTTTTTCAGGTAGATCAACAGAATGGAGATCGCCGCCGGGGTGATCCCAGAAATACGCGATGCCTGGCCAATCGATCCCGGTTTGTGATCGTTCAGCTTGGCAATCACCTCATTGGAGAGGCCGCTCACCTGATGATAATCCAGTTCTGCCGGCAGCAAGGTATTCTCATTGCGCTGCTGGCGATTAATCTCTTCCTGCTGGCGCGCAATGTAGCCTTCGTACTTCACCTGAATCTCAACCTGCTCAGCCGCCTGAGGATCGGCCAGTGCCGGGGCAAAGGTGCTCAGGGTCATCAGCTGCTGATAGGTCATTTCCGGACGGCGAAGCAGATCTTCACCGCTGGCTTCCTTGGTCAGCGCAGCACTCAGCACGCCGTTCACTTCTTCCACGCTGTCTGATTTCGGGTGTACCCAAATATCGCGCAGACGCTGGCGTTCTTTTTCGATGCTTTCCAGTTTCTCGTTGAAGCGAGCCCAGCGGGCATCGTCAACCAGACCCAGTTCACGACCGGCTTCGGTCAGACGCAGATCGGCATTGTCTTCACGCAGCATCAGGCGGTATTCAGCACGTGAGGTAAACATGCGGTACGGCTCTTTGGTACCCAGCGTGCAGAGATCGTCCACCAGTACGCCAAGGTAAGCCTGATCGCGGCGGGGTGCCCAGGTCTCTTTGTCAGCAGACAGGCGACCCGCGTTCAGACCAGCCAGCAGTCCCTGAGCCGCCGCTTCTTCGTAACCGGTAGTGCCGTTGATCTGTCCGGCAAAGAACAGACCCTGGATATGTTTGCTTTCCAGCGTCGGTTTCAGATCGCGAGGATCGAAGAAATCGTACTCGATGGCATAGCCAGGTCGAACGATCTTCGCGTTTTCCAGTCCCTTCATCGACCGGACGATCTGGATCTGAACGTCAAACGGCAGGCTGGTAGAGATGCCATTTGGGTAAATTTCATTGCTGGTCAGGCCTTCCGGCTCGAGGAAGATCTGGTGCGCGTTACGATCGGCAAAACGCATCACCTTGTCTTCAATCGACGGACAGTAGCGTGGACCAATTCCTTCAATCACGCCGGAGTACATCGGGCTGCGATCGAGGTTATTGCGGATCACCTCGTGGGTGTTCTCGTTGGTGTAGGTGATGTAGCAAGGCACCTGTTGTGGATGCTGTGACACATTGCCCATGAAAGAGAAGACCGGCATTGGCGTATCGCCATGCTGCGGATCCAGCACGCTGAAATCAATGGTTCTGGCATCGATACGCGGTGGCGTTCCGGTTTTCAGACGGCTGACACGCAACGGCAGTTCACGCAGACGACGTGCCAGCGGAATCGAAGGAGGATCGCCTGCACGACCGCCGCTGTAGTTATCCAGACCGATGTGAATTTTACCGTCGAGGAAGGTTCCGACCGTCAGAACGACCGACTTAGCACGGAACTTCAGTCCCATCTGGGTGACTGCACCGACAACACGATCGTTCTCAACGATAAGATCGTCTACCGCCTGTTGGAAGATCATCAGGTTTGGCTGATTCTCTAGCGCAGTACGCACGGCCTGTCGGTAAAGCACGCGGTCAGCCTGAGCACGGGTAGCCCGAACCGCAGGACCTTTGCTCGCGTTTAGTATCCTAAACTGTATGCCAGCCCGATCGATGGCATGTGCCATCAGCCCGCCAAGTGCGTCCACTTCTTTAACCAGATGTCCTTTTCCAATCCCACCGATCGCCGGATTACAGGACATTTGTCCAAGCGTATCAATGTTATGGGTTAATAGCAGGGTTTGCTGACCCATTCGGGCAGCCGCCATTGCGGCTTCGGTACCCGCATGACCACCACCGATTACGATGACGTCAAAAGGATCTGGATAAAACAT